>JAHFUS010000018.1:2332-56661 GCA_023264975.1 Actinomycetes bacterium | reverse complement strand
CCGTGGGTGGCGCCCTCGGCCGTCACCAGCACGTTGCAGCCGGCGCCTTCGGGCGGCCGGCGCCGGCTGGACAGGGCGAGGAGCTCGCCCACCGGGTTGATGATGTGGAGGCCGGTGGGGCCGTCGGCCCGCACGAGCATCGCCGGTGCATCCCAACTGTCGCGCACCATGGCGATGTGCGAGCGGGACATCGGCTCGGCCGGCGAGAAGGTCGCAGCCCGGCGGTTCTGGTGGTCGACGAGGGCGATGCGCGTGCGGCCGTCCATCGAACCTGCGACCAGCGACAGCACGGTCGCGTCGTCGTTGCTGCGGTGCACGTCCCAGCAGTGGTCGCGCCACACGGCGCTGGCCACCTCGGTGCACCCCTGGGACCAGCGGAAGCGGCCGCCGGCGGGCGACAGCCTGTAGGCGACCGACTGCAGCGCAGGGCCGGTCACAACCCCCGCCGCTGGCGCTTTGTTGCAATTGTCGACAGGTGCAGCATCACCCAGCGGTCATCGACCGCGCCGGGGGAGCGCTTGAGAGCCGGTTCAGCCGATCGATCATGGAGCGCAGGCGCCCGAGGCCGATGTGATCGAACTCGAGGACGATTCGAGGGAGCGCCACGTCGTCGTGGTCGGCGACCTCGGCCGGCAGCGGGCCGCTGGCCTCGATGGCGCCACCCACGCAGATGTCGGCGAACTCGTCGGACAGCCCGGCCAGCTCCGCCGCCGTGGGTTCAGCCTGGAGCCGGATCACCATCCGGTGGCCGACGACCCGGCGGGAGTGGTAGTTCCGGTAGAAGCCGAGGACCTCGGCCGTCGCCTCCTGGGGGTCATCGGTGATGCGGTAGAGGACGCGGTCCTCGGGCGACACCAGGCCGCGGGACAGTACCTCGGTGCGCATGAAGTGCTCGAACGCCGTCCAGTACGACCCGTTTGCGGCGTCGAGGAGGACGACGGGCGCGGGGTCTGCCTTGCCCGTCTGCATCAGGGTGAGCAGCTCGAGGGCCTCGTCGAGGGTGCCGTAGCCGCCGGGCAGCACCACGAAGCCGGACGACTCCTTCAGCAGCATCAGCTTGCGGGTGAAGAAGTACTTCATCTCCACCAGCTTGGGGTCGCCGGCGATGAACTCGTTGGCGCCCTGCTCGAAGGGCAGGCGGATGTTGATGCCCATCGACTGGTCGCGGCCGGCGCCCTCCATGCCGGCGGCCATGATCCCGGGCCCGGCTCCCGTCACCACCATCCATCCGGCCGCCGCCACCAGCCGGGCCGTCTGCCGGGCCTGGGCGTACAGCGGGTCGTCGGGCAGGGTGCGGGCCGACCCGAACATGGTGACCTTGCGTGCCGAGCGGTAGGGGGCGAATACCCGGAACGCCCCCCGCAGCTCGCGCAGGGCGGCGTTGGTGATCTTGAGGTCGAGGCGCTCGACGTCGTCGCCCGCCAGGCCCACGCCGGTCACGAGGATCTGGAACAACTGGTCCCGGTTGGCGCCGGCGCCGGCCGCGTCGAGCAGCTCGGTGATGCGGCGGTCCAGGTCCTCGTCGCCGGTGCGGTAGCGCGGGAGGCGTTCGGTCATGTCGGGGGAACGGTCTACTCGCCGTCGCCCGGTCCTACGTGCAGGCGGGCACCGGGGCGTAGAGCGTGCTGCGCTGAGCCAGCGGCCGCCCGAGCGGCTCGACGAGCGCCCGGAACCCGGCCTCGTCCATTGCCTGGCCGTGGTCGGCGCCGGCCGCCCGGGAGATGTTCTCGTCCATGAGGGTGCCGCCCAGGTCGTTGGCCCCCGCCCGCAGCACCTGGCGGGCCCCGTGCACGCCCATCTTCACCCACGACACCTGGATGTTCGGGATCCAGCCGTGGTATGCGATGCGCCCGACGGCGTGCATCAGGAGGGCTTCGCGGAACGTGGGGCCCCGGCGGCTGTTGCCCTGGAGGTAGATCGGGGCCGCCATGTGCACGAAGGGCAGCGGCACGAACTCGGTGAAGCCGCCGGTCTCCTTCTGCAGGTCCCGGGTGCGGATCAGGTGACGGGCCCAGTGCACCGGCCGCTCGATCGAGCCGAACATGATGGTGACGTTGGACCGCAGGCCGACCGAGTGGGCGGCCCGATGCGCATCGAGCCACTCGTCGGTGGTCACCTTGTCGGCGCACAGCACGGCGCGGATCTCGTCGTCGAGGATCTCGGCCGCCGTGCCCGGCAGGGTGCGTAGGCCGGCGTCCATGAGCCGGCGCAGGTAGTCGGCCAACGGCTCGCCCAGGCGCCTGGCCCCCTCGGTCACCTCGAGGGCGGTGAAGCCGTGGATGTGGATGGCGGGCGACGCCTTCCGCACCGCCTCGATCACGTGGAGGTAGTAGTCGCCGTCGAAGCTGGGGTGGATGCCGCCCTGGAGGCACACCTCGGTGGCGCCCCGCTCCTCGGCCTCGGCCACGCGGCGGGTGATCTCGTCCAGCTCCAGCAGGTACGGCGCCCCTCGCAGGTTCAGCGACAGCGGGCCCTTGGAGAAGGCGCAGAAGCGGCATTTGAACGTGCACACGTTGGTGTAGTTGATGTTCCGGTTGGCCACCCAGGTGACCGTGTCGCCCACGGCCTGCCGGCGGAGGTCGTCCGCCACGTCGGCCACCTGGCGGACCTCGGGCCCACGGGCACCGAACAGCGCGACCAGTTCCCCGACCCCGGCTTCCTGACCCGCCGTCACGCCCTCCAGCACCTCGGCCACCCGGCCGCCGCGCACGCGCCCGACCGGAGGGCCGGTCGGGCCGAGGACGTCGGGCGGGCGGACGTCGGCGCCCGCGTGCCACGTGGCGTCGTCACGACCGAGGCCCTCGGCGTCACTGCGGTGGAGCACGGCGGTGCGGGTCGTCGGCGCCAGCCAGCGGCCGGCGCCGGCCACGAACTCGGGGTAGGCGGTGAGCCGGGGAGCGAGGGTGAAGCCCCGCTCCTCGGTGACCGCCCGCAGCCGGTCGAGGGCGGGCCACGGGCGTTCGGGGTTCACGTGGTCGGGCGTGACGGGGGAGACGCCGCCCCAGTCGTCGATGCCGGCGTCGAGCAGGGGACCGAAGTCGTCGGCCAGGTTGGGCGGCGCCTGCACGTGCACCTCGGGGGGGAGCACGAGTCGGGCCACCGCCACCGACCACAGGTGCTCGTCGGTCGGGCAGGCCGCCGCCCGGTGCATGGCCGTGCCCGCCTTGGGCACGAAGTTCTGCACGATCACCTCCTGCACGTGACCGTGGCGGCGGGCCGAGCCGGCGATGGCCTCCAGTGCCTGCAGCCGGTCCTGCCGGGTCTCGCCGATGCCGCACAGGATGCCGGTGGTGAACGGGATCGACAGCTCGCCCGCCGCCTCCAGTGTGGCCAGGCGCCGCTCGGGCGTCTTGTCCGGCGCCCCGGTGTGGCAGGCCAGGTCGGCCCGGAGCGACTCGATCATCATCCCCTGCGAGGGGGCGACCTCGCGTAGGCGGGCCAGGTCCCGGCCGTCGAGGGCGCCCGCGTTGGCGTGGGGGAGCAGGCCCGTCTCGTCGCGCACGAGGGCGCACACGGCGACCAGGTAGTCCACGGTGGAGGCGTAGCCCCGCTCCCGCAGCCACTCCGCCGCCACCGGGTAGCGGTCCTCGGGCGCCTCGCCGAGGGTGAACAGGGCCTCGAGGCAGCCGGCGGCGGCGCCGGCCCGGGCGATGTCGAGCACCTGCTCGGGGGAGAGGTACGGCGACTCCAGGCGGGCCGGCGCGGTGGCGAAGGTGCAGTAGCCGCAACGGTCCCGGCACAGCCGGGTGAGGGGGATGAAGACCTTGGGGGAGAAGGTCACCCGCCGGCCGTAGGCCTCGTCCCGTACCGCCGCCGCCGCCGCCGCCAGGTCGGCCAGGGAGGCGGCCAGCAGGTCCGGGCCCATGACCCACAACCTACGTCCCGGAGCCGCCGCTCCGCCCGTCCGGCAGATCCCTGCGAAGTTCACGGCGGTTCGCCGGCGAGAATTCCGGCCGTGCCGCCGGCGCGACCAGGCAACCGGGCGACCGGATCGGGCCCTGGCGTCTTGCTAGCGTCCCCGCCGTGCCGAGCGTGCAGAAGAACCGACAGCGGGCCGTGCAGCGGGCGAAGTTGGAGCGGGCCCGCGCCGCCCAGCAGCGCGCCGCCAAGCGGCGCAAGCGCCTCATCGCCGCGGTGTCGATCGTCGCCGCCATCGGCCTCATCGGCGTGTTCGCCTTCTTGATCGCCGGCGGCGACGACGACAAGACCGATGTGACGGCGGGCGACAGCACCAACACCACCGCGCCCACCCCGGCGGCACCCGGCTCGGCTGCCGGCAAGCCGTGCGTGAAGACGGCCGACCCCCTGCCCGCCGGCGCCCCTGAGGTGGCGGTGAAGGAGGGGCCGGCGCCGGAGAAGCTGATCATGGAGGACATCTCCGAGGGCACCGGCGCCGTCGTGGCGCCCGGGGCCACCATCACCGTCAACTACATCGGCGTGGCCTGCAGCACGGGCAAGATCTTCGACTACTCCTACGGCAAGGAGCCCGCCACCTTCGCCCTGTCGGGGGTGATCCCGGGGTGGACCCAGGGCATCCCGGGCATGAAGGTGGGCGGCAAGCGCCTCCTCGGCATCCCCTCGGCGCTCGCCTACGGGCCGCAGGGCTCGGGGGCCGACATCGGTCCCGACGAGCCGCTGTGGTTCGTTGTAGAGGTATTGGAGTCGAAGGCGACCTAGCCGGGGCTCCGCAGGCCGGCGGAGGTTGCGACGGCGTCAGCGTCCGGAATCCGGGCCCTCATGCCGTCGGGAGCTCCTGCATGCTCGCGAACGCGACAACGCCGGCGATGCCGGCGCTGTCGGTTGCTCGTCGGGCTACTCGGCGCTGAGCTCTGCGAGCCGCTTGTCGACCCGCTCGCGCTCTTTGAGCAACGCCTCCCGCTCGGCCTGGCCGGGGTTCTCGCCGGCGATGGCCTTGTCGACGAAGGCGACGATGGCGTCGACCGCCTGGCGCACCGGCAGGCCCTGCTCGAGGGACATGTTCTCGCCGGAGCGGTCGGCCTCGATCACGTCGGGGTCATGGGGGATGATGCCGGCGAGGGGCACGTTGTACTCGGCCGCCACCGACTCGAAGAACTCCTTGTCTTCGGGCATGCGGGCCTTGTTGCCGACGCCGTAGACGAGGGGGATGCCGAGCTCATGGGCCAGGGCGATGGTGCGCCCGGCGGTCAGGATCGACTTGCGCGACGGTTCCATGATCATCAGGAGCACGTCGGCGTACGCCAGCGTGCCGCCCGAGCGCGACAGGTGCTCCAGCCCCGCCTCCATGTCGACCAGCGTGACGTCGGCCTCTTCCTCGATGGCTGCTCCCAGAAGGCTGCGCACGGCAGCGTGGCTGGAACAGGTTCAGCCGGCCCCCGCTTGGGTTATGGCCATGGCGTTGAGGAGGGTGACGCTCGACGGGGTGGCCACGCCGTAGTCACGCAGCAGGTCGGCCGGCGTGATGGCGCCGTTGCCGGTGCCCACCACGAGGGAGCGGGGCAGCACGGGGACGCGGTCGGCGTCGTCGGGGCTGAGGCCCAGGCTGAGGGCGAGGTTCGGATTGGAGTCGGTGTCGACGGCCAGGACCCGCTGGCCCCGGCGGGCGTACACCTGGCACAGCAACGCCGATGTGGTCGTCTTCCCCACGCCGCCCTTGCCTACGATGCCGATCTTCATGCCGTGCTCCCTTCGGCGGACGAGTCCCGCCACGTACACGAAAGTCTACGGCGCGCCGGGCGTGTTCGGGGCCCTGACGATTCAGCGGGGCGCGGCAGCGGGGTCGACCAGCCACACGACCCGGTCGGCCCGCACCCGGGCGGCCGGGAGGTCGTCGCCGTCGGCCACCCGCTGCATGGCCTCCTGCTTCTCCTCGCCCGACACGGTGAACAGGGCCAGGCGGGCCCGGGCGATGCCCGAGAGCGTGAGCGTCATGCGCCGGTGGGGGTTGCGGCCCGACGGGTCCTCGTTCATGACGACCAGGCGGCCGGGGTCGGCCTCGAGGCCCGGCGAGCCCGGGAACAGTGAGGCGGTGTGGCCGTCGCTGCCGAGGCCCAGATGGACGACGTCGAAGCGGCCCAGCTCGCCCACCCGCAGCTGATAGGGGTCGGGGCCCTCCTCGCAGCGCATCGGGTGCACCGACTGGGCCCCACCCACCCTCTCCAGGAGCGCCTGGCGCCCGAGCCGCTCGTTGGAGTCGGCGTGGTCGGGCGCCACGCACCGCTCGTCGCCCCAGTAAACGTCGACCAGCCACCAGTCCATGGACTCGATCGAGTCGGCGGCCAGCCGCTCGTAGCAGCGCCGGGCCGTCTCCCCGCCGGACAGGGCGAACGAGAATTCGTCGCCGACACGCTGCCGGAACGCCTCGGTCACGCACTCCGCGAAGCTGCCCGCCACGTCGTCGACAACGAGAAGCTCTCCGTTCACACGGCGGAGCCTATGAGGCCGGTGGTCCTGCGGACGCCTCCGCTTGTGGGGGTGGTCCGGCGAGGGCGACGGCCGCCTGGAGCGCCTGGCCCTGCACCCGGTCGCCGGTGGACCATCCCTGTGGGATGGCCCCAAAGCGAGCTGCCTGACGGACCGACCTCCCGGGCCGGTCACGCCCGCTGCGGGTGAGCACCTCGCCGAGCGCCCAGGCCGTCGGGTCCTCCGGCAACGAGAGCCTGTCCGGGCGGGCGCCGGGGGAGGCGAGGCTGCTCACCAGCCGCACGACCGGGGTCCCGCCTGCACCCTCAGCCTGCTCGGCCACGAACGTGGCGACCTGCCCGCCGTGCTCCGCCACCAACCGGATGGCCGGTGTGGCCGCCGGCGCACGCCCGATGGCCGACGGGGGCAGGCCGAGCCGGGAGGCGGCCCATCCGCCCAGCAGGGCGCTGGGCCACTGCGGTCCCTCCACCTCGACGCGCGTCACCCCGGCCAGGAACGGGCGGGCGGCGGGGACCTCGAATGCACCGGCCAGCAGTTGGCGCCACGGGCGCAGTCGCTCCCAGCACAGGTCGAACACCACCCGCCGGGCGGCCAGGCGGGCCATGGCCGCCACCGACGTCGCGTCCGCCAGGGTGTCGCCGTCGACCACCACGGTGGTGGCGGCCAGGACGAGCGGATCGTGCGGGTCGGGCAGGCCGCTCACGAACCACACCGCCACTGGCAGGTCGGGCAGGGTCAAGGGCTCGATGAGCGACTCCAGATGGCCGGCCAGCGGGCCCTGGACGACCAGGCGGACGTCCTCCGACCACACCGCGTGCCCTTCCGCCACCGATCCGTGCAGCCGCACCTCGGCGTCGATGCGGGAGGGGCCGGCCCCGGGGGAGGCGAGGAGCACGATGTTGCGACCGGGGTGGCGCCGCCCGAGTCGGTGGACGGCGTCGCACGCCTGCTCCACCTCGTCGTCGTGGCGCGAAACCACGACAAGGTTGGTGACGCTGGCCCGGGTGGCGCCGCCCTGGCGGTGGTGGCGCAGCTCGGCCAGGGCGTCGAGGACCTGGCCGAGGCGCACATCCTCGCCCCGCCAGCCGTCGAGGTCGCTGTGCGCTACGGGCTGCGCCACCGCCGCCCGTCCCGTTCGAGGAGGCGGTCCGCCTCCCTCGGCCCCCACGAGCCGGCCCCGTACCGGGCCAGCGGGGTGGCATCGTCGGACCAGAGCTCCTGGATGGGCTGGACGATCCGCCACGCCTGCTCCACCTCGTCGGCCCGGATGAACAAGGTGGGGTCGCCAACCATGGCGTCGAGCAGGAGGCGCTCGTAGGCGTCGGGCGTCTCCTCCAGGAAAGCGGCGCCGTAGGAGAAGTCCATGGACACGCTGCGTACCCGGAAGGCCTGGCCCGGCACCTTGGCGCCGAAGCGCAGCGAGATGCCCTCGTCGGGCTGGATGCGCAGCACCAGGGCGTTGGGGCCGAGGCCGCGGGTCTCCTTGGAGCCGAATGGCAGGTGGGGGACGTCTTGGAACTCCATGGCCACCTCGGTGACCCGCTTGGGCAGGCGCTTTCCGGTACGGACGTAGAACGGCACGCCGGCCCACCGCCAGTTGTCGATCCTCATCCGCATGGCCACGTAGGTCTCGGTGCGGCTGGCCGGGTCCACGCCCTCCTCCTCCCGGTAGCCGGGCACCTCCTCGCCCTCCACCCAGCCGCTGTCGTACTGGCCGCGCACCACGTCGATGGTCACATCGTCGGGCGCCGGGATGTCGACCGCCCGCAGCGCCTTCACCTTCTCGTCCCGGATGCCCTTGGCGTCGATGGTGGCAGGGGGCTCCATGAGGGTGAGGGCCAGCACCTGGAGCACATGGTTCTGCACGATGTCGCGCAGGGCGCCGGCCGTCTCGTAGAACCCGCCGCGGTGGCCCATGCCGAGCGACTCGGCCACGGTGATCTGCACGTGGTCGACGTAGCGCCGGTTCCAGATGGGCTCGAAGATGGCGTTGGCGAAGCGCAGGGCGAGGACGTTCTGGACCGTCTCCTTCCCGAGGTAGTGGTCGATCCGGTAGATCTGCTCCTCCCGGAACACCTCGTGGATGGCCTGGTCCAGGTGCAGGGCGCCGGCCAGGTCCCGGCCGTACGGCTTCTCGATCACCAGGCGCACGAAGGAGCCCTCGTCGCGGGGCTCGCCCAGGCCGTGGCGGCCGAGGCCGGCGGTGACCCCCTCGAACACCTCGGGAACGGTGGCCATGTAGTGGACCCGGTTGCCCGACGTGCCCACCTGCTCGTCGAGCTCGGTGAGTACCTGCCCGAGGCGCTCGAACGTCTCGTCGCCAGTGTAGCTGCCGGCGACGTAGCGGAAGTTGCCCACCACGGCCTCCCACGCCCCGCTGGCCTCGGGGACGGCCCTGCGCACACGGGCCTGGAACTCCTCGTCGGTCATCTCGGTGCGGGCCACGCCGACGACGGCGAAGGCGGGGGACAGGCGGCCGTCGGAAGCCAGGGCCTCCAGGGCGGGGATCAGCTTGCGCTGGGTGAGGTCGCCCGAGGCGCCGTAGACGACCAGCACACACGGCGGGGCCCGGCGATCGGAGTCCAGCCCTTCGAGGAGCGGGTTGGCGTCGGTCACCGGGGCCGACGGCTCACGTCTCTGGCGTGGTCACATCGCCTGGGTCGTGGTCGGAGGACTCCTTCTGGTCCTCGGCCGCCATGGCTTCGGTGAAGAACGAGTGCCCGCCGAACTGGTTACGCAGGGCGGCGACGATGCGGGCGGCATAGCGCTCCTCGTCCCGGGAGGCGAAGCGGGCGAAGAGCGAGGCGGTGATCACCGGAGCCGGCACTGAGCGGTTCACCGCCTCCTCCACCGTCCAGCGACCCTCGCCCGAGTCGGCCACCACGCCCTTGACCTGGGCGAACTGATCGGGGTTGGCGAGGGCCAGCTCGGTGAGCTCGAGGAGCCACGAGCGCACCACCGAGCCGTGGTTCCACAACGAGGCGATGCGGTGCAGGTCGAGGTTGAACTCGGGCGCCGCCTCGAGGAGGGCGAAACCCTCGGCGTAGGCCTGGAGCAGGCCGTACTCGATCCCGTTGTGGATCATCTTGGTGTAGTGGCCGGCGCCCGACGGCCCCACGTGGGCATAGCCGTTCTCAGGGGCCAGGGCCATGAACACGGGCTCCAGCCGGCGCACCGCGTCACGGTCGCCGCCCACCATGAGGCAGTACCCGTTCTTCAGCCCCCACACACCGCCGGACACGCCGGCGTCGACGAAGGCGATTGCCTTCCCGGCCAGCTTGGCCGAACGGGCCTGGGCGTCGGTGAACCGGGAGTTGCCGCCGTCGACGATGGTGTCGCCCTCGTCCATCAGGGCGGACACCGCGTCGATGGCCGACCGGGTGACGTCGCCGGCCGGCACCATCAGCCACACGGCACGCGGAGCGGGGAGCTTGCCGATCATCTCCTCGAGGCCGGCGGCGCCGATGGCCCCCTCGTCGGCCGCCTTCGCCACCAGCGTGAGGTCACGGTCGTAGGCGACCACCTCGTGGCCGGCGTCGACCAGGCGCCTGGTCATGTTGGCGCCCATGCGTCCGAGGCCCACCATGCCGATGCGGATCAGCGCACCTCCTTCAGGTCGTCCACCGCGAAGCGCCGGACGCGCCGGCCGCGCTCCCCGAGCGACTGGAGGTCGCCCATGGCCTGCGCCTCGATGAGGGTGTTGAAGTCGTACGGGTGGGACGGTATGGGCACCGAGGGCGCCGACGTGCGGGGCACGAGTTGCACTACCACCACCGTGTTGGGCCCGCCCTTGTGCATCTGGCCAGTGGAGTGCAGATAGCGGGGCCCGTAGCCGGCCGTGACGGCGATGCCCCCGAGGCCGTCGCGCAGCGAGTGGCGCACCCGCTCCAGGGCGTCGCCGTGCTTGTAGGGAAGGTAGGCCAGCACGGCCACGTAGTCGCCGGGGCGGACCTGCTCCTCCAGCCAGGCGGTGACGCCGGCAGGGTCGGCCGACTCGAGCTCGGGCAGCGGCAGCGAGGACAGGACCTTGGCCGTGTTGGCCTTGGCCACCGCCACGTCGGGCTCGTCGAACGGGTCGACGCCGAGAGCGTGGCCGGCTACGGCCACGGCGATCTCCCACTTGTAGAACTCGGCGCCCAGCTCGAGCGGGTCGGAAAGCTCGAGGGCCACCAGGTGGCGGTCGTCGCCCATCTCGACCTCGGTGGTGGGCACAGGTACGCACCCCGTGCCCCGCTTGCCGGTGGACTCCGCCACCAACTGCTCCACCCACAGGCCGAAGGCGGCGAACGGCTCGGGCACCACCACGGTGAGCTTGTCGCGACCGTCCTTGGCCGCGTGGGCAGCGGCCAGCCCGAGTTCCACGGCGGCGGTGGCCTCAGTGGCCAGGGCCCGGTCGCACAACCCGGCCACGTCGATCCCGCACAGGGCGGCGGGCACCAACCCGAAATACGACAGCACCGAATAGCGCCCACCGATGTCCGGCGGGTTGACGAACAGCCGGTTGAAGCCGAAGTCGGCGGCCATGTCGGCCAGGGGGGTGCCCGGGTCGGTGATGGCGGCGTAGCGGCTGCCGTCGGGCACCCGCTCGCGGAAATGGGCCAGGAGCGCCATCACCTCGAGGGTGGTGCCCGACTTGGACGAGACGAGGAAGAAGGCGTCGTCCGTGTCGACAGCAGCGATGGTCTCGGGCTCGGTGGTGTCGAGCACGACCAGCCGGTCGGAGCCGACCGCTGCCCGCAGCACCTCGGGGCCGAGGGACGAGCCGCCCATGCCGAGCAGCACCACCTTGGAGGCGTCGATGCCCGCCGCCCATGCGCCGATGTCCCCCGCCTCTGAGCGCATGCGCTCGGGGACGGTGATCCACCCAAGCCGGTTGGGCGAGACATTGCCCTCGGGCCACAGCCCGGCGTCGCCGGCCCGAAGCCGGGCCAGCAGCTCTGCTGTCCCGGCGTCGCTCGTCACGGTCATCCGGCCCCGCCGGTGAGGGCGTTGGCCTTGTCGTCGAGGCGTTGCAGCAGCTCGTCGTAGGACTTGGCGAACGACGCCACGCCCTCGCCCTCGAGGATCATGGCCACGTCGTCCATGTCGACGCCGACGGCGGCGACCTGTTCGAGCACGATGCGCGCCTCGTCGTCGTCGACGTCGATCGTGCGGGCGGGCGTGCCGTGGTCGGCGAACGCCTCAAGAGTGGCGTCCGGCATGGTGTTCACCGTGTCGGGCCCTATCAGGCTGTCGACGTAGAGGAGCTCGGGATAGGCGGGGTTCTTGGTGGACGTGGAGGCCCACAGCGGCCGCTGCGGGCAGGCGCGGCGCGCCCGCAACGCCTCCCAGCGAGGCCCCGAGAACGCCTGGAGGAAGTGCTGGTAGGCGACCTGGGCCTGGGCCACGGCCACCTTTCCCCGCAGGGCCAGGGCTTCCGGCGTGGCGATCTCGTCGAGCAGGCGGTCGACCAGAGTGTCGACCCGGCTCACGAAGAACGAGGCCACACCCTGGATGCCGCTGAGGTCGCCCTCGACCGCCTCCAGGCCGGACAGGTACGCCTCGATGACCTCGTCGTAGCGCTCCAGCCCGAAGATGAGGGTGACGTTGACGTCGGCGCCCTCGCCCACCATGGTGCGGATGGCGGCGACGCCTTCCTTGGTGGCGGGGATTTTCACCAGCAGGTTCGGGCGGTCGATGCGGCTGTGCAGGAACCGGGCCGCTCTGGCTGTGGCCACCGCGTCGTGGGCGATGGCGGGCGCCACCTCGATGGACACGAAGCCGTCGGTGCCCCTGCTCTCCTCGTGCACCGGGCGGAGGATCTCGAGGGCGTGCAGGACGTCGTCGATCACCAGCTCCCAGTAGGCGTCCTCCACGCTGTGGACCTGGACGAGGTCGGCGAACGCCTCGTCGTAGTCGGTGCCCGCCTCGAACGCCTTGGCGAAGATCGTGGGGTTGGAGGTGACCCCACGGACGCCGCGGTCCACCACGTCCCGGAGGTGGCCGGAGGCGATCATGGTGCGGGTCAGGTTGTCGATCCAGGGGCTCTGCCCGTGGATCGCGTACAGCTCGTGGAGCCGGCTGCGCTCGGTGCTTGAGCCGCCGGCGTCCGTCATTCCTCGTCCTCCAAGGCGGCCAGGAGGGCCCTCGCCCGCTCCGCCACGTTCCTGGGCGAGTAGCCGAGCTTCTCCAGCACGACCTTGCCCGGGGCCGAGGCGCCGAACCGGTTGTCGATGGAAACCGAGTCGTCGGCCCAGCGGTCCCAACCGAACGAAGCGCCCGCCTCGACGGCGAGGGTGGGCACGTCGGAGGGGAGCACCGACTCCTGGTAGTCGTCGTCCTGGGCCTCGAACAGCTCCCACGAGGGCATGGACACGACGCGCGCCACCACGCCCTCGGTGGCCAGCTGCTCGGCCGCGCCCAGGCAGATGTGGACCTCGCTGCCGGTGCCCACCAGGATCAGGTCGGGATCTTCAGCCCCGGCTTCGAGGACGTAGGCGCCCCTCGCCACATCGTCGGCCCGGTCGGCCGTGCCCTCGAGCACGGGCACGTCCTGGCGGGTGAGGAGGAGGGCGGTGGGGCCGTCGGAGTTGATCGCCACCCGCCATGCATGGGCCGTCTCGTTCGCGTCGGCCGGGCGGATGACCCGCAGATGGGGAATGGCCCGGATGGCGGCGATCTGCTCGATGGGCTGGTGGGTGGGCCCGTCCTCACCGAGGCCGACCGAGTCGTGCGTCCACGAGTAGACGACCTTGGCCTCGCTGATGGCGGCCAGGCGGACGGCGGGGCGCATGTAGTCGCTGAAGATGAAGAAGGTGCCACCGACGGGCACCACGCCACCGTGCAGGGCAGCGCCGTTCATGAGCGAGCCCATGGCGTGCTCACGGATGCCGTAGTACAGGAGACGCCCGCCGGGCTCGGCGGCCGACTGCACGCCGTGCTCCTTGAGGAAGGTGCCGGTGTTGTCTGTGAGGTCGGCGCCGCCGGCCAGGAGGCCGGGCACGTCGTCGGCGATGGCCTGCACACACGCGCCGCTGGCCTTGCGGGTGGCCATGGCCTTGCCCGCCTCGAACGTGGGCAGCTTGGCTTCCCACCCGGTGAGGCCGCGGCCGTCGAGGCATGCCTCGTAGCGCTTCCGGTCGCCGGTCCATGCCTGGAGGCGCTGCTCCCACTCCCGGCGAATGGCCTGGCCACGGGGGATGCACTGGCGGTACATCTCGAGCACCTCGGCGGGCACGTAGAACTTCTCGTCGGCCGGGAGGCCCATGAGCTGCTTCGTGATCGCGATCTCGTCGTCGCCCAGCGGGTTGCCGTGGGCGGCGGAGGTGTCGGTGTACTTGGGCGACGGGTAGCCGATGTGGCTGCGCAGCACGATCATCGACGGCTTGTCCTCGACGGCCATGGCGCCCCGCAGCGCGGCCTCGAGGGCCCCGGTGTCGTTCGCCACCTGGCCGATGTCGTCCACGTGCCAGCCGTAGGCCTCGAAGCGCTTGGGCACGTTCTCGCTGAAGGACAGCTCGGTGGGCCCGTCGATGGTGATGTGGTTGTCGTCGTAGACGTAGACCAGTCGGCCGAGGCCGAGGTGGCCGGCGAGTGAGCCCGCCTCGTGGCTCACGCCCTCCTCGAGGTCGCCGTCGCTGCAGAACACGAACGTGTGGTGGTCGCACACCTCGGGCGAGAACCGTGCCCGCAGGAAACGCTCGGCCACGCCCATGCCCACGGCGTTGGCGAAGCCCTGGCCCAGGGGGCCGGTGGTGACCTCCACGCCCTTGGTGTGATGGACCTCGGGGTGGCCGGGGGTCTTGCTGCCCCACTGCCGGAAGTTCCTGAGGTCATCGAGGGTGAGATCCGGGTAGCCCGTGAGGTAGAGCATGGAGTACAGCAGCACCGAGGCGTGGCCGACGGACAGCACGAAGCGGTCACGGTCCGGCCAGTCGGGCTCGCTCGGGTCGTGGCGCATCACCTTGGTCCACAGCACATGGGCCAGTGGCGCCAGCGCCATCGCCGTGCCGGGGTGGCCCGAGTTGGCCGCCTGCGGCATGTCCATCGCCAGGCCGCGGATGACGTTGATGCCCAGCTGCTCCAGATCCGTCTCGCTCATGCGCCCACCCTACTGAGCCACTCGCTGAGGGGGTAGCTGAGCAGGCCGCTCTGCGTCCCGGAAAAGGGCGATCGAGGCGGTGAAGCTGTGGAGGAAGTTGCGGCCGCCCACGGGACCGAACTCGCCGGCGGCGAAGAACCCAGCGGCCGGGGCGCCGACCCGCTCGTCGAGCACAGCGGCGTCGTGATCGGGTGCACCGAAGAGGTGTACCCCGCGACCGTTGCAGGTGAACACGAGCGCCCCGCCCGCTTCGCGGCCTGCGAGCAGCTGGCGGAGGTCCTCGTCGGCGGTGGCCGCGTCCCGCACGTGGAACTGGACGGTGGCGCCGACGGGGACGAACTCGTCCACCACGATGGCGCCATCGGCCTGGTGGGCGCCGAGCACGTTGCGCACGAGGAAGTCGCCCCGTTCGTAGTCGAGCTTGTGCTCGTCGATCACCTGACCGAGGTGCAGGCCGTTGTCGATGAGGTCGATGTCGGCCTCGGACATGCCGTCGGCGCTCATCTGCACCAGCCGCTCGAGGGCGGGGATACCGGCCAGCTCGAAGACGTGGCCCCGCTCCGCCCGGGTGACGATGTAGGGCCGGCCGATGGGGCGACAGCCCTGCGACACCACCGTCTCGATCTCGACGCCCGGACCGACGAGGACACCCACTGCACCGGCGGTGTGGACCATGCGGTCGAGCACGAGGCGGTTGCCACCCGGCCCGACGGCAGCGGAGGCGTTGCCGCCGATCACCGGGAGCCCGGGGTGGCGCTCGGCCAAGTCGGCGTACAGGGCGTCGACGGGGAACGAGAACGGGTCGGCCAGAAGGAGGAAGGCGCCCGGATCGAAGTCGAGGTCGGTTGGCCACCCCTCGACGACCACACCGTCGAGGGTGCGGGCAGCCGTGAGGCGCACGGCCCGGGTGGGCCCGAAGCGGCCGGCCCACAGGCTCACGGCCGGCGCCCGCTCGACCTCCCTGGCCGTGCCGAGCACGCTGACGGCGGCGCACCCGAGGAGGGTGCCCGGCCGAAGGATGTCGTCGAGGGCGGAGGCCGCATCTTCCAGTGCACCGGCGTGGTGCGGCGTGACGAACAGCACGGCCAGGTCCGGCCCCGGTCCCAGACGCTCGAGCACCTCACCTGCCACCTCCGCCACGGCGGTGGCGGGCACCGGGTGCTCGGAGAGGGCGGCGGTGAACGGCACCGGCCCCTCAGGCGGCGGGAGCGGGGATGAGGGTGAGGGGCACCACGATCACCGGGCCCTGCCCGACCCGGCAGTGCGCCTCGATGGTGCCGACCGCCTCGAAGGTGAGCTCACCCCGCACGAGGCGGTAGGTGAACTTGCCCGGCTCGACCGTGAAGGGCGACGCGTTGCGGGCCACCTCGTCGCCCGCCTCGTTGCGGAACACGACCTCGAGCACGCCGTTGCCGGGCTCGTCGGGCCGGCAGCGGATGAGCACGATGAGGTGGGGCGCAACGGTGACCGGGGGCTCGCTCGGGGCCGCCATGGAGAACATGACGCCGGTGAGGTCGATGCGCGTCGGCCCGCCGGGACCGGCCTGACGAAGGTTGAGGCTCTCGCAGAAGAGGGCTGAGACGATGTCCACGCCGCCAAGCTACCGGCTCGCCTGCGCGCCCAAGGCCGCCGCCGCGGGCCCCAGGGCGTAACGTACGGGCCGCCGGCGTCGATTGGCACAGCGTTGGTTGATTGGGTTGGTCGATCGGCACAGCGCTGCCCGGGCACCCTGTCCCTTGCGCTCTTTCCGGGGAATGACAGATCGAGCAGGTGAGCAGCGGTTGACCGGTCACGAAGCGGAAGTTCAGGCGCTGTCCGAGGTCCCCTCGACGCGCCAGGCCATCCTCCAGGAGGGCAGGCGCCTGTTCGCCCAGCACGGGTACGCCGGCACGTCGCTCAACGACATCGCCGCCGCCGTGGGCATCCGTCGCCCCAGCCTCCTCCACCACTTCCCGTCCAAGGAGTCCCTGTACCGGCAGGTGTTCGAGTTCGCCCTGGCCGACTGGTTCACGCGGGTGCACGAGGCCATCGAGCGGCCCACGGACGGCTGGGCCCAGGTGGACCACGTTCTCACCGCCGGTTTTCGCTTCTTCGCCGAGAACCCGGACTTCGTGCGCATGGTGCGCCGTGAGGCGCTCGACGGGGGCGACCACCTCGGGCTCGACCTCGGCGAGGCGCTGAAGCCGCTGTTCCTGCGGGCCGTGGGGTTCTTCGACAAGGAGATGGCGGCGGGGCACTTCCGCCGCCACGACCCCGAACAGCTCCTGCTCACCGGGTACGGCGCCCTGCTCAGCTACTTCGGCGATCTCCCGTTCCTCGAGTCCCTCCTCAACCGCGACCCTCTGGCGGTGGCGTCCCTGGAGCGCCGCCTGGAGCACATCCGGAGCTTCTTCCGGGCAGCCCTCGAACCCAGCCCGTCGGAGGGCTAACTAACGTTGGTCCGCCGTGCCCCGCTGGCCGCTCCCCGTGCTCCTGGCCGTCGTGTGCGCGGCGGCGTCAACAGCGGCCGTCCGCGTCCCGGCCGCGGGTGGCGACGACGGTGACGAAGCGCCTGCCCTCCGCGCCCCGGTGCTGTCCGCCCGCCGGGCCCCTGCCTTCCTCTCGCGGACGGTGGCCGACACCCGGCTCCGGGTGCAGCTCGACTCCGCCCTGGCCGAGCCCGCGCTGGGCGCGGCGCGGGACCGCTCGTGCCTGGTCGTCCGCCAGGGGTCCCGGCCCGTGCTCCAGCGCCGGCCTGACGAGCGCCTCATCCCGGCCTCCAACCTGAAGATCCTCACCGCCTCGGCCGTGCTCGCCCGGCTGGGCCCCGACGAGCACCTGGTGACCGAGGTACGGGCCGCGCCCGCCCCCAGGGGCGGGGTGGTCGAGGGCCCCCTGTTCCTCGTGGGCGGGGGCGATCCGCTGCTCGGCACGGCCGACTACGCCGCCTCGTTCGAGAACCAGCCCCAGGTACGGACGTCGCTGGAGGGGCTGGCCGACGCAGTCGTGGCGGCGGGGGTGACGCTCGTGCGCGGGGGCGTGGTCGGCGACGAGACCAGGTACGACACCCAGCGCTACATCCCGACGTGGAAGCCCGGCTACATCACCGACTTCGAGTCGGGCCCCGCCAGCGCCCTCGTGGTCAACGACGGGTTCGCCCAGTTCACGCCCCGCCACATCGCTGCTCCCGAGCCGGATGCGCACGCGGCCGGGGTGCTCACTGCTCTGCTCCAGGCCCGGGGAGTCACCGTGGAGGGTGTGGCCGGGGAGGGAAGGGCGCCGGACGGGTCCGCCGTGGTGGCCAAGGTCGAGTCGCCGCCGCTCGGCGAGGTGGTGCGCCAGATGCTGCGGGAGAGCGACAACCTCACCGCCGAGTTGCTGGTGAAGGAGCTGGGCCGGCGCTTCGCCGGCGACGGCAGTACCACCGCCGGCCTGGGCGTGCTGCGGGAGACGCTGACCGAGGCCGGCCTCCCGGTCGACCAGCTCACCAGCGTGGACGGCTCGGGCCTCGACCGCTCCGACCGGGCCACGTGCGGCCTGCTTATGGCCGTCATCGACAGCTCAGGCCCCACGGGGCCGGTGGCGGCCGGGTTCCCCGTGGCGGCCAGGGACGGCACGCTGGCCAAACGCTTTCTCGGGGGCAACCCGGCCGCCGGCCGCCTGCGGGCCAAGACCGGCTCGCTCGATGGCGTCGTCGGCCTCAGTGGTTACGTGGACGCGCCGGCCGGCGGCGACCCACTCGCCTTCTCGCTCCTGGTGAACGACCTGCCCCGCGACGCTCTCGGCAGCGCCCTCCAGGAGCAGGTGGGCGCCATCCTGGCCCGGTACCCCGAGGCCCCTGCGGCGGAGGAGCTGGCTCCATGAGCCGTCCGCTGGGCGTAAATCGTGGTCGGCGAACCGGTTCACGGCGATATGCAGATCAGAACCGGATGGCGGGTATCGCCGTCCGTGTCACGGAGGCGGCCGAGGTACTCGGGTACCGGTTGGCCGGCGCGTGACCGGCCGGGAGGACGGTCCACCAGCAGCGACCGTCGTGGCGTGGCGTGGCGCCCGCCCGTACGGTTCCCGGCATGGCTCCGTCGCTCGTCCGCAGGTTGGTGTTCACCTCCGTGGTTCTCACCGGCCTCGTGTCGTGCTCGGGAGACGGCGGCGGCGGCGGGTCGGTGTCCCTCGCCACCGTCGGCACGTGGAAGGCCATCACGCCGGCGCCGCTGTCGACCAGGGTCTTCCCGGCCAGTGCCTGGACCGGCGCGGAACTTTTCGTCTGGGGTGGGCGTCCGTGCACGCCCGGAAAGTGCGAGGACGAGTCGGTCGAGCCCTTCACCGACGGCGCTACCTACGACCCCGTCGCCGACACCTGGAAGGCTCTCCCCGCCGCGCCGCTGTCGGGCAGGGCGGGGGCGGCGGCCCTCTGGACGGGCACCGAGGTCCTGGTCTGGGGAGGGAGCGGGCCCAACAAGCTGACCCGCACCGACGGGGCCGCCTTCAACCCTTCGACCGCCGCCTGGCGTCCGCTCGCCACTTCGCCGTTCGTCACCAGCACCATGGGCCGGGTGTGGACGGGCAAGGAGATGCTGGCGTTCGGGAGCGCGGCGGCCACGCCGGAGCGCGTCGACGGAGCCGCCTACGACCCGGCCGCCGACGCCTGGCGCCCGATCAAGTCGCCGCCACTGTCCGCCCGGTCGTTCGTGTCCGGCGAGTGGACCGGCACCGAGGCCGTGTTCTGGGGCGGACTGGCTTCGGACCTGACCTACCTGGCCGACGGCGCCCTATACAACCCGGCCACTGACTCGTGGCGGCCAATGGCCAAGTCGCCCCTGTCCGCCCGAGGCACCAGGGCGGTGTGGACCGGAAAGGAGCTGCTGTTCTGGGGGGGCGAGGGGCAGGGCGGCGACGGGGAGCAGGCGGCGTTCGCCGACGGCGCCTCCTTCGATCCCCGAACGGACACGTGGCGCAGGCTTCCGGCGGCCCCCATCTCAGCCCGGCGGGGCGCGGTGATCGAGTGGACCGGCACGGAGATGGTCGTGTGGGGTGGTGCGCCGGCCGCCGGGCCCGTTTTCCTGGGCAACGGCGCTGCCTACGACCCTGCTACGAAGCTGTGGCGGCGCATCGCCCGTACCGATCCGCGCTTCGTCCCGGCTGGCCATTGGACGGGAAAGGACCTCCTGGTCTGGGGAGGCCTGCAGACCAATGCCGACGCTTCCAACGCCGACCCGTCGGTGAGCGGTGCCCGGTTCAGCCTTTGATCACCACGGAGCGTGTGCTTGCGCCCCGGGTGTGCGGGGGATAAGCACTCCGCAAATGGCCACGACCACCGCCGAGCCGCGCCGCGCCGGCGAAAAGAGCCTTCCGACCCTGGCCACCGAGTTGTGGCAGCTGGTCCTCGGCTACCTGAAGCAGGAGACGGTCGAGCCCCTCAAGGGGATGCTGCACTTCCTGGCCTGGGGCGTCGCAGGCTCGCTACTGCTGAGCGTCGGCCTCTCCCTGTGGCTCCTCGGCCTCCTGCGCGCACTGCAGACCGAAACCGGCAGCCACCTCGCCGGCAACCTCTCGTTCCTCCCATACGTCATTACCCTGACCGCCGGCGTGGTCGTCGCCGGGTTGGCGGCACGGGCCATCGGGAGCCAGAAGCGCAAGGCCGCCCGCAAGGGGACGATGGCCTGATGGCGACCGACGTCGACGGTCCCGTCACCCGCAACACCATCGAGGCCAAGCTGCGGGAGATCCGCGGCGAGGTCGACAGCACGGCCGAATCGGCGAAGCCCTACCTCCTGATCGCCGGTGCGGTGGCGGCCGTGGCCGTCGTCGGGATGGCGTACCTGCTGGGCCGGCGCAAGGGCAAGAAGAAGACGACCCTCGTCGAGATCCGGCGGGTGTGAGAACGGTGAAGCGACTCCTACTGGGCCGGGCCCTGCGGAAGGGCCTCCTCGGAGGCAGCCGCTTCTGGACGGCCGTCGGTACCATCGGTCTGGCCATGAAGGTGCTCCGCAAGATCACGAGGGACGAGCCCGTGGTGGCGTTCTCCGAAGAGCTTCGGCCAGGACAGACGTTGCTGATCAGCCACGACCGCCCGGCCAAGGTGGTGCGGCGCCGGCGGTGAGGGTCCTGCTGCGCAACCCTCGGCGCGAGCTCGAGGTCCCCGGCCCCGTGGCCGTGCACGCGTTGCTCGAACGCCTCGCCATCAACCGGGAGTCAGTGCTGGTGATCCGCTCCGACACCCTGGTCACGGGTGACGCCGTCCTGCAGGACGACGACGTGGTGGAGATCCGCCAGGTGATCTCAGGGGGTGCGGCATGAAGTGCCGCCGGTGCAAGGGCCCGGCCGTCATCGAGCTGCGCCGCCACAACGCCGGGTTCTGCGGCGACTGCTTCGTGCACCACTGCCGGGAGCAGGTGCGCCGGGCCATCGACGAACACCGGATGATGGCGGCGGGGGAGCGGGTCCTGGTGGCCGTGTCCGGCGGCAAGGACTCCCTCGCGCTGTGGGACATCCTGATCGAACTCGGCTACTCGGTGGACGGGCTGTACCTCGGCCTCGGCATAGGCGAATACAGCGCCTCGTCGGGCGACCACACCAGGGCCTTCGCCGCCCGCCGCGGTGCCCACCTGATCGAGATCGACCTGCCGACCGACCTCGGCTTCGACATCCCGAACGGGTCACGGGCGGCCAAGCGCGTGCCCTGCTCTGCGTGCGGGCTGTCGAAGCGCCACCTGTTCAACCAGGCGGCGGTGGACGGCGGTTACGACGTGGTGGCCACCGGGCACAACCTCGACGACGAGGCGGCCGTCCTGTTCGGCAACGTCCTGCGCTGGAACATCGAGTACCTGGGCCGCCAGCTGCCCGTCCTGGCGGCCGGCCTGGGGTTCGTGCGGAAGGTGAAGCCGCTGGTACGGCTGGGGGAGCGGGAGATGGCGGCGTACTGCATCCTGCGAGGCATCGACTACATCGTCGAGGAGTGCCCGATGGCCGAGGGAAACCGGCATCTGGCCTACAAGGAGGCGCTCAACGACATCGAGGAGCGCTCGCCCGGCGCGAAGGCGGCCTTCTACTTCGAATTCCTCGAGAAGGCCTCCCACCTGTTCCAGGCCACGGCGGATGCGACCAGGGCCGAGCTACGGCCCTGCTCCTCGTGCGGCTCGGCCACGCCGGGCGACACGTGCGCCTTCTGCAAGCTGCGGGCGCGGGCCGGCGCCGCATCGTCGTGAGAGGGCCGCTGGCGGCAGGAGAGCGGGCCCTGCTGGTGGACAGGAAGAACCGCCGGTACCTCGTCACCCTCACCCCCGGGGCCCAGTTCCACACCCACACCGGCTACGTGCCGCACGAGGACCTGATCGGCCGGCCCGAGGGGGTGGTGGTGCGCTCCACCACCAACGCCTGGTACCAGGCCGTCCGCCCGACCCTCGCCGACTTCATCCTGAAGATGCCCCGGGGCGCACAGGTCATCTATCCGAAGGACCTCGGCCCCATCCTCATGCTGGCCGACATCTTCCCTGGGGCCCGGGTGTTCGAGTCGGGGCTCGGGTCGGGTGCGCTCTCGATGACCCTGTTGCGCGCCGGCGCCGTCGTCACCGGCTACGAGCTGCGACCCGACTTCGCGGCCAAGGCCATCGCCAACGTGGGGTCCTTCCTCGGCGACGAGGCGCTGGAGCGCTACGCCGTCGAGGAGCGTGACGTGTACGAGGGCATAGACGGAACCGGCTTCGACCGGGTTGTCCTCGACCTTCCCGAGCCGTGGCGTGTCGTGAAGCACGCCCAGGTGGCGCTGTCGCCGGGCGGCATCCTGGTGGCGTACACGCCGAGCATCCTCCAGGCATCGCAGGTTCGGGAGGCGCTCGACGAGAGCGGCTTCGCCTTCGCCGAGACTCAGGAGGTGCTCGTGCGCACCTGGCACATCGAGGGCCAGGCAGTTCGGCCTGACCACCGCATGGTGGCCCACACCGCCTTTCTGACGTCGGCCAGGTTGGTGGGAACTCAGTAGCCTCGCCTGCGCCGTGAACAGTCTCGACCTCGTCATCGTCCTGGCCGCGGCGGCGGCTGCAGCCGGCGGGTGGCAGCTCGGGTTCCTGGCCCGCGTCGTGTCGTGGATCGGGATGACACTCGGCCTGGTCCTGGCCGCCCGATTCCTGCCCGCCGTCGTCCGCACGTTCGACGGTCCCGACCCGACGAGCAAGCTCATGATCGCCGGCGTGGTGCTGCTGGGCGGTGCCTTTGTGGGCCAGGGCGCCGGCCTGCTCCTCGGGTCGTCGCTGCGCCGCTTCGTGCCGGTCGGCCCCGTCCGCATCGTCGACAGCGCGGTCGGCGCGGTGGTGGGCACCCTCGGCGTTCTCGCCGCCCTGTGGCTGCTCCTGCCCGCCATCGCCGACGTGCCGGGCTCGGTGTCGAGGGAGGCCCGCACCTCGGCTATCGCCCGGTTCCTCGACTCCCGCCTGCCCGCCCCGCCGGACACCCTCAAGGCCCTGCGCCGGGTGGTAGGGGAGACCAACTTCCCCAAGGTGTTCGAGGCCCTGCGGCCGGCGCCGGTGACGGGCCCTCCCCCGGCCACCACCGGCATCGACCCGGCGATCCTCGACCGGGTGGCCGGCTCCACCGTGAAGATCTCCGGGGTCGCCTGCTCGCGCACCCAGGAGGGGAGCGGCTTCTCCGCCGCCCCCGACACGGTGATCACCAACGCCCACGTGGTGGCGGGCCACCATCCCGGGGGCACGTCGGTGGAGCGGCCGGACGGCAAGAGCTTCTCGGCGACAGTCGTCGTGTTCGACCCAGAGCGCGACCTGGCCGTGCTCCGCGTGCCCGGCCTCGGTCAGGCACCCTTGGCTGTCGGCAATGGGGGGGTGGGCGACCGGGGAGCGGTGATGGGCCACCCCGGCGGTCAGGAGCAGTTGCGCATCGCCCCCGCCGCCATTCGCCAGCAGGTCGACGCTGTCGGCCGCGACCTCTACGACGCCCGCACCACCCGCCGCGACGTCTTCATCCTGGCCGCAGCCCTCCGCCCGGGCGACTCCGGCGCCGCTCTCGTCAACCGGGCCGGCGAGGTCATGGGAGTCGCCTTCGCCATAGCCCCCGACCGACCAGGCACCGCCTACGCACTCTCCGACAAGGAGCTCCGAGCCGTCCTCGCCGCCCCCCGAGGCAACGGCGTCAGCCCCGGCCCCTGCCTCACCTCGGGGTAGGACCGCGCCGCGGATGCTCGCGTCAGGCGTCGACGGCGACCGCTCCCAACGTGACGCTCTGCTGGTGCCAGCCGGCGATTGCGGTGTCGATGGCGGCCCGTTGCTGGTCGGTCGCGCAGCTGCGCAGGGCAGCGATGGCCGTCTCGATCTGGTCGAGCCGCGGCTCGCGGGTGGTGAGGTGCTGAAGCGCCAGCCCCGGCGCCTGGAGGGCCCGGCCGAGCGGCGTCGACCCGGCCCGCGCTCCGGCCCGGACGATCTCGTACCCGATGCCCACGGCGACCACGAGGGCCGCCAGGCGCACCACCGCACCCACGGCGGGACCGAGGTCGCCGCTGGCGGCCCCGACGGCGGAGACGACCATGACGGCCCAGAAGGCGAAGGCGGTACCGCAGCGGGGATGGAAACGACTGTGGGCGGCGACGACGGCGGGGACGAGGGGGTTGCCGGCCTCGTAGCAGGTGATCGTCTTGTGCTCGGCGCCGTGGTAGCCGAACACGTCGGCGATGCGATGCCAGCGGCCGACGGCCCACAGGTAACCGCCGAGCAGGGCAAGCCGCAGGACGACCTCCGCCGCGCCAGCCGCCACGGGGCCGCCCCCGACCCGGCTCACGACGGCGTAGATGGCCCAGAATGGGGCCACCGACACGACGGCTGCGAAGGCCATAGCCGCCACCCGGGTGGCGCGGCGATTCGACAGGCGGGCCATCTCGGCTTCGTTCGACCCGCTGGCCCGGGCCGACCAGAGCAGGGCGGCCACGCTCGCCGACAGGCTGGTGGCCAGGGCGGCGAGGCCCCGCACGAAGGGCAGGCGACGGGCGACCCGAACCCAGGGCAGGACCGAGGCGGGGGTGAGGGCCTCGACCAGGATGGTGCCGTCGGGCAGCCGGACAGCGGCGCTGACGTGATCGCCGTTCATCATCATGACGCCACCGATGAGGGCGGCTCCCCCGGGATTGTCCATGCGGGCGGCCGGTGGACCACTTTCGATCGGTGCTCGTGTGGGCATGCCATCCCTATCGGCCCCGCCCGGCCCGATATCAAGGACCACGCCCGTATCGCCCAGAGCCACAGGTCGGCAAGTAGAGCCCCTTGGGGATCGCCGTGGTGAGCGAAGATTGCGCCCGACGGTGGCGGCGGGAGCGCTGCTGGTGGTGGTCACGCGGAATCTTCGCATCAGCGGCCCGAGCGGGCAGAACTTCGGTACAGGTGGGACGTCCGCCTGCCGACAGTCCTGCGCATGCATGCATCCGTGGCGACGGGAGGCAGCCCGACGGCGGTCAAGGCGGGCAGAGGGCCGACGTCGCCGCGAGGTCGCCTGGTGTTCGTGCTGGCGGCGGTGTCGATCCTCGATCTGGCCACGACCGCGATCGCCCTGCGGTGGGGAGCGATGGAGCAGTCACCGGTCGGAGCGATGGTCCTCGCCGCCGTCGGCATGACCGGGTTGATCGGACTGAAGCTCGTCACCCTGGCCGGGGTGTGGCTCATGGACCGCTCGTGGACGTCGATCGGGCGGGCCGTCGGCTGGGGCCTGGCGGCCATGACCCTGGTGGCGGTGCTGTCGAACGCACACGTGCTCCGCGTGGCAGCGGCGTCAGTGCGTGGCCAGGAGATGCCGTCGGTGGAGCTCGGCCCGACGGCGTTGCGTGGGGGCTGGCCGGCCGACCCGCAGTGAACCGCCGGCCTCCCGGGTCAGGCCCTCAGTCGGTCTCTATGAAGATGCACTCGCCGGGGCACTCCTCGGCAGACTCGATGGTCTCGTCCTCCATGCCGGCGGGGACGACGGCCATGCCGGACTGGCCGCCGGGGTTGAAGACCTTGGTCCCCTCCTTCACGTAGGCGAGCCCGTCGTCGAGGAGCGTGAAGACGGCGGGGGCGATCTCTTCGCACAGGCCGTCGCCCGTGCAGAGGTCCTGGTCGATCCAGACCTTCATTCCCATGTCGTCCAGCCCTCCTCAGGCACATGCTGCTCCGGGTCCCGAGCATAGCGAGTTTTCCCGGGATTGACAGGGAAAACCCGCCTGGATTCAGCGTCGCAGAAGCGGCAGACGTGTATGGTCGCCAACGAGGAGGTGGTTCCGACGGACTCCGAGGAGCAGGGCAGGACCAGCGCGGACGAGCTGGAGGCGGCAGAGCTGGACGAGCAGGTGAAGGTGCTGGAGGAGGAGATCGTCACGCTCCGCCGCCGGCTGCACGACGCCCCCAAGCGCGTACGCACGCTCGAGGAGAAGCTGCTGGAGACGAAGGGCCAGCTGGCCCAGGCCGTCTCGCAGAACGAGAAGCTCACCTACACCCTCCGCGAGGCCCGCGAGCACATCGCCGCCCTGCGCGAGGAGGTCGACAAGCTCACCCAGCCGCCGTCGGCCTACGGCACCTACCTGGCCACCAACGACGACGGGACGGTCGACGTCTTCTCGGGTGGCCGCAAGATGCGCGTCGCCCTCCACCCCGAGATCGACATCGACGACCTCAAGCGGGGCCAGGAGGTGGTCCTGAACGAGTCGCTCAACGTGGTGCTGGCCCGCAGCCAGGAGATCGCCGGCGAAGTCGTCACGCTGAAGGAGCTGCTCGACGGCGGCAAGCGGGCCCTCATCCTGGGCCGGGCCGACGAGGAGCGGGTGGTCGAGCTCACCGAGGAGCTCGAGGGCACCTACCTGCGGGCGGGCGACACCGTCCTCATGGACAGCCGCACCGGCATGCTGCTCGAGCGCCTGCCCCGCCCCGAGGTGGAGGAGTTGATCCTCGAGGAGGTGCCCGACATCTCCTACGCCGACGTGGGCGGGCTCGACGAGCAGATCGAGGCCATCACCGACGCCGTCGAGCTGCCGTTCGTGCACCGCGACCTGTTCATCGAGCACAAGCTGCCGGCGCCCAAGGGGATCCTGCTCTACGGCCCTCCGGGCTGCGGCAAGACCCTCATCGCCAAGGCGGTGGCCAACTCCTTGGCCAAGAAGGTCGGCGAGGTCACCGGCGACAAGAACGCCAAGAGCTATTTCCTCAACATCAAGGGCCCCGAGCTGCTCAACAAGTACGTGGGCGAGACCGAGCGCCAGATCCGCCTGGTCTTCCAGCGGGCCCGGGAGAAGTCCGAAGAGGGCATGCCGGTCATCGTGTTCTTCGACGAGATGGACTCGCTGTTCCGCACCCGCGGGACCGGCATCTCGTCGGACATGGAGTCCACCGTCGTCCCCCAGCTGCTGGCCGAGATCGACGGCGTTGAAACGCTGAAGAACGTCATCGTGATCGGCGCCTCCAACCGGGAGGACCTCATCGACCCGGCCATCCTGCGCCCCGGCCGCCTCGACGTGAAGATCAAGATCGAGCGGCCAAACGAGGCGGCGGCCACCCAGATCTTCGCCCGCTACCTCACGTCGGACCTCCCGCTCGACCAGGCCGAGGTCGACAAGCTCGGTGGCGGCGACCCCGACAAGGCGGTGCGGGTGATGATCGAGAGCACCGTCGAGGAGATGTACCGCCAGGACGACGACAACCGGTTCATCGAGGTCACGTACCAGAACGGTGACAAGGAGGTCATGTACTTCAAGGACTTCTCCTCGGGGGCCATGATCGAGAACATCGTGCGGCGGGCAAAGAAGCTGGCCATCAAGCGACGCATCGCCAACGAGGGCCGGGGGATCCGCATGGCGGACCTGTCGGCGTCGATCCGCCAGGAGTACAAGGAGCACGAGGACCTGCCCAACTCCACCAACCCCGACGACTGGGCCAAGATCTCCGGCAAGAAGGGAGAGCGCATCGTCTTCCTCCGGGTGCTCATGTCGGAGGGCAAGGGCGAGCCGACCGGCGGCCGGGCCATCGAGCGGGTGGGCACAGGGCAGTACCTGTAGCCCGGCCCGGCCGGCGCGCACCGACGTCGAGCAGCCGCCGTCACCTCACCGTCGGTTCGGTTCCACAGCGATCTGTGCCCGGATTCCGGATGCAGATCGCTGCGGAAGCGGCGCACGCAAACTACCGGCGCATGTGGGCGCTCCACGCCCGCCACTGGCCGGGCCGCCGGCCGAGGGGGCGGGCCGAGATGCCCGCCCCCTCCTGGCACCGCACGCCTACTCCAGGCAGATGCCCCGATCGACGGTGGCCTGGTTGCCGAGGTAGACGCTGTTGACGATGGCCCGGTCGGTGATGGTGAGGCGCACCACGTAGCCGCAGGGAGCGATCATCGGGTCACCGAAGTCCAGCGTGAACGGCGTGCCTGCGAAGGGCGTCTCGGTCGTCGAGGCGATGCCGACGGTGAGCGGGATCGGCGGGATCGGGCCGCCCGGGCCGCCCAGCACGGAGATGGACCAGTGCAGGAAGTGCATGTCCCGTGCCACGAAGGTCCCGTTCACGGGACCGTGGGGCACCTTGCACTGCCCAGCCGTCTGGAGCTCGAGGTCGCCGGCGTTGGCGGTGTCGCTCACCAGGGCTACGTCCTTCACCGTGTTGTCCATCTGCACCCGCGCGGTGTCGACCACGTTGAAGGCCACGTCCAGCTCGAGGGTGAAGTCCCACCGGTCGTCGCCTCCCGGCGCCAGGTGGCCGAGCACGCCGGTGGTGTTGCCCACCCACGTCGGCCAGGCCACCCACCCGTCGATGGGGTTCGGGGTGACGACGACAGCCGAGCCTCCTGAGGTGACGACGGTGAACGGCGCCGTGAGCAGCTGGGTGCCACCGCCGTCGACGTTGGTCGCCCGGACCCGGTACTGGTGGCCGGCCAGCGCCGGGTCGAGCGGCCCGTGGAGGACCACCAGGCCGGCGAAGGGGCAGTCGTCCGGCAGGGGGGTGACCGAGGTGCCGAGGACCGCCCCCGGGACGGTGAGGCCGCTCGTCAGGTCGACGTCGTTGGCGGCCACGCCGCCCACGATGGTGAAGCGGGCGGTGCCGTCGTAGACGACGCCGGGCTCGATCTGCACGTGGCGGTCGATCCGGTTGCCCCAGACCGGGACGGCGTCGGGGTCGGTGGTCGACGGCGCGGCGTTCCAGGAGAGCACCGCCCGGACCCGGCGCAGGACCGGCTTCTCGCATCCCTGGCGCAGGGCGCCGAGGTCCACCGGCAGCACGGCGGAGTAGCACAGGCCGCCGCCGATGTCCTTGTAGTCGTGCACCTTGACCTTGACCGTGCCGAGGTAGCTGAGGGAGCAGTCGTCCTCCCAATCGGCCCAGAAGGCGACGTACTCGGTGCTGCCCGCGCTGCACGGCGATCCCGAGTAGCCGCTCGACAACTTGACCACGAACGACGCCACCAGGGACCCGCCGAGGAGGGCCTTGTCGAGGCCGAGGCACTCCAGCTCCTCGTAGGTGGTGTTGCCCGACGTGTCCTCCACCGCCTTGAGCACGTCGGCCAGGTTGATCCCCGCCGCCTTGGCGGACAGCGCCGTCTCCGACAGCGCCGAGGCGCCTGCCACCGGGCTGGCGGTGTTGGCCGACAGGGCCTGGAAGGCGAAGCGGTGGGGCGGCACCTTCTCCGCCCGGTACGCCTTCGCCAGCGCCGTGAGGCTCAGCGGGGTGAGGGGACCCGGGTCGGGGCCCGGTGCGGGCGGCTCGTCGACGACGGCCGGCGGGATGATCGCCAGGACCTCCTTGGGCAGCTTGGCGGCGATGTCGGAGAAGATGAAGCGTCTCGGGGCGATCTGGATGCGGCACTCCTCGACGTTGCCCCACGGCGGCGTCCAGTCGGGCTCGCCGGCGGGGGGCTCGAGGTTCCACGAGAGGATGGCCCGCACCAGCGGCAGTACGGGCTGCCCGCACCACTTGCGCCGAGGCGAGTGGTCGACACCGCACACGAAGCTCAGCGGGTGGGTCGGGGTGCCGGCGCAGTCCTTGCCGACGGGGATGTCGTGGACGTTGACGCCGGCCACGCCGGCGTCCTCCCACCCGTTGCCGTAGTCGACGTAGAAGCGGACGTGCTCGAACGAGCCCGCCGTGCACGGTCCGCCGCCGTAGCCGAACGGGCGCTTCACCTGGAGCGTCGCCTCGATTCGGTTGCGGGCCGGGCTGTAGGCGATGCAGTCCACCTCCTCGTAGCGGGTGTCGCCGTCCTTCGGGCTCACGGCCTCGAAGCCGAGACCGGGGAACGACCCGAAGTAGTTGGGATTGCTCGCCAGCAGGTGCCGGAAGTGCTGCCGGGCGCGCTCGGGCGCCTCGGCGATGATCTCGTTGCCCTTGTCGTCCATTGCCGTCCTCCGTGTTCTCGGGGCACAAGGCCGTACCCGTCGCCGACACGAGCGCCGGGAGGGGCGGCCTGATACGGCTTCGTCGAGTTCGCTCGCTTCGCATCGCCCGTTGGCCGCGTGGCACGGTCTCCGGCGTCGGCCGTTGTAGGGTCGCTTTGTGGCCATCGCCAAGGTTGTGGGCATGGAGACGGAGTACGGGATCGTGCACCGCGGCGCGGGCGAGTCGAACCCGATCGCGGCGTCGTCGGTGCTCATCAACGCCTACGTCAGCGACCTGGCCCGAAAGGTGGCGTGGGACTTCGAGGACGAGTCGCCTGGCAACGACGCGCGTGGGTTCGCGCGGGAGGGAACGGTGGCGCCGGAGGTGGAGACCCACCTGGTGAACGCCGTGCTCACCAACGGGGCCCGGTACTACGTCGACCACGCCCACCCCGAGTTCTCCACGCCAGAGTGCGCCGACGCCATGGAGTGTGTCCGGTTCGACAAGGCGGGCGAGCTGGTCCTGAAGCGTTCGATGGAGGCGGCGGCCAGGGTGCTGCCGCCCGGCCAGTCGATCGTGGTCTACAAGAACAACTCGGACCGCAAGGGCAATTCGTACGGCACCCACGAGAACTACCTGGTCTCCCGCCAGACCCCGTTCGGCCGCGTCGTGCAGCACGTGATGCCCCACTTCGTCACCCGCCAGCTGTACTGCGGGGCGGGCAAGGTGGGCACCGAGGCATCGTCCACCGGCGGGCTCGAGGTGCCGTTCCAGCTCACCCAGCGGGCCGACTTCTTCGAGGAGGAGGTCGGCCTCGAGACCACCCTGAAGAGGCCGATCGTCAACACCCGCGACGAGCCCCACGCGGATGCGTCGAAGTACCGGCGGCTCCACGTCATCGTCGGTGACGCCAACCTGTCCGAGGTCGCCAACCTCCTCAAGGTCGGGGTCACGTCGATCGTGCTGTGCATGATCGAGGACGACTGGTTCGGCGACCGGGACTTCACCCTTGCCGCCCCCGTCCGGACCCTGCGGCGCGTCTCCTACGACCTGAGCCTGCGCGAGCCGGTCGAGATGGCCGACGGCCGGCGAATGACGGCGCTCGAGATCCAGTGGGAGTACTTCGACCTGGCCCGCAAGTACGCCGATGACCGCGGCCTCGAGTGCATCGGCGCCGACGTGGGGGCCGAGGTCATGCGCCGCTGGGAGGCCGTGCTCACCGGGCTCGAGAGCGACCCCATGGAGCTGGCCGACCAGCTCGACTGGGTGGCCAAGTACCGCCTCGTCAACGGGTACCGCGAGCGCCACGGCCTGTCGTGGGCCGACCACAAGCTGGCCGCCATGGATCTCCAGTACCACTCCCTCGAAGCGGGCCGCTCGCTGTTCGACAAGGTGGGGATGGAACGGCTCATCCCGGAGGCGTCGGTGGTGGAGGCGATCACCGAGCCGCCCCGTGGCACCAGGGCCTACTTCCGGGGCAAGTGCCTCCAGCGGTGGGGGTCCTCCATCGCGGCGGCAAACTGGGATTCACTGGTCTTCGACCTGGGTGGCGACCCGCTGCGCAGGGTCCCGATGATGGAGCCGCTCAAAGGAACGGCTTCGATGGTCGATACGTTGTTGGACGGATGTGATAGCCCCGCCGAGTTGCTCGAGCGGTTGGGCTCCTGAGGAGGCAGTGGAGCATGGCAGAGCGAGAGCAGAAGAAGAAGCAGACGACCACCCGGCAGGCCGAGGAGGTCGACGAGGCCGCCCCGGCAGATTCCAAGCAGGGCGACAAGATCAAGGCCGAGCTGGACGAGCTTTTGGACGAAATCGACGAGGTGCTCGAAGAGAATGCCGAGGACTTCGTTAGGTCGTACGTGCAGAAGGGTGGTCAGTAATACGTACAAACCGCAGGTCAGGGCCTCGTTTCGCTTGACTCCAGAACGCATGTTCGATTAGAATCCCGGTATGAAGACGTGCCGGAAGTGTGGAATAGACAAGCTGCTCACCGAGTTCTATCGAATGGTCGGCATGCGGGATGGCCACCGGAACGAGTGCAAGCGCTGCGACCTCGACGCCAAGGCCGAGCGTCACCGCAAGAACCCGGAGCCTGCTCGCGAGCGCACGAGGCAATGGGCCCGGGACCATCCCGAGCGAGTGGCCGCCCGCCATGCGGACTACCGGGCCTCCGGACGCAAGGCGATCGCTGACCGAAAGAGTTACCTGAAGCGCACCTACGGGATCACGCCCGAGCACTACGACGACCTCCTGGCGGAGCAGGGGGGCGGATGCGGCATCTGCGGACGATTGCCGCGCGACGATATCGCCCTCCACGTCGACCACGACCACGCCACGGGCGCCATCCGGGGCCTGTTGTGCTTCCGCTGCAACAACGCCCTGGGCGACTTCGAGGACGACTACGAGCGGCTGACCGCGGCCGTCCGCTACCTCCGGCCGCCGTCCATGGACGGGGCCCTCGACGGGCTGGTCAGGGCCCGCGTGGCCGATCTCGTCGCGTCGGCGGGCGCGGCCAGCAACTAGCCTCCGGCGGGCCATGAACCTGCCCCTCTTCCCTCCCACGGACGACCCGGGCCCGAGCTTCTCCAACCTGCTGCACAGGCTGCGGGGCGGGCCCTCCCAGTTCCCGGTCGACGACCCGGCAACCATCACCCACGGCACCACCATCGTGGCCCTCCGCTACGCAGAGGGGGTGGTGATGGCGGGCGACCGGCGGGCAACAGCGGGGTCCACCATCGCCCACCGGAACATGGAGAAGGTCTACCCGGCCGACCGCCACTCCGGTGTCGCCATCGCCGGGGCGGCGGGGCCGGCCATGGAGATGGTGAAGCTGTTCCAGCTCCAGCTGGAGCACTACGAGAAGGTCGAGGGCGCTGTCCTCAGCCTGGAGGGCAAGGCCAACCAGCTGTCGGGCATGATCCGCGCCAACATGGCGATGGCCTTCCAGGGCCTCATCGTGGTGCCGATTTTCGCCGGCTACGACCTGCGCCGACACCGCGGCCGCATCTTCACCTACGACGTCACCGGTGGTCGTTACGAGGAGGGCGACTACCACGCCGACGGCTCCGGCGGCCGGGACGCCCGCACGACGGTCAAGCTGGGGTGGAAAGAGGGCCTCGATCTCGACGCCGCCGTCGAGCTGGCCATCCAGAGCCTGTACGAGGCGGCCGAGGAGGACAGCGCGACCGGCGGTCCCGACCCGGTGCGCGGGATCTACCCCGTCATCGCCACCATCGCCGAGGACGGGTTCACCCGGGTCCCGGAGTCCGAGGTGGCGGCCCGCTTCGGCGCCCTCATCGACCGCCGCACCAACCGGGGGATGCACCCATGAGCATGCCCTTCTACGTCGCCCCCGAGCAGATGATGAAGGACAAGGCGGACTACGCCCGCAAGGGCATCGCCCGGGGCCGCTCGCTGATGGGGGTCACCTACGCCGACGGCATCCTGCTGGCCGCCGAGAACCCGTCCCGCACGCTGCACAAGGTCAGCGAGATCTACGACCGCATCGCTTTCGCCGGCGTGGGCAAGTTCAACGAGTTCGACCAGCTGCGCGTCGGCGGGGTCCGCCACGCCGACGTGAAGGGCTACGAGTACAGCCGGGAGGACGTCGACGCACGCTCCCTCGCCAACGCCTACGCCCAGTGGCTGGGCCAGGTGTTCACCCGCGAGATCAAGCCGATGGAGGTCGAGATCCTGGTGGCCGAGGTCGGACCCCAGTCCGGTGGGGGGGCGGACCAGCTCTACCACATCGACTTCAGCGGGACGATCTACGACGAGGACCACTTCGCCGTGCTGGGCGGCGAGGCCGACGCCATCCACGACCGCATGGAGGCGGCCTTCACCGAGGGCTGGTCGCTGGCGGACGCACTGAAGGCGGCCATCGCCGCGCTGGCCGGCCCCGAACGCACCCTGCAGCCCTCCGACCTCGAGGTCGCCGTGCTGGAACGGCCCCGGGAGCGGCGGGCCTTTCACCGCATCGTGGACGGCGAACTGGCGGCGCTGCTCGGGTTGGGCGATACGCCCCCCGCCACCGACGATGCCGGTCCGGGCGCCATCGAGCCTCCGGCCGCTGGCGAAGGGAGCGGCGAGCCTTCGGCCGACGTGGCGCCGGAGTGACGGCTCAATAGGGCGTACGGCCCTGGCGGCCACCGCCGACGGCAACCATGGCCACGGCCGGCCACGGGCCCTGGGGGCCCGCTCACCACGGGCCACCGACACCAGGTGGACCCATGGGGACCGCACCCAGGGGGGCGACGGTACCGTGGGGGACACACCCGGCTCGCAAGGGGCACCGCCAGCATGGATCGCCGCATCTTCGGACTCGAGAACGAGTACGGCGTCACCTGCACCCTGCGCGGCCAGCGCCGGCTCAGCCCCGACGAGGTGGCGCGCTACCTCTTCCGCAGGGTCGTGAGCTGGGGCCGCAGCAGCAACGTCTTCCTGGAGAACGGCGCCCGCCTCTACCTAGACGTGGGCAGCCACCCCGAGTACGCCACACCGGAGTGCGACTCCATCTACGACCTGGTCGTGCACGACAAGGCCGGGGAGCGAATCCTCGAGCACCTGCTCCTCAGCGCCGAGCAGCGGCTTCGGGAGGAGGGCATCCGGGGCGTCATCTACCTGTTCAAGAACAACACGGACTCTGCCGGAAACTCCTACGGCTGCCACGAGAACTACCTCACCAGCCGCCGGGACGATTTCGGTCACTACGCCGACGTTCTCATCCCGTTCTTCGTCTCCCGCCAGATATACGCCGGCGCCGGCAAGGTGCTGCAGACGGCACGCGGCGCGGTGTATTGCATCGCCCAGCGGTCCGAGCACATCTGGGAGGGCGTGAGCAGCGCCACCACCCGCAGCCGCCCGATCATCAACACCCGCGACGAGCCCCACGCCGATGCCGAGCGTTTCCGGCGCCTCCACGTGATCGTGGGCGACTCCAACATGAGCGAGTACGCCACCTTCCTCAAGGTGGGCGCCACCAGCATCATGCTGCGGATGCTCGAGGACCCCAACGTCGTGCTGCGGGAGATGACCCTCGAGAACCCGATCCGGGCCATCCGTGAGATCAGCCACGACCCCACCTGCAAGCGGCGGGTACGCCTGGCCAACGGCCGCGAGGTCACCGCCATCGACATCCAGATGGAGTACCTGACCCGCGCCCAGAAGTTCCACGCCCAGCGCGGGCTGAGCCCGCTGGAGGAGCAGGCACTCCACATGTGGGAGCACTGCCTCGAGGGGCTGGAGAAGGACCCCATGTCCCTCGACCGCGAATGTGACTGGGTCATCAAGTACAAGCTGCTCGACGGCTACCAGGCCCGCCACGGCGTGCCCCTCACCCACCCGAAGATCGCCCTGATGGACCTGCAGTACCACGACGTGTCCCAGGAGCGGGGCCTGTTCTACAAGATGCAGCAGCGCGGGATGGTGGAGCGGATCTGCACCGACGAGGCCATCAACACGGCGGTGGACGAACCGCCCCAGACGACGCGGGCCAAGCTGCGGGGCGAGTTCATCAAGCGGGCCAAGGAGCGGCGGCGGGACTTCACCGTGGACTGGGTGCACCTCAAGCTGAACGACCAGGCGCAGCGGACGGTGCTGTGCAAGGACCCGTTCAAGTCGAAGGACGAGCGCGTCGAAAAGCTGATCGCCTCTCTGTAGCCGGTGGTCCTGCGCGTGCGCCCCAGCTTCTGATGCCCCGCTTCTCGACGCATGTCGTCTCCGGCTTGCTCTCCCACCGGGAGGGGTTGCAGCGGGTCTCGTTGGATTCCGGCCGTCGCGCCTATGTGCTCACCTCGCTCGTGGGCCCGGTCACCGTGGGGGACTCGGTCATCGTGAACACGACCGCCGTCGATCTGGGCCTCGGTACGGGGGGGTGGGATGTCGTGCACTGGAACCTCTCCAGTGCCTCCTTTGACGCACCTGGGCCGGGGCATGTGATGAAGGTCCGGTACACGTCGTTGCAGGCCGACACCGGGGTGGCGGAGGAGGTGGCCGGGTATCTTCCTCCGGCTTCGCTGGCCGGCCTTCCGGTGGTGGTGTGCCCGTTGCACAGCCAGCTGGCGGCGGTTGCCTGTGCGTTCGCTTCGGCCGCTCCCGGGCGGCGGTTGGTGTACGTGATGACGGACACCGCAGCGTTGCCGCTCGTGCTGTCCGACCTGGTGGCGGACCTGCGGGACCGGGGACTGCTGGCGGCCTCGGTCTCCTCGGGGCAGGCGTTCGGGGGGGACCACGAAGCGGTGAATACGCTCTCGGGGCTGGACGTGGCGGTCAACGTCGCGGGTGCTGCCGCAGTCGTGGTCGCCCCCGGGCCCGGAACTGTCGGCACCGGGACCGAGCGGGGTCACGGGGCGCTCGAGGGCGCCGGCTTGATCGATCTGGCCGCTCGGCGGGGCGCCTCGGTGGTAGTGGCGCTGCGGTGGTCGGACGTGGACCCGCGGGCCCGCCACCTGGGGCTGAGCCATCACTCGGTGGCCGTGCTCGGGATGGTCCGCGAGCGGGCGTTCGTGCCAGTGCCTCGCGGCGAGCCGCATCCCGACAGTGCCAGGGCGCACGAGGTGGTGGAGGTCGACGTCCCCGACGTGGTGGCGCTGCTGGAGGGCGCCGGCGTCGCCGTCACGAGCATGGGCCGGATGCCGGCCGAAGACCCCCGGTTCCATGCGTACGCGGCCGCCGCAGGGATGTTGGCGGCGGCCCTAACGTCGCCGTCGTGAACCGGCTGGAGCGGCTGCTCAACCTCGTCGCCGCCCTGCTCGACGCCGGCCGCCCCCTGTCGCGGGCGGAGATCCAGCGCCGGGTGCCCGGCTACGGCGAGGGAAAATCGGCCCGACGGGCGTTCGAGCGGGATAAAGACGCGCTGCGGGCGATGGGCATCCCGGTGGTGCTGGAGCCGCTCGACCGCGAGCACGCCGAGTTGGGCGAGGGCTACCGCATCCCGCCTGAGCAGTACCGGCTTCCGGACCCCCATCTGGCGCCCGACGAGCTGGCCGCACTCCACCTCGCCGCGTCCACCGTGCGCCTCGGCGCCGGTGGATCACATGGCCCGGGCGACGCCGGAACCGCCATCTGGAAGCTTGGTGGGGCGACCGGGCAGGCCGATTCCACCGCACTTGTCGCCGCCCTGCCGGGGAGCGAGCACCTTCCGGTCCTGTTCGGTGCCCTTGGCGAGCAGCGGACCGTGCGCTTCGGGTACCGGGGCGCCGGGCGCGTGGTCGACCCCCACAGCCTGCGCTACACCGGCGGGCACTGGTACGTGATCGGCCACGACCACGATCGGGGCGAGGTGCGGAACTTCCGCCTCGACCGTATTGATGCTGCGCCCGTCCCCGGCCCGGCGTCGAGCTTCGAAAGACCTACCGGCACGCCGGCGCCCGCCCCCGCGCCCTGGCGGATGGGCGACGAGGACGAGGTCGAGGCACGACTGCTGGTCGACGCCGACCAGGCGGCATGGGCCGAGGCCCGCGCCGGTGACGGGGCGGTGCGGGAGCGCCGGGCGGACGGGTCCGTGGTGCTGGCGCTGGCGGTCACCAACCGGGCCGCGTTGCGCACCTTCGTCCTCGGTTTCCTCGATCACGCCGAGGTCCTGGGGCCGCCCGACCTGCGGGCCGAGATGCTGGCCTGGCTCGACGCCCTGGGGGCGGCATGAGCCCGGTCACGCCGGCCGACCAGCGTCTCGGCCGCCTGCTGGCCATGGTGCCGTGGGTCGCCGGTCAGGACGGTCCCACCATCGAGGACGTCTGCTCCCGGTTCGGGTGCACCGAGGAGGAGGTGGTGGCCGACCTCGGCCTGCTGTTCCTCTGCGGCGTCCACCCCTTCACCCCCGACACCTTGATCGACTCGGCGGTGGAGGACGGCCGGGTGTGGATCCGCTTCGCCGACTGGTTCACCCGGCCCCTCCGCCTCACCCCGGCCGAGGGACTGGCGCTGGTCGCGGCCGGCGCCACCCTGCTCGCCGTCCCCGGTACCGACCCGGAGGGACCGCTGGCCCGGGGCCTGGCCAAGGTGGCCGCCGTCCTCGGGGTGGACCCCGACGAGGCCGTCGGCGTGGAGCTGGGGGCAGCGCCGCCCGACGTGCTGGCCGCCCTGCAGCGGGCGTCCGCCGACCGCCACCAGGTGGAGATCGACTACTACTCGTTCGGCCGCGACGCCTGGGCCCGCCGGGTCATCGACCCCCACCAGGTCTTCAACGCCGCCGGCCAGTGGTACGTGGCCGGCTGGTGCCACCGGGCCGGCGCCGACCGGGTGTTCCGGATCGATCGCACCCGCTCGGCCAGTGTGCTGGGGACCTCGTTCGAGCCTCGGCCCGCCGCCGCCCAGCCGCCCACGTTCTCGCCCCGACCCGGCGACCCCGTGGTGGTTCTCGACCTCGGGCCCGAGGCCCGGTGGGTGGCCGAGGAGTACCCGGTGGAGTCGGCGGAGGAGCTGGCCGACGGTGGGCGGCGTGTCCGGCTGCGGGTGAGCGAACGGGCCTGGCTGGAGCGACTGCTGCTGCGCCTCGGGCCCAGCGCCCGGGTGGTCGAGGGCGACCCCGCCGTGGTCGCCGCTGCGGCGCTGCGTGTGGCGGCGCGCTACCGGGCGAACGAGGGACCGAAGTAGGGTGGATGAACCGTGATCCCGCCGGGTGAAGCTCGTCACCGACGCCCGCCTTCTCGGTCGAGCAGGGCACGGGCGCGCGGTCGCCGCAGCGGCAACCTGGCGGCTGGGCGGCTCGGCTCCGCCGCCGCCGTCGTCGCTCCCGGTCCGACCGGTCCGACGTACGCAGAGGGCCCCGATGGGTTCGTTCCCCGTGCCCCCGTGGCGACGCCCGCCCCGACGGACGCCGACTGGTGGGGCCCGACCCCGTCCCGGGCGCCTGATCCGGCGCCCACCGCCGGGTCGTCCTACGAGCCGGGCGGTGCCGTGATGCAGGCCGCCGAAGGCGGCGGCACCGCGACGGCCACTCTCGAACGGCCGCCGGCCGACGAGACGCCCCCCGCCAGGACCCGTAGCCCGCTTCGCAACACCGTCGAGTGGGTGGTCATCATCGGGGCCGCCCTGCTGTCGGCCATCGGTATCAAGACGTACCTGATCCAGGCGTTCTACATCCCGTCGGCGTCCATGGAGCACACGCTCAACATCCAGGACAGGGTGCTCGTCAACAAGCTGAGCTACCGCCTGCATGACGTCCACCGGGGCGACATCGTGGTGTTCGAGCGACCACCCAACGACGTGGGCCAGATCCGCGACCTCATCAAGCGGGTGGTCGGGCTGCCGGGGGAGACGGTCGAGGCCCACGACGGCGCCGTCTACGTGGACGGACGGCCACTGCGCGAGCCGTACCTGCAAGCGGGCGTCACGACCGCCGAGTTCCCCCCCCAGAACATCCCCGAGGGTTTCATCTGGGTGATGGGCGACAACCGTGGCAACTCGAGCGACAGCCGGGTCTTCGGCACCGTCCGGCAGTCGACCATCATCGGCCGGGCCTTCGTCCGCGTCTGGCCGCTCACCGCTTTGGGGCTCCTCTAGCCCCTCGCTTGCCGGGGGTCGGCTAGTGGCCGGCTCTGGCGATGGCCTCCTGCATGCGGTCGGTGTGGTCGCTGAAGACGGCGTCGATGCCCATCCCCAGGACCTCGTCGAGGACGTGGGGGTGCTGGCAGTCCCAGGCCATGGTGAGGATCTCGAAGCGGTGGAAGAGGGTGACGAACCCGGTGGTCCAGTCGGTGTGGTGCAGGTTCACGGCGTCGACGCCGGCGTCGGCGAGGGTGGCGGCCCTGCGTTCCACGCCCTCCTTCATGAAGCGCCGGCGGGTCGAGTCAACCAGCCGGGCGGTGGGCGCCAGCTCCCGCCACCCGGCCACCGTCTCCCATCTCGGGTGGCACAGCCACAGCCGCCCCTCGGCGCTGGCATCCCGGGCCGCCTCCACCACCGAAGCGGCGGTGGCGGTGTCCTTGATGTCGAGGGAGAGCTCGAAGTCGGCGCCACAGGCGGCGTAGAGCTCGGGGAGGGTGAGGACGTGGCCCGGCAGATCGGTCCGATCCATGTCGGCGAACCGGCGCTTCCGCAGGCCGGCCCTCACCACGCCGTCGTGGTCGAGCACAGCCAGCCCGTCCTTGGTGAGCCACACGTCGCTCTCCAGGCCGGTGGCGCCCAGGCGAAGCGCCAGGCGGAATGCATTGAGGGTGTTCTCGGTGGCGTGGGCCCGGGCACCCCGGTGGGCGAAGCCGATCGGGGGACGGCCGACTGGCTCCATCCTCCCAACGTAGGAGACGCCGGCTAGGCGATCGGGGCTTTCACGACGGCGGCCGGGACGGTGAAGATGAAGCGGCTCCCCACACCCAGCCGGCTCTCGCACCAGATGCGACCGCTCATGGCCTCGATGATCCGCCGACAGATGTACAGGCCGATGCCGAGGCCGCCGTGGGACCGGGTCGAGGAACTGTCGAGCTGGTGGAACCGGGAGAAGAGGTGGGCGATGTCGCCCGAGAAGATGCCCGGGCCCGAGTCCTCCACCGCCACCTGCACGGTGCCCTCCCCCTCCGACAGGCGTACCACGACCTCGCCCTCGGAGTGCTCCAGGGCGTTGTCCAGCAGATGACGGATGACCTGGCCGAGCCGGTCCTCGTCCACGTCGGCCTGCACGGCGTCGTCCGGCACCACGACGGTGACCCGCCCGCCCGCCTGCCCCCGCAACAGGTCGCACAGGTCTACCGGCCGAACGTCGAGCTGGGTCGACCGCTGCTCGATGGCGGACACGAAGAGCAGGTCCTCGATGAGCCGCTCGAGGCGGGTCACGTTGGTGTCGACGGCGGTGAGAGCCTGGAGGCGCCGCTCCGGGGTGAGCGAGTCGCCCCGGCGCAGGAGGGTCTTGAGGTACCCCTTCATCACGGTGATGGGGGTGCGCAGCTCGTGGCCGATGACGGCCACGAAGTCGGCCTTGAGGGCGTCGGTCTGGCGCGCCGTGGTTACGTCGTCGAGCACGAGGACCCTCCCGGTCACACGACCGTCGGCGCCACGGACCCGCCGCACAGTCGCCCGGTAGACATGCGCCTCACCCGAGCCCAACACCACCTCCGAGGTGCCCTCCCGCCCGGAGGTCAGCATCCGCTCGATGTCGGCGTGGCCCAGGCGCCCGACGACGGGCTGGCCCCGCTCGAATCCCCCGGCCAGGTGGAAGGCCTGGGCGGCGGCACCGTTGACCTCCACCAGGCTGCCGTTGTCGTCGACCATCACGACCGGCTGCCCGACCGAGTGGGCCACCGACGCCAGTCGGTGTTCCTGGTCCTTGATGGCGCGATGGAGCTCGGCGGCCAGGAGGCACACGGCGACCTGGCCGGCGAAGCGCTCCAGGACGGCCCGGCCGGCCGGGCCCGGGGCCTCGGGGAGGAGGAGGACGAGGCGGCCGAGCAACCGCCCGCCGGCGGCGAGGGGCAGGCCCACGGCCACGTGGTCGAGAGGGGAGAGGCAGGCCACCACCGGGTCGTCGGGTCCGTCCACCCGCACGTCGCTCCCCGTGACGAGGGCGCGGAAGCCCGGCTGCCGCGACGCCCGGGCCATGCGCTCGGCGTCGATGCCCCGGAACTGCGAGACCCGCACGGGGCCGTCACCCGAGAGGGCGCAGAGGCTGCAATCCACGCCGAAGAGGTCGCGGGCGGCGTCCAGGATGCGGGCCGACATGGCGGAGGCGTCCAGATCGCGGGCGACGACGGCAAGCGATGCCAGGAGCTCGGGCAGGGCCTCCGGCACCGCCGCCGAATGCCGCTTCACCAAGGCGGCGGCGGCGGCGGCGAAGAGCGGGAGGGCGGCGCTGTCGAGCCGGTCGGCCGGGCCCGTCACGACCAGGGCGCCGATCACCGCCTGGCCCGCCTGGAGGGGCTCGGCGGCAGTAATCAACCCGCTGTCGGGATCACGCCGGCGGACCGAGCGGGCACCCTTGACGGCCGCTGCGCCCGTTTCGAGGGCGTTTGCGCCGAGGTGCCCGGCCACCGCGAGCGGCGTGCATGTCCCGGCGCCAACGCTGAGGATGCAGCCGTCGTCGGCCCGCGAGGCGGCCAGCGCCCCGGCCACCGCGTCGCGCAGCAGCACGTCCGGATCGGTGCCGGCCGCCAGCCCGCTCAGCACGGACTGCAGGAGAGCGTGCGACCGATCCACTGGTGCGCGTATCGACCCACGCCGGTCAGCCCTTGAACGCATCGGAGTGGTGCAGATGATGACCCCGACAGGACTAGTCCGGCATCCGTCGGGGAACAGAGAACGCAACCCTCAAGTCGCACCGGAGTCCGTGCCGATGGAATTCCCAAGCCGATGAGACCGCGACGCAAGCCGAGGGAGGAGACGATGGCGATGATCCGGGCCAGTTGCCCGACATGTGGTGATGTCGAGCTCACGACGCGCGACGTCCGGGTGCTCTTGTGCTCCACCACTTACGAGAGCTCGTACGCGTTCCAGTGCCCGTCGTGCCGGGTGGCCGTGGCCAAGCCGGCCGAGGCCCGTGTGGTCGACGTACTGCTGGCCTCGGGGATCTCCCTGTCGGTCTGGCAGATGCCGGCCGAGCTCGACGAGGCCAAGACCGGGCAGCCGATCTCCTACGACGACCTGCTGGAGTTCCACTTCCAGCTGGGCAGCGGCGCCGATCTCGACACCCTCCTGGCCGCCGGCACCGCCCGGTGGCTGGAGAACGCCGGTCCCCAAGACGTAGCGTGAGCCCCATGGCACTCGTCCTCCTGCCGCTCGTACTCACCGTCATCACCCTGGTGGCGGTATGGCGGGCGTACGCGCAGGTGGCCGACGAGGCGGACCAGCTCAGCACGGTGCTGGCACGGGTGACCACCCTGCGCCCAATGGTGACCGAGATCTCTGCCGGCACACGGCAGCTCAGCGCGGGGATCTCCCGCCTGGGCCGCTAGCCGACTCCGCGTCGGACCGGCTTACACTCGTTACGTGGGGAGCATCGGTCCGGCCGAGATCTTCGTCGTGTTGATCGTGGCGCTCGTCGTCCTCGGCCCCAACCGCCTGCCGGACGCGGCCCGATCGGTGGGCAAGGCGATGGCCGAGCTGCGGCGGATGACGTCCGGAGTCCAGGCCGAGATGCGCGACGCGTTCTCGGAGGCGCTACCGACCTACCCGTCGCAGCCGCCCGCCCCCGCAGGCGGGACCGAGTCTGCACACACGCCGCCCTCGTCGCCGGAGCGTGCCGAGATCACGGTGGTCCGGGAGCCCGACCCGCCGACGTCGGCCTGAGCCCGGTCAAGAGCACGGCGAGGCATCAACATCGCGGGCCTGGTGAGGAGACGACGCGAGCCGGCGCGCTCGCCCGACCGGATGTCGCTTGTCGACCATCTGTCGGAGCTCCGGCGCCGGCTGGTGATCTCGGCCGTCGCCATCGGCATCGGCGCCATCATCGCCTTCGTCTTCTACGACCAGATCCTCGCCTTCCTCATCAAGCCGTACTGCGACACGCTGCCGGCGGGCCGCAGGTGCACGCTGTTCATCACCGATCCGCTCGAAGGGTTCGCCACCCGCCTGAAGGTGGCCACGTGGGCCGGGTTCCTGCTGTCGTCGCCGGTCGTGCTCTGGCAGTTCTGGCGGTTCATCACGCCAGGGCTGAACCCCAACGAGAAGCGCTACGCGGTCCCGTTCGTGGGGTCGTCGGTGATCCTGTTCTGCCTGGGCGCGGTGCTTGCCCGGCTCACCTTTCCGAAGGCCCTCGACTTCTTGTTGTCGGTGGGCGGCAACGACCTGGAGGCCATCCTCAGCCCGTCGAAGTACCTGCGCCTGGTCATCCTGGTGGCGCTGGCGTTCGGCGTGGCCTTCCTGTTCCCCGTGCTCTTGGTGTTCCTCCAGTTGGCGGGCATCCTCACCAGCCGCAAGCTGTCCTCGTGGCGGCGCCAGGCGCTGGTGGCCATCTTCGTCATCGCGGCGGTAATCACGCCCAGCCAGGACCCGTACTCCCTGTTCGCGATGGCCGTCCCGATGTACATCTTCTACGAGGCGTCGATCATCATCGGGAAGCTGCTCAAGAAGTAGGGCCGCAGCGGTGAGCGGCGTGCGCGAGCGCTTCCTCGCCGGCCTCGGGTTCCCGGCAGACGACTTCCAACTGCTCGCCATCGATGCCCTCGACGCGGGCCGGTCGGTGCTGGTGGCGGCGCCCACCGGCTCGGGAAAGACGGTGGTGGCCGAGTACGCCATCGCCAAGGCCCTCGCCGAGGGGCGGAAGGCCTTCTACACCACGCCCCTCAAGGCGCTGTCGAACCAGAAGTACGGCGACCTGGTCCGGCTTCACGGCCCCGAGCAGGTCGGCCTGCTCACCGGCGACAACGTGATCAACGGTGACGCGCCCGTGGTGGTGATGACCACCGAGGTGCTCCGCAACATGATCTACGCCGGGTCGCCCGCCCTCGGGGGGCTCCGCTACGTGGTGCTCGACGAGGTCCACTACCTCCAGAACCCCTACCGGGGGGCGGTCTGGGAGGAGGTGATCGTGCACACGCCGCCCGAGGTCGACCTGGTGTGCCTGTCGGCCACGGTGTCCAACGCCGAGGAGTTCGCCGACTGGGTGGAGACGGTGCGGGGCGCCACCACCGCCGTCATCGAGGAGCGCCGGCCGGTCGAGCTCGACCACCTGTACCTGGTTGGGGACCGCTTCTCGGAGCGGCTGCACCTGCTGCCGACGTTCGTGGACGGCAACCCGAACCCGGAGGCGGCCGCCCTCGACAACACCACCGCCCGCCAGCGCGATGCGCGGGGCCGCCCCCGCAAGGGCCGCCACTACGCGCCCCGGCGGCCGGAGACGGTGGAGCGCCTGTTCGACGAGGACATGCTGCCGGCGATCGTGTTCATCTTCAGCCGGGCCGCCTGCGACGACGCCGTGCGCCAGTGCATCGACTACGGCCTGCGCCTCACCACGCACGAGGAGCGAGCCCAGGTCCGGGCCATCGCCGAGGCCAAGGTCGCTTCGCTGTCGGAGGGTGACCTCGAGGTCCTCGGGTACAAGGCGTGGGTCGGTGGCCTGGAAAACGGGTTCGCCGCCCACCATGCCGGATTGGTGCCGCCGTTCAAGGAGGCGGTGGAGGCGTGCTTCTCGGCCGCGCTGGTGAAGGTGGTGTTCGCCACCGAGACGCTGTCGCTCGGCATCAACATGCCGGCCCGCTCGGTCGTCATCGAGAAGCTCACCAAGTTCACGGGCGAGCGCCACGAGCCGCTCACGCCGGGGGAGTACACCCAGTTCACGGGCCGGGCCGGCCGGCGGGGGATCGACGACGTGGGCTACGCCGTCGTGCTCTGGTCGCCCTTCGTGCCGTTCGACCAAGTTGCCGGATTGGCGTCCACCCGCACCTACGCCCTGTCCTCGTCGTTCCGCCCCACCTACAACATGGCCGCCAACCTGGTGCGGCGGTACCCGGCCGACGTCGCCCACCACCTGTTGAACCTGAGCTTCGCCCAGTACCGGGCCGACGCCGACGTGGTGCGGCTGGAAGCGCAGCTGGAGCGCAACAGCAGCGCCTTGGCCGAGGCGAGGGAGCGGGCCCACTGCCACCTGGGCGACGTGGCCGGGTACCGGGCCCACGAGCGAACGGCGGCGTCGCCGCCGGACGCCGACGTCGCCGAGGCGCTCGGCAAGCTGCGACCGGGCGACGTGCTGGTGGTGCCAGGAGGCAAGTCGGGCGGAAGGGTGGCGGTGCTGGCCACCGCCCAGCGCCGGGGGTCCGACGTGCGGGTGATCGCCCTCACTCCGGACCGGCGCAAGGTGACCCTGTCGCCCCGGGACTTCCGCACCCCGCCCCGTCCCAGAGCCCGGGTTACCCTCCCCGTGCCCTATGCGCCGGCCAACCGCACTTTCCAGCGCTCGGTGGCCCAGGCCCTCACCAAGGCCCGCCTGTCGGGCGGCGAGGAGCACGGCTCGCCCCGGGACAAGCCGGCTCGGGGGCGCCATCCGGTGGCCGCCTGCCCCGATGCCCGGGCCCACCTGCGGGCGGCGGAGCGGGCCGAGCGGCTGGAGGCGGAGTCGGCTTGGGTGGAGCGCCGGATCCGGGGCCGCACCGAGAGCCTGGCCCGCCAGTTCGACCGGGTGCTGCGGGTGATGGAGACGTGGGGCTACGTGGAGGGCTGGGCCCTCACCGACGCCGGAGGCCGGCTGGCCCGGGTGTACCACGAGTGCGACCTGCTGATCGCCGAGGTCATCGGGGAAGGGCTGTTCGACGGGCTGGACGCGCCGGGCGTGGCTGCGCTGGCATCCGCCTTCACCTACGAGCACCGCCGCCCCGGGCCCCCGCCCGCGCCCCGCTTCCCTACGACCGACCTGCGCCGGCGCTGGCAGGCCGTCGAGGACCTGGCCAAGGAGCTCAACAGGGCCGAGAAGGAGGTGGATCTGCCCCTCACCCGGGCTCCTGACCCCGGCTTCATGGTCCTGGCCTCCGCATGGGCCTCCGGGGAGGCGCTGGAGGACGTGGTGGCGGGCGACGACATGTCGGGCGGGGACTTCGTTCGCAACATCAAGCAGCTCGTCGACCTGCTCCGCCAGCTGGGCGACGCCTCGCCGGTGGCGGCCACGTCGACGGCGGCCAGGAGGGCGGCCGAGCAGATTTTCCGGGGCGTGGTGGCCGCCTCGTCCGTGGTCGGCACTGGTCCACTCCCGAGTAAATAGAGCGCCAAAATGGCGCTCTATTTACTCGGGAACGAGGTGAGCGATGACGATCGAGAAGGGCAAGGCGTGGGGAGCGCCAGGGGCGCTGCCCGATGACGGCGTCGTTGCGCGCAGCGACGCCGAGGCGCGCGCCGTGCTGGAGGGTGCCCGCCGGGAGGGCCGGCCGTTCCCCGCCCTCGGCCTGCTCGGCGGCGACCTGTGGCACACCCTCGGTGGACTGGGCGACGAGTCCCGGCTGCGGTCGCCCGAGGCCGTCACCTTCCCGGTCGACCTGGGTGAGGCGCTGGTCGACGGGCGGCCGTACCTGTTCGTGGCCCACCTGGTGGCCCGGGACCGGTTCTGGCGGCACAGCTTCGTCGCCATGAACGCGCAGTGGCTGGGGGAGTGGAACCTGGGGCCCCGGGCCCACCCGGGCGATGCCAAGCTCGACACCTACCAGTCCGACCTCACGCTGTCGGACCTGCCCAAGGTGCGGGCCCGCCTCCACCACGGCACCCACCTGCCGCACCCCCGGATCACCGAGCGCCGGCTCCCGGCCGTGCAGGTCGAGCTGCCCCGGGCTCTCGACGTGTGGGTCGACGGCGTCGCCGTAGGGCGGGGCCGCATGCTGTCGGTGCGGGTGGAGGTGGACGCGCTCACAGTGGTGATCTAGCGCGCGGACGGCGGTCCGCGTCAGACGGGGAGGTGGGTCGTACGCTGGCGATCCCCATGGCCGTCCCCCCGCCGGAGACCTTCACCGAGGACGAGCAGGCGGTCCTGCGCCGCTACTTCACCAACCTCGACCGGCCAGTGTTCGCCCTGGTGAACCTCCCGGAGGTCGTGAAGGGTGCCCTGTTCGCCCGGTACTCGCGGTCGGCCAAGAGCCTGCGGCGGCTGTTCCTCGACGAGTTCGTGGTCGACCTCGACATGGCCGGCGACCTCACCGTCGATGCCACCATGGGCGTGGCGCGGGCCGAGAAGCTCTACGACAAGGTGTTCCTGGAGTACGGCGACGACTCGGTGGCCCAGCTGGGCGGGGTGCACCTGGCCTGCGAGCAGGCGTCGAACCTGCTCACCAAGGTCCTCGAGTGGGGCCGCCTCATGGCCTACCTGGAGCAGTCCACCCGCTACGTCGCCTATGACATGCGCGACAATGGCCGATACCGCTACGTCCGGGACCCGGCGGTGGTGGACTCACCCTTCGGAGCCCGCTACGTGGGCGCCATGGACCGCATGTTCGACACCTACGCCAAGCTCGTGCCCCAGATGCAGGAGTGGTTCGCAGGGCGTTACCCGAAGGAGGCGGGGGACTCCGACTTCGTCTACCGCCAGTCGGTCCGGGCCAAGGCGTTCGACGCCCTGCGGGGCATCCTGCCCGCCGCCGCCCTGTCCAACGTCGGCATCTACGGCACCGGCCAGGCCTACGAGATGCTCCTCCTGCGCATGCGGGCGTCGGCCCTGCCCGAGGCCCGGGCCTACGCGGCGATGATGCTCACCGAGCTCCGCAAGGTCATCCCGTCGTTCCTCAAACGGGTCGACATGCCCGACCGGGGGGGCGCCTGGTCGGCATATTTGGAGACGAACAGCGGCGCCATGCACTCCGTCGCCGCCCGGCTCCTGGGCGACGAGAAACCCGAGTCCCGTCCCGCCGTCACCCTCGTCGACTTCGACCCCGACGCCGAGGACAAGCTCGTCGCCGCCATGCTCTACCCGTACACCGACCTGCCCGACGACCAGATCCTCGCCAGGGTGCGCACCTTGGGCGCCGACGAGAAACTGACCGTGGCCCGGGCCTACGCGGGGGAGCGGTCAAACCGGCGCCAGCGCCCGGGGCGGGCGCTGGAGCGCATCGGCTACCGCTTCGACGTGGTGTCCGACTACGGGGCTTTTCGGGATCTCCAGCGTCACCGCATGCTCACCATCGAGTGGCAGGCCCTCACGCCCCACCACGGGTTCGTCCGGCCCGAGGCGGTCGACGAGGCGGGCCGGCGGGGCGCGTTCGACGAGGCCATGGAGCGCTCGGCCCAGCTTCACGGCGACCTGGCCGGCCCCTTCCCGGCCCAGGCCGGCTACGCCGTGGCCCTGGCCTACAAGGTGCGCTACGCCATGCAGCTCAACGCCCGCTCGGCCATGCACATGCTCGAGCTGCGCACCGGCCCCCAGGGCCACCCCGAGTACCGGCGGGTGTGCCAGGATATGCACCGCCTCATCGCCGAGCAGGCCGGCCATCGGGTGGTGGCCGAGATGATGACCTTCGTCGACCACGGCACCTACGACCTCGAGCGCCTGGAGTCGGAGCGGCGGGCCGAGGCCCGCCGGTCGTCAAGCTCCTGAGTGCGTTCTGGTCACGGAAATCGACCGCTGGCGGTCGGTTCCCGGGACCAGAAGGCAGGGACCGGGCTGCTCGTTCGTCAGGGCCCGTCCCGCACCACCCGGGGCACCCGCTTGGAGATCCCGCACAGGATCTCGTAGGCGATGGTGTCGAGGCGGCCGGCCCATTCGTCGGCCGTGATCTCTTCACCGCCCTGGCGCCCGAGCAGCACCACCTCGTCGCCGGCCGCCACGTCGGCGCCGGGACCGCAGTCCACCATGAGCTGGTCCATGGTGACGGTGCCGGCGATCGGCCTTCGCCGGCCGCCGACGAGCACCTCACCGCCAACCGCCGACAGCCGCCGGGGCACGCCGTCGGCGTACCCGAGGGGCACGGTGGCCACCACCGAGTCGGCGGCGAGGGCATAACGCAGTCCGTAGGACACCCGCTCGCCGGCGGCCAGGGGCCGGGCCAGGCTCACTCTCGACCGTAGGGAGAGCGCCGGTCGCAGGGATTGACAGCCGTCCGGAAGGGGGACGGGGGAGTAGCCGTACACGGAGATGCCGCAACGGACCATGTCGTAGCGCGACGACGCCTCGGCGAGGGCGCCGGCCGAGTTGGCGGCGTGGAGGAGGCCGGGATCGATGGCGGCTGTCCGCAGCTCGGCCAGCACCGCGTCGAAACGGAGCAGCTGCGCCGTGGTGTACGACGCCTGGGCGGGATCGTCGGCCACCGCCAGGTGGGTCCAGGTGCCGCCGAGGCGCAGGCCCGGCGCCTTGTCGATGGCCCGGGCGAGGGCGAGGGCATCCGCTGGGTCGGCGCCCACGCGGTGCATCCCGGTGTCCACCTTCAGGTGTGCGACCAGGGGCTCGCCACCCGCGGCGCCGGCGCTCGAGGCGGCGGCCACGCCGTCGGGCGTGTAGAGGGTGGGCGTCAGGCCGGCCTGTCGTACTGCGGCCATGGAGGCGGCGGGCGGCTCGGCCAGCAACAGGATCGGTGCATCGACGCCCGCGTCCCGCAACGCCTGCCCTTCCTCGACCAAGGCCACGGCCAGCCACGTGGCGCCACCATCGACGGCGGCCCGGGCGACGTCGACCGAGCCGTGCCCGTAGCCGTCCGCCTTCACCACGGCGCAGACCGCGGCGGGGGAGCACCGCTCGATCAGGACGCCGACGTTGTGGCGGACGGCGGCCAGATCGATCTCCGCCCACGTGGCCCGCCATCCGCCGGCCGCGCCCTTGTCCACCACGGTGGGGCGACGTTACCGGACGCGGTCGCGGAGCGATCTACGGACGGACGGTCTCGGGAAGCACTCTGTTGTTGATGTTGAGGATGGGGTTGCTGTTGACAATGGGGTAGGAGTAACCTTCCCGTTTGACTGGCGGAGGAGCGCGCGTGCGAGGACTGCAGGTCGTGGCGGGGCTGGTGCTGCTGGCCCTCGCCGGGTCGGCTGCCGCCGGGCCGGCGCCGTCGACCGGGACGTACAAGGTGCGCGAGGGCGAGACGCTCTCCCGCGTGGCCAAGAAGACGGGCGTGCCTATCGAGGCCCTGGCCAAGGCCAACAGCATCACAGACGTCAACTACGTACGAGCCGGCCGGGTGCTCACCATCCCGACGCCGGGGGAGCCGTCGCCGGCCGCCACCGCAGCCCCGCTGCCGGCGCTGCCGTCCCCCGAGGTGGTGGCCGGGGGCGGGCGCACCCATCAGGTGACGGCGGGCGAGAACCTGGCCGCCATCGCACGCCTGTACGACACCACCGTGGCCGAACTGGTGACGGCCAACAACCTGAAGGACGCCAACCTGATCCGCATCGGAGCGGACCTGGTGGTGCCCGGGCCGCCGTGGTTGTGCCCTGTACAGGGCGCCCACCAGTTCTCCGACGGCTGGGGCCAACCGCGTGAAGGTGGCCGGCGCCACCTCGGCGTGGACATCTTCGCCGCCCGGGGCACACCCGTGGTGGCCAACGTGGGCGGCACAACCCGCCACAGCATCGGAGCGATTGCCGGCAACGGCTACTACCTCGACGGCGACGACGGCAACACGTACTACGGCGCCCACCTCGACACCCTGGCGCCGGCGGGGCGGGTGGACCGGGGCGCCGTCGTCGGCACCGTCGGCACCACCGGGAACGCCAAGGGCACCACGCCCCATCTGCACTTCGAGCTCAAGCCAGGAGGCGGGCCCTCCGTGAACCCCTACCCGACGCTGCACCAGTGGTGTTGAACTACCGCCTGCGGGGAGCGCTGGCCCTGGTCGGCATCCTCGGTGTGGCCGTCGGTGGCCAGGCGGCCGCCGCGCCCAAGGGGGCTGCCGCCGAGCCGGGCTCGCGCGTTGTTGTCGCCGAAGGCGACACGCTGTCCGGTCTGGCCAGGTCGCTCGGGGTCACCGTCGCCAGCCTGGCCCAGGCCAACGGCATCGACGATGTCCACCTGGTGCGGGCCGGGGCCCGGCTCGTCGTGCCCGGGGCGGCGCCCGCCGCTCCGCCGGCGGCCAGGCCTGCCGCCGCAAAGGTGCCGGCGTCGCTGCCCGAGCGGCTGAGGGCCCAACCCGACCGGCTCGCCATGGTCCCCACCTTCGACGCTGCGGCGGCCGAGTTCGGCGTGCCGGCCGATCTGTTCAAGGCCATGACCTGGCTGGAGTCGGGCTGGCAGAACGGAAAGGTGTCGTCCACCAAGGCGGTCGGCATCGGCCAGCTCATGCCCGACACCATCGCCTTCGTGAACGGCATCCTGCTCGAGGCGAACCTCGACCCGAGGAAGCCGGAGCACAACATCCGCATGTCGGCCCGGTTCCTCGCCTACCTGCTGCGCCAGAACAAAGGTGACGTGCCGCTGGCCCTGTCGTCGTACTACCAGGGGCTGGCCTCCGTGCGCCGCCAGGGGCCGTTCCCGGAGACGAGGCGCTACGTGGCCAACGTGTTGGCCCTCCGCGCAAAATTCTGAGCAGAAAGTCGCGGGCCTGGCAACCCCGCTGACCTGGGAGGACGCGCGAAGCCGCAGGTCAGGGCGCCTTGAGGGGCGTGGGCGGGCGTGGGAGACTGTGCGCCGTCCCAAGACGCCCCAGACGCCAAGGTCGTGGGCCTCTGGTTCCCCTCGGGGAAGCGGAGGGGGTAGTCGTCGGGCATGCTGGGGTTTCCAGGAAGCCAAGTAGAGAACGTCCCGATAACTCATCGTCGCGGCTGCGAACGGTCGAGCCACAGGACGGCACCAACGGCTTCCTGGGACCTCCGGCACCTTCCCGGATAGGTTCCGCCCGGGTGTATCGTTCCGCCCGCCCGAACCGCTCGCAGGGGACGACATGGCTGAAGACAACGTCGACGAGGAACTCCTCGACGAAGACGTAGAAGAACCCGAGGATCTCGAGAACGCCGATCTCGACGACATGCCCGACGACGATCTCCTCGACGACGGCCTCGACGGTGCCGTCGACGAGGTCGAGCTGCCCGAGATCGACGACGTGCTCGTGCCGGTTGTGCCGGTGGTGGCCCCGGCCTCGTCGGACGACGACGACGAGGAGGAGGACGACGACGAGGCCGACGAGGACGACGTGGAGGCCAGCCTCGACGTGATCCTCAAGGAGAAGCTGGTCGTGGCCGACGACGAGGACACCGAGGAGGCGACCGACCAGGAGGATCGCGTCGAGACCACCACCAAGGTGCTGCCCAAGCAACCCGACGAGTTCTCCTGCCAGTCGTGCTTCCTCGTGAAGCACCCGAGCCAGCTGGCGGACGCCGAGCGCCAGCTGTGCCGGGACTGCGTATGACGGCCGAGCGGTCGCCGGTCGATCGGGCCGTGGACCTGCTGGTCCACGCGCCCCTGGGCGTGTTGGTCACGGCGCGGGAGGAGTTGCCCCGCCTCATCGCCAAGGGCCGCCAGGAGGCCACGGGCGCCCGTTTCATCGGCAAGATGGCGGTCGACATGGGCCAGCGGGAGGCGGGCAAGCTCGTCCGCCAGGCCACCGAGCGCCTGGCCGACCTGGGCCTGGTGCCCGACCCCCGACGCTCCACCGCCACCGAAGAGCCTGCCGCCGGCGACGGCGACCAGGCGGCCGGCGACCCGGGCCCGGCGCCCGCGCCCGAAGCCGCCGCGCCGGCGGCCCGGGCGTCCGACGACGCCCTCGCCATCCCCGGCTACGACTCGCTGTCGGCACCGCAGGTGGTGCAACGCCTCGACGGCCTGTCGGCGGACGAGCTCGAGGCCGTGCGGGCCTACGAGGCGACCACCCGTGGCCGCAAGACGATCCTGAGCCGGATCGCCCAGATTCAGTCTGCCGCGTAGGACCATGGAGGCCGCCCGGCCGGCCACCGCGGCCGATGTTCCCCGGCTGGCCGACCTGTGCCGGATGGCCCTCGCAGAGCTGGGGGCCCGGGAGCGGGGCGGGGCGGTGTTCGTGGCGCGCGAGGCCCGGGCCGAACCGTTCGATACCGGGTTGGCGTCAGCGGTGGCCGACCCCGACGTGGTCGTGATCGCCGGCATGCTCGACGACGTGGTGCTCGGCTACGCCACCGGCCGGGTGGAGGGCTTGCGGGACGGGACCTCGCTCGGCATCATCGACGAGTTGTTCGTGGAACCGGACGCCCGGGCCATCGGGGTGGGTGAGGCGATGATGGACCAGCTGCTCGACTGGTTCCGGCAGCGGACGTGCATCGGCGTCGACTCGACGGCGCTGCCGGGTGCGCGCGAGACCAAGAACTTCTTCGAGGAGTCCGGCTTCACGGCCCGCCTTCTGGTGATGCACCACCGCATGGAGCAGGGGGTGAGGCCCTCGCCATGACGCTGCGGCCCGAGGTCTGCGTCGGGGCGGTGACGCTCGATGCGGAGCGTCTGCTCCTGGTCCGCCGTGGGCACGGCCCCGCCGCCGGCGAGTGGTCGGTACCGGGGGGCCGGGTGGAGCGGGGCGAGACGCTGGCCGAGGCGGTCCTGCGCGAGGTGGCGGAGGAGACGGGCCTCGAGGGCATGTGCGACGAGCTCATCGGGTGGGTCGAGCGCATCGACGACGACCACCATTTCGTGATCCTGGACTTCCGGGTCAGCGTGCTCGACCCGGCCGACCCGGTGGCGGGATCGGATGCGGCCGAGGCGGCATGGGTCCCCCTGGTCGACGTGGCCGACCTCAACCTGGTGGAGGGCCTGGCGGAGTTCCTCCACGAGCACGGGATCCTCGACGTCATCACCTGATCCAGGTCCGACGTCGATGTCGGCCTGTGCCGAAATCGACTCCTCTGGCTGGACCTCGCTCTCGGCTGCGCCCTCAGGACTCGGCTAAACGGGCGCTCGGACTAGCTGCCGGGCGCTTCCCCCCCAAGGGTTTTCACGGACGCCGTCTCCGCCGTCGGAACCGGAGAGGCCGCGGGTGGAGGGGTCTCGTCGGCCGCCGGCACCTCGGGCACGGCCATCGCGGCGGCTGTGTCGGCGGCGAACCCCGGCGACGTTGCCGCGCCGGCCGCCTCGGGCTCGATGGCCGGAGTGTCGCCGGCGACCGCGGTCGCGATGGGTTCCTCGGCGGGCGGCACATCCATCGGGGTCGGCTCAGCGGCTACCGAGCGGTCTTCGCCGGCAGCGGGCCCGGACGGCGCCGTCCGTGCGACATCTGACGCAGGTGCCTCGCCGGCAGCGGGTGCCCCGCCGGCAGCGGGTGCCCCGCCGGCAG
>JAHFUS010000018.1:0-2232 GCA_023264975.1 Actinomycetes bacterium | reverse complement strand
CGCCGGCAGCGGGTGCCCCGCCGGCAGCGGGTGCCCCGCCGGCAGAAGGTGCCTCGCCGGCAGAAGGTGCGCCGCCGGCAGCAGGTGCGCCGGTGGCAGCACCAGTGCCGGGGGGCGGCGGCGGGCGGCGGCGGGCGGCCGGCTTGGTGTCGCGACCCGGGCTGCTTCCGGGGCGGGGGGGACGGGGTGGGCCGGGGGGCGGCGGCATGGTGATGCCGAGCAGTGCCGCCAGCGCCGGCACCCGCCCTGAGGTCTGACGGGCGGCCTGGAGCAGGGGCTCGCCCGGCTCGGCCGGCAGCGCCACCGGCTTCACCGTTCGCCGCACGGGGGAGTCGGCCACAGCTTCGAGCAGGGTGGCCCACCGGTCGGGCGTGGCCTCGGCGGTCATGGCCGCGCCGGCCGCCTCACCGAGGCGGACAGCCAACTCGGCGGGGAACCGCGTCGAGGGATCAGGCGGATGTGCGGACAGGCGAAGGGCTCGCACCAGGCGGCCCTCGTCGAGCGATCCCGACATGTCGGCGACCCACTTCTCCCGCTGTTCCTCGACCCGGCGCTCGAGCGCCTGGCGAAGGGTGCCGGCGAGGATCCGGCCGTCGTCATCGCGGGCGGCGTCGGCGCCGGACACGACAGAGCGGAGGTCGCGCAGCGATACCTCGTCGACGACCTTGGCCGCCGCTTCGGCCCGATCGCGCCACTCGGCTGCCTTCAGCTGGGGGAGAAGCTGCTCGGCCATGGCCACGAGGGGACCGGCCTGGACCTCGGGCTCGCCCTGCTCGCGCAGACGGGCGTTCTGGGCGTCGACGGCCTGGCGCACGGCCGGGATGCCGCCCCGAAGGACCTGCTCGGCGATGGGGCGCTGCTCGGGAGCAAGCGTCTCCACGACGGCGGAGCGGTGGGTGTTGGCAGGAGCGAGCCGCTTGGGCTTGGGTGCCGCCTCGGCCGTCTGCGCCTCGCTACGGCGGTCCCGACCGGCGGGACGGTGCCCACCCTCAGGACGCCGCCCGCGTTCGGGTCGACCGCCCGCGGGGAGGGGCCCGCCGGAACTCTGGGCGGCGTCGGTGCGGGGACGGGTTCTCTCGGGGCGTGGAAGCCCGTCGGGCCGCGGCCGCCCGTCGGCGCCCGGGGGGCGGCCCGCGGAGCGCCCGGCGTCGTCGCGAGGGCGGGAGGTGCCGGCGCCCCGACCGCCGAAGTCCCGACCGCCGGGGCCTCCGGGCCGGGCTCCGCGGTCACCACGGTCGCCGCGGTCACGGTCGCCGCCGCGGGGCGAACGGGGCCGCTCGGACTTGGGCACCAGCGACGACGTCACCCCCTGGTGCTCGCGCGGGGGGCCGATGATCTCGAGGCGTTCCGGCTCCGAGCGCTTCTTCTCGCGCGGCGGCAGCACGGCGGTGATGAGGATGCCCTCGATCTCGAAATCGGCGTCGGCGCGCACCACGTCGCCGACCTGCGCACCCTCGTAGAGCAACGCCGCATCGACCACGCCCTTGGGCTGCTTGGCCCCTGCGGCGCGCCACGTCCAAGTGCCGTCGCCCTTCGTACTCGTGAGCTCGACTTCGATGCGGCGACCCATCTCGTCATCAACCTACCAATGAGCGGCGGGCGCGACCTGTCCCGGTCTCCGAGCCCCGGAGGAGTGTGGCCGCCCGTCCCTACATAATCATGCTTTAGCAGGGAGATGTGCAGGGTTATGTTCCGACAACCCGGCTCCGGCGCCGCCGATGGATGTGTCGTGCGTTGTTGGGCCCCGCCTCGGCGGGCCGGCACCTCATCACCCGGACCGCCGGTACAGTTCGGCCGTGCCCAGCCGTGTCGCCGAACACCTCGTGCGCCGGCGCCCCTTCGGACGGCTCCAGCGCCTGCGGATCGACCTGCACGGCGTCTCCGTGTTCGGACCGGGCGATCACCACCAGGCGATCCGCTGGGAATGGATCGACTCGATCGCCGTCGCCGGCGGCGTCGTCGTGTCCGGCAAGGGCCACGAGATCCTCCTGCCGGCCGGCTCCTTCGGGCTCGCCCCCGAGGCGCTCGCCCACTGCCTCCGCGAGGCGGGCGACATCGTGGTCCGCACCGACGTGATCGGCCGCCTGGCGGGCGCCGTCCCGCTCGACGACGACTAGGTGGCTGCTGAAGTAGTCGTCTGACCATCCACCGCTCCAGCCGGCCGGTGTTCGACAATCCGGGCATGGCATTGGGTATGGCGACGCTCGACCAGCGCTTCGAAAGCCCGAGAGA
>JAHFUS010000017.1 GCA_023264975.1 Actinomycetes bacterium | reverse complement strand
GCCCCACCGGCCTCCACATCATCAACCCGGTGGGCGAGCTCCTCGCCCTGTCCAGCCGGCGCCGGCCGCCCGAAGGCGCCGGCTGCAACGTGCTGGTGACGGCCGAGGGCGCCACCCACGGCCCCCTGATCTTCGGCGTCACCCTCGCCCTGGAGCTCCTCCGCGCCGGCGTCCTGCGCAGGGCCGCCTAGCCCTCACCCTCGCCTAACACGGCGATCGCCTTCTCCACCGCTCGCCGGGCCCGGTGGAGGCGCCGCTCCTCGTTCACCGGCGCCTCGTCGTCGGCGTCGACGGCGGCCCGGAGCCGCACCAGCGCGAGGTCGGCCAGGTCGTCGCTGACCGACCGCAGCCGCTCGCGCAGGTCGTCGATCTCGGCGCCCATGGGTCAGAGTCTCGCGCCGCCCGGGCCCGCCCGCTCCGGTCAGCCATTTCGTACCGGCGCGGTGCCGTTGGGCGGACCAGAGCACCGGTGGGCGCGGATAGTCTCGCCCGGTGGCGCCCGACCTGGCCCTGGCGGACTATGTGGCGGCCGAGCGTGAGCGCATCCTCGCCACCCTCTTCGAGTGGTTGCGGATCCCGTCCATCTCGGCCCACCCCGACCGGGCGGGCGACGTACGCCGGTCGGCGGAGTTCACCGCCGACCTCCTGCGGGAGGCGGGCTTCGAGCACGTGGAGCTGCTGGAGACCGAGGGCGCGCCGTCGGTGTACGGCGACTGGCTGCACGCCGGGCCGGACTCCCCCACCGTCGTCGTCTACGGGCACCACGACGTCCAGCCCGCCGACCCGCTCGACCAGTGGCGGTCGCCGCCGTTCGAGCCCGTGGTCGTCGACGGTGAGTGCCAGGCCCGGGGTGCGGTGGACGACAAGGGCCAGGTGCTCTACGAGATCGAGGCGGCCCGGGGGCTGCTGCGCCGGGACGGCCGCCTCCCCGTCAACCTGAAGTTCCTGGTGGAGGGTGAGGAGGAGGTGGGCAGTCCCCACTTCGAGGCGCTGCTGCACGCCGAGCGCGACCGGTTGCGGTGCGACGCCGTGGTGGTGTCCGACACCACCATGTGGGCGCCCGACGTGCCGTCGGTGTGCATGGGGATGCGGGGGCTGGTGGCCTTCGACGTCACGGTGCGCACCGGCTCCATCGACCTGCACTCCGGGGTGTTCGGCGGCTCAGTGCCCAACCCGGCCCACCTCATCGCCCGGCTGGTCGCCGCCCTGCACGACGACGCCGGCCGGGTAACCGTCCCCGGCTTCTACGACGAGGTTCGCCCCCTCACCGAGGCCGAGCAGTCCTCGCTCTGCCTCCTGCCCTTCAGCGCGGACGACTGGAAGGCCAAGGCGGGCGTGCGCCGCCTCGAGGGCGAGGAGGGCCGCTCCACCCTCGAGCGCACCTGGACCCGCCCGACGTGCGACGTGGTGGGCATCACCGCCGGCTACGGCGGCGCCGGCATCAAGACGATCGTGCCGGCGTCGGGGAACTTCAAGGTCACCTTCCGCCTGGTGGCCGACCAGGACCCCGCCGGGGTGGGCGCCGCCTTCACCGGCTGGCTGCGGGCCCAGGTGCCCGAGGGTGTCGACATCGAGATCGTGCCCGAGGGCGCCGTCGCGCCGGCGCTCACGCCCGTCGACCATCCGGCCGTGGGCGCCCTGTGCCGGGCCGTCGAGCGGGTGTGGGGCACCGCCCCGCTGTTCACGCGCGAGGGTGGCAGCGGCCCCGAGGAGGCGCTCGGCCGGGTGCTGGCGGCGCCGGTGCTCTACCTCGGGATCGGGCTGCCGGACGACCGGTTCCACGCTCCCAACGAGCGCATGGTGATGGACCAGTTCTGGAAGGGCCTGCTGGCCGCCGGCGAGCTCTGGCACGAGATCGGCGCCCTAACCCTGTGATCGACGCCGGCAGCACGCCCCATGAGTGGCTCAGCTTCGAGGACGACGAGGAGGAGCGGACGTGGGTCTTCGACGTGACGTTTCTGCTGAGCCCGTGGACCTGCATCTTCGGGCGAGGGTGCAAGGGCGTGCTCACCGGGCCGGCGTCCGAACTGGTGCAGGGGTGCTGCTCCTACGGGGCCCACTTCACCGATGACGACGACGTGGCCCGCGTCTCCGCCGCCGCCGCCACCCTCACCGCCGGCCAGTGGCAGTTCCGGGCCGAGGGCCGCCGCCGGGGCATTTCCAAGACCGACCCGGCCGGCGGCACAGTGACCCGGATGGTGCAGGGGGCGTGCATCTTCCTCAACCGCGTCGGCTTTGCGGGCGGGGTGGGCTGCGCCCTGCACGTTGGTGCGGTCCAGCAGGCCGAGCGGCCCCTCGACCTCAAGCCCAACGTGTGCTGGCAGCTGCCGCTGCGCCGGGAGGACGCGACGGAGGACGACGGCCACGTCACCACCACCGTCCGCCAGTGGGACCGCCGCCACTGGGGCGCGGGCGGCCACGAGTTCCACTGGTGGTGCACCGAGTCGCCGGAGGCGTTCGTCGGTCACCGGCCCGTGTACCAGGAGATGCGCGACGAGATCATCGAGCTGGTGGGCGAGGCGCCGTACCAGCGCCTGGTCGAGTACCTCGCCTCGCGCGTGACGGGTCCGTGGGTACCGCTCCCCCACCCGGCGGTGCGGGCCCGCTGATCGCCGGGTGCCACCGATCCGCCGGCGCAGGTTCTGCCTGCATCAGCCCCCGTAATCCGGGGACACGACGCCGGAATTCCGCCGGCCCCGCGAGCCGGGCGCATCCGCTCAGCGCAGGCGCATCGGGCGCAGGTGGTCCCACAGCGGCGCGGCCGTGGTCTGCCAGTCGTAGATGCTGCCGCCGATGCCGTGCACGGCGGTGACGGCCCGCTTGAATCCTTCGATATCGGCCGCCGAGGTGCGGTTCCCGATGCCGCCGATGGGGTGGACCGGGGCGTTGGGCAGGCCCAGGTTGTTGCGCAACCGGTCGACGTTCTCCTTGGTGTACCTGTAGGCGTTGCGGTAGCCGGACGCGGCGGTGCGGTTGGTCCAGTACCCCATCGTCATCCACACGTCGTAGAACGGGGCGATCCCGCGGTAGGGGAAGTTCGGCCAGAAGTTCCGGTTGACGACCTCCAACACCGCCGGCGGGAGCACGATGGCGCCGATGGTGCGCCCGGGCAGCTCCCGCCGCACGGCGCCGCTCAGGTCGACGAGGCGCCGGTTGCGCTCGGCCACGTCGGCGATGTTGCGGGCCTCGATGTCGATGGCGATTCCGTCGATGTTGCGCAGACCGGCCACCGCCCTGATGCGGCGAAGGTCGGCCCCGGTGTCGACCAGGGTGGGCAGGTACCACACCACCACCCGGATGCCCTTGCCGTGGGCGGTGTCGATGATCGACTGCAGCAGCTCGGGCTCGAGCACGTCGGTCGGGGCGTCGTGCTTCGACGCCTGGAGGTAGAGCGTCTGCACGCCTGCCGCGACCATGGCGTTGACGTGGGCCCGCCCGACCGTGGGCTTGCCCTTGGAGTACAGGATGCTCCAGTCGTAGGCGTCGACCCAGGTGCCGAGGCCCAGGTAGGGAGCCATGCCGCCGGCGGACGCCGATGAAGCGGGTACGGGCGGGGCCGGAGGGGTCGCCGGAGGGGACAGCAGCGGGATGGTGATGGGCGGCAGCAGGGTGTCCGCCGTGGTGGCGGACACGGCCGCCCTCTCCGTGGCGCCCCGGGCGACAGCCGCCGTGGCGGTGGAGGAGGGCGCCGCAGGAGCGGTGGTGGTGGTGGCCTCGCCCGTGGGAGCAGCGGTGGCCCCAATGGTGGAAGGGGCGGGAGCGGTGGCGCTCTCGGGCACAGCTGCGGCCGTGAGCGGCGCGGGCCCGATCTCCGCCGCCTCGGCCACCGCGGTCACCACGGGCGCGTCGTGGGCGGTCACCGCCAGTACGGACGTGACGAAGAGGAGGGTGACCGACGCGCAGAGGCGCCGGAGCCCCCGACCCCCCGGCCTTGCTGTGGCGGGAGTCCCGGAAACCCTCAGTGGTCGTCCGCCACGTCGATGCTGCCCTCGTCCTCGGTCGCCAGACACCATGCTGCATGCTCGTCGTCGGGCGCGGCGCCGCACTCGGCACAGGGCTCCGGTGTGGACTCGGTGGTACGCAGCTTGAACGCGCGGGCTTCCTCGAACCGCCGGTGGCGTCCCTTCTTCACGTGCAACCCCCCCGATGTCCACAAGCGTTGGGGGGCACATGGTAGCAAGTGGGCGACCAGGCGCCGGACCGGCCCGGTAGGGTTTCGCCATGGCCGAAGAGTTCGACGTCCAAGCGATGATCGGGCGGTTCCGGGAACGGGCAAAGGCGGTCCGCAGCCGTGGCGTGCCTCCCGTCGAGGGGCCCGACCGCCGCCGTTTCATCGAGCAGGCCAAGACCGACTACCTCGACTACGCCATGCTCGCGGACGCGGAGGGCGCGATCGAGGACGGGATCCTCACACTGCGTGTCGACCTCCGCGCCAAGGAGGACTGACAACCTACCGCCGGAAAGGCAGGCGCCAGAACCGCCGCTGGATTACCCTTCGCCTCTATGGCGAGTCTCCGGCTGTGGCCGCGTACGGCGACAGTTCGCATCTTTTGCGGCGTCCGAGCGACGGCCTAGGCCGACCGTGGCCACCACCGAACTGCGCTGCGAGAAGCACCACACCCCGACCCACCTCACCTGTGCGCAGTGCGGAAGGCCCTCGTGCACGAAGTGCCTGGTGTGGACCGAGGTCGGCCAGAAGTGCCGTACCTGTGTCCCCGGCAAAGGCGGTGGCGACCGCAACTCGATCCTGGTGCCCGCCCTCGTCGTCGGGGTGCTGCTGGTGCTGCTCGGGGTCTCGCTCAAGCTATTCACCAGCGACTCGGGCTCCGACGACCTCCCGGCGAAGGGCAACCGCGGGCCCACCCAGCCCGGCATCGGCCAACCCGCCCGCGACGGCGCCCTCACCTTCGTGGTGACGAGGTTCGACTGCGGTGCCGAGGAGGTCGGTGAGGGCGACCGGAAGAAGACCGCCCTGGGCCGCTACTGCCTCCTCGAGTTCAAGGCCACGAACTCGGGCACCCAGCCGGCGTCGTTCGTCGGCCGCCTCCAGCAGCTGCTCGACGCCCAGCGCCGCCGCTTCGCTCCGGATGAGGCCGCCACCGCGCTCTACAACGAGGGCGAGGGCAACGGCGCCTTCACCAACTTCCAGCAGATGAATCCCGGCGCCGAGGTGCTGACCGGCCTCGTATACGACATCCCCGACGGCGTCCTGCCCCAGCTGGCCGAGCTGCACGCCGGCAGCGGGCTGGGCATCACCGTCCGCCTCACCGAGTCCGCCGGCCTCCGCAGCTGAGCAGTCCGGTCAGTCCCCGGGGCCGGGCGTCGGCGGCGAGCCCGCTGACCGGCGCACACGGTCCTCGAGCACAAGGTGGCCGCCCTCGAAGGCGAGGGTCGCCTCGCCTTTCACCAGTCGCCGGACCGGCTCTCCCACCAACTGCTGGCGCCAACCCTCGCTGAGGCGGGCCCCGTCGTCGTTGCGGAGGAAGCTCTGCACGTCGGACCGCGTGGCGAGCAGCGCCGGGTCGACCTCCAGGTCCGAGGCCAGCTGCGCCACCCAGGCGGACACCAGCGCCACCGCCGGCCGCAGCGAGCGGTCCAGCTCGTCGGCCGGCGGCCGGCGCACCGATTCCATCGGCAGGGCCCGACCCCGCTCCACCGCGGCCAGGATCTCGTCCAGCATGGGGCCTTTGAGGTGCCTCCCCTCGAGGCCGCGCACATTGGCCAGGTCGGCCGCCGACCTCGGGGGGCGCTGGGCGATGGCGGCCATGGCCAGGTCGGGGAGCACGAAGCGGGGCGGCAGGTCGAGGGCCATGGCCCGGCGCTCGCGCCATGCGGCCACCTCCTGGGCCACGCCGATGGAGCGGCCCCGCAGCGAGCGCGAGTCGCGCTGGCGCCACCACGCGGTGTCAGGGTCGGTGGGTCCCCGCTGCTGGACCCGGGCCAGCTCGCACTCCTGCTCGGCCCAGACCAGGCGCCCACGAGCGGCGAGCTGCTCGGTGAGGGTCGTATGCAACGCGAGCAGGTGCTCCACGTCAGCCGCTGCGTAGGCCCGCTGGTCGGGGCCCAGGGGCCGGCGGGTCCAGTCGGCCAGGCGGTCGCCCTTCTTCAGGCGGACGCCGAGGAAGCGCTCCACCAGTGACTGGAGCGATGGCGACGACATGCCGAGGAACCCCGCCGCCTGCTGCGTGTCGAACAATCGGCTCGGGACGGTGCCGCACGAGGCCCGCAGGACCTCGAGGTCCTGATCGGCGGCGTGCAGCACGGCCAGGCCCGGACCGTCGAGGACAGCCGACAGGGGCATGAGGTCGAGGGCCAGCGGGTCGACCAGGGCCAGTCCGCCGTCCCAGGCGATCTGCACGAGATCGAGGTGGGGGTAGTAGGTGCGCTCGCGGTGGAATTCGGTGTCCACCGCATAGGCCTCCGCCTGGAGCAGCTCCTCGATGAGCTTCTCCAAGGCCGGGGCTTCGTCGACCCAGCGCGGTTCGGGACTCATCCGGCCACGAATCGGGCGGCGTCGCCGGCGACGGTGCCGATGGCGGCGCCGGCCCGCTCGGCATCCATCGGCACGAACTCGGCCCGGGCCTCGACGCAGGTTCGGCCTTCGGCGTCGAGGACGGCGGCCGAGAGGTCGAGTCTGCCGTCGGTGTCCCGGCCATCCAGACGGCCCTCGACGCGGTACGCGCCGCCCACCTCGACCGGCCTGCGGAATCGGGCGGTCGAGGAGCGGGTGAGGGCGAACGAACCGGCCAGGGCGATGGCGGCCCAGGCCATGGCCTCGTCGAGCACGGCCAGCGTTACGCCACCGTGCACGTAGTTCGGTGCGCCCGAGAAGCGGCCGTCGAGAACGAAGTCGGCCGTGACGACGCGGGCGTCGGTGTCGTGGAAGAAGGCGATGCCGAGCCCGTCGGGGTTGGACGCCTCGCAGACAAAGCAGTTCGACGCGAACCCCCAGGCCGCGTTCTCCAAGGGGATGAGAGTCACGGGCGCACGGTAGGGCCTGCGTCCGTCATCCGCCGTAGATCATGCGTGTGTCCTCCATACGGAGGGGCGCCGTGTCCTCCGGCTTCTGGAACCCGGCGTCGACGACCTCGCCGATGAACAGGGTGTGGCTGCCCGTCGGCACCTGGCGGCGCACCTCGCAATCGGCGTAGGCGAGAGCCATGTCGAGGATCGGGGCGCCCGTGGCGCCGTCGTGGAACCCGAAGCCGTTGAGCGTGCCGGCCGCCGTGTCGACCTCCACCGGCTTGGTGAACTTGCGGACGACGGCCCGGTCCTCCCGGTCGACGATGTTGAGGCTGAACACGCCGCCCTCGGCGATCAGCTCGCTGGTGAGGGCCCCGTTCTCGACGGCGACGCCGAGAAGCTTCGGGTCGAACGAGAGTTGGGTCACCCAGTTCAGCGTCATGGCGTTGCGGCGGTCGCCGGCGCGGCTCCCCACCACGTACAGCCCGTAGGGCATGGTCCACAGGACCCGGCGCCGCAGCTTGTCGTACGTATCGGGGTCGGCGCCCGGAGGGAAGGGCCCGACCGGCCCGGTGGAGAGCGGCATGGCGGAACGCTATGTCGACGGGGCTACGACATCGGGGCGAACCCCTGGCGCATGGTGTTCTCGGTGACGACGCGGGGATCGAGGAACTGGAGCAGGTAGTCGGGCCCGCCCGCCTTGGAGCCCACGCCCGACATGCCGTAGCCGCCGAACGGCTGGTGGCCAACCACCGCCCCGGTGATGCCCCGGTTCACGTAGACGTTGCCGGCCCGCAGGTCCTCGCCGGCGCGCCGTACATGCGCCGGTGAGCGGGAGAAGACCCCCGCCGTGAGGGCGAAGTCGGTGTCGTTGGCGATGGCGATGGCGGCGTCGAAGTCCTTGGCCCGGAACACCGTGAGCACCGGCCCGAAGATCTCGTCCCTGGCCAGTGCCGACGAGGTGTCGGCCACCGACACGATGGCTGGACCGACGAAGTACCCGGTCGCGGGCACGTCGGTGCGGGCCAGGAGCACGTCGCCCTGGTCGGGGGCCTGTTCGATCAGGGCAAGCACCCGCCTGCACGCCTCGGCGTCGATCAGCGGGCCCACCTTCACCGCCATCTCGCGGGGGTGGCCAGCGGGCAACCCGACCGTGTGGCCCACCAGACGGTCGACCAGCTCGTCGAACACGGCGTCCACCACGATGAGCCGGGAGGCGGCCGAGCACTTCTGGCCGGCGTACCCGAAGGCGGAGGTGGCGATGGCGGGGACGGCCTGATCGAGGTCGGCGTCGGCGTCGACCACCAGAGCGTTCTTGCCGCCGAGCTCGGCGATCACCCGCTTCACGTGACGCTGCCCCGGGGCGACGGCGGCCGCCGCCGCGTTGATCCGCAGCCCGACGTCCTTCGAGCCGGTGAAGGCGATGAAGGCGACGTCCGGGTGCTCGACCAGGTAGGCGCCGACCTCCTCGCCGATGCCGGGAAGGAAGGCGAGCACGCCCGGCGGCAGCCCGCCCGCCTCCAGCGCCTCGACCAACCGGGAGGCGATGGCAGGCGTCTGCTCGGCGGGCTTGAAGATGACCGCGTTCCCTGACACCAGCGCCGCCGCCACCATGCCGGTGGGGATGGCGAGGGGGAAGTTCCACGGTGCGATGACGACGCCGATCCCCTTGCCCTGGTACCGCATCGTGTTCGACTCGCCCGGCGGCGACTCGACAGCGCCCCCGCCGTCGAGGCGGAGCATCTGGCGCCCGTAGTACTCGCAGAAGTCGATCGCCTCGCACACGTCGCCGTCCGCCTCGGCCCAGGGCTTGCCCGCCTCGAACACCTCGAGGGCGCACAGCTCCGGGCGTCTGGCCCGCAGCCACTCGGCTGCCTTGAACAGCACGGCGGACCGGTCCCGGGCCGGGGTGCGCCGCCAGCCCTCCCATGCCCTCAGGGCAGCGGCAATGGCCGCGTCGGCTTCCGGCGGGCCACACGATGCCGAGACGGCCACGACCGTCTCGGGGTCGCTCGGGTCGACCGAGGTGATGGTGCGTCCGGTACGCACCCGCTTGCCTGCGATCACGGCCGGCACCGGAGCGCCGAACGCCGACGGTGCGGCGGCCACCGCAGCCGCCATCGCCTCCCGCACCGACGCCCGGCGCCACTCGGCCGGAGGCTCGTGGGCGTAGGGACCGGGGCGCGTGGGATCGGTGGCCGGGCGGCGGGCCGGCGGTCCGGGGTCGGGCAGGCGCGACACACGGGGCGGGGCGATGAGCTCGTCGAGGTCCTTGCCCTCGGCGAAGCGATGGCGCACGAAGCTCTCGTTGGAGGTGTTCTCCAGGAGGCGGCGCACGAGATAGGCCATCCCCGGCACCAGCTCCCCCACCGGCCCATAGACCCGCAGGCGCAGGCCGAGCCGACGGATTGCGGCCTGGATGGGCTCGGCCATCCCGTAGAGCATCTGCAGCTCGTAGCCCGTGTCCGGGATGCCCTGGGCCTGGGCGTAGCTGACGGCGTAGGCGAGGGAGCGCAGATTGTGGGACGCGAAGGCGGCCCGCACCGTGCCGTGGTGGTCGTGCAGGAGGCGGACGCACCGCTCGTAGCTGGCGTCGGTCTCGTCCTTGTAGGCGAACACGGGCGCCGGCCAGCCCTCGGCCTGGGCGACGATCGACTCCGAGTCCCAGTACGCCCCTTTCACCAGCCGCACCCCGATGGGGCTGGTCCGCTTCGACGTCGCCGCCCAGGCGATCAGGTCGGCCAGGTCCGCCCTCGACTCCTTGAGGTAGGCCTGTACCACGACACCCGCCTCCAGCGACGCCAGCTCCGGGAGGTCGAGCAGGTCCCGGAAAAGATCGAGAGTCAGGTCCTTGACGTCGTAGTGCTCCATGTCGAACCACACGAAGGCCCCCGCTTCGGCAGCGAGGGCGAGGACGGGCAGGAGCCGGGCCCGGGCCTGGGCCAGGCCCTCGGCTCGGGTGAGCGGCGAATAGAGCGACGCCAGGGCGGTGGGCTTGATGCTGATGTTCGCCCGCGGCAACGACCCCAGGTCGTCGCGCTCGAGGTGGTCGTCCGGCGCCCAGGCGGACGTGCCGTCGAGCAGGGTGCGCAGCAGCTCGTCGACCCTCGCCGCGTAACGGTCGGCATCGGACTCGGTGACGGTCTTCTCGCCCAGCAGGTCGACGGTGAAGGCGCTCCCCTCGCGCCACAGGCGGTGCAGCCCGGGCATGGCCATGGCCGGCGTGGGGCCGACGATGAACTGCTCGGCCATGCGCTCGATGTTCCGGCGGGCCACACCGGCCGAGACCCGGGACCCGAGGGGTAGGCGCTCGGCCAGGTCGATGCCCAGCTCCATCACCTTGGGCGCGCCGGCCCCCTCGAAATACTCGTCGATGTGGCGCAGGACGTCGGCGTCGTCGCCGGTGGCGGGGAAGACGTCGACGAAGCGGAACAGCTGGGTCTTGAACGACGGGTGCGACATGGCCCACCCGAGCATCCGCTCGCTGACCCACGACATGTTGAACACACGCGCCCGCTCGCCGGCGCCGAGCTCGGCGATGCGCCGGGCCAGGGCCCCGACGTCGCTGTCGGGAGGCGAGGCCATGGACCGAGGATAGGCCCGCCCCTACGCCTGCCGGGCGAGGGTGGGCGTCAGGTCAAAGGCCCGCCTTGGCCTTCACGGAGAACAGCTCTGTGTCACCGACGGCGCCGACGGAATTGAGGCCGCCGGTCACCAGCACCCGCCCGTCGGCGAGGACGGTGGCCGAGTGGCCGGTGCGGGGGGTGCCCATATCGGCCGCCCGCTCCCACTTGCCGGTCACCGGGTCGTAGAGGTCGGCGGTCGCCAGGGTGGAGGACAGGATCGACCCACTGGAGCCCACCTGCCCGCCGGCTATCAGCACCTGCCCGTCAGGGAGGAGGGCGGCGGTGTGGATCGTGCGGGGGCTGGCGAGCGGCGATGTCAGCTCCCATTCGCCCGCAGCGGGGTCGTACAGCTCGGCGACGTCGAGCTCGCCGGAGGGACTGAAGCCGCCCACCACGAGCACCTTCCAAGTCTTCAGCAGGGTGGCCGTGTGATTGCTGCGGGCCTTCTTCAATGCTCCCGTGGCCGACCACTTGCCCGTGGCCGGGTCGTACAACTCGGCTGTGGCGACTTCCCCCCTGCCGTTGGGCGGGGCCGACGCCAGGCCGTTCGTGACCGTGGTGGAGGTGGCCTCAGCGGCGGTACGGCGGAAGACGCCGACCTCGTTGCCGGCGGCCACCAAGACTTTGCCGTCGGGCAGCACGGTGGCGGTGTGGAGGCCGCGACCACCGGCCATCGGTGGCGTCGGCGCCCACGAGTCGGCGGCCGGGTCGTACACCTCGGCCGCCGCCAGGCCAGGCGCGTCGACCAGTCCGAAGCCGCCCGCCACAAGCACCTTGCCGTTGGGGAGGAGGCTGGACGAATGGTTGAAGCGGGCCACGTTCATGCTGGCGGCCGGCGACCATGATCCGGCGGCCGGATCGAAGATCTCGGCCGTACTGAGACCGCCCGAGGCGGCCAGACCCCCGGTGACCAGCACTTTGCCGTTGGGAAGCACGGTGGCCACGTGACCGGTACGGGCGGCTCCCATGTCGCCGGTGGGCTTCCACTTGCCCGTGGCCGGATCGAAGATCTCGGCGGACCTCATGGCCGCGTAGAGGTCGGTGGTCTGCCCACCGGCGACCAGCACCCTCCCGTCGGGCAACGTGCTCTCGGTGTGGCCACCGCGGCCCGTGCCGAGCGTGCCCGTCGCCTTCCACTGGCCGGCCTTGGAGCTGGCGTCGACCTCCGGCCTCGGCGCCGGATCACTGCCACAACCGCCCGCGACCAGCCCGACCAGCAGCATCGGTGCCAGGCACCGACGGCGGAGGGCATGCCTGCTCATGACGGCAGACCGCGCCAATCCGGGTCCAGCTGGCGCAGGAACTGGCGGCAGCGCTCCTCTTCCTCGACTTCGCCGATGGCGGCCGCCGCTTGACGCAGGCCCTCGACGGCGCGAAGGAAGCCCCGGTTGGGCTCGTGCTCCCAGCGCACGTAGCCCGAGCCCCGCCACCCCGCCTGGCGGAGGGCGTCGAGGCCGCGGTGGTAGCCCACACGGAAGCAGGCGTATGCCTCCACGTCGTCGCGCGCCAGCTCGCCGAGGCGGGCCCAGGCGTCGAGGTAGCGGGGAAAGGTGGCGACCACCCCGCTCACAGCGTCACGGCGGCGCTCGGGCGGTTCGGCGACCGCCGCCTGGAGGCGGGAGGCGGCTTCCGGCGGCGGCGGGGGGAGCGTCGTCTCGGGGAGTCCGGCACTGAGATGGACGGGGGCGTCGGGCATCGCGGAATCGTAGGCTCCACCCCTCATGCCCGCCGGTTGTGCCTTCTGCGCCATTCGTGACCGAGCGGCGCCGGCAGCCATGGTGCTCGACGGGCCCGAGGCGTTCGCATTCCTCGACGTGCGGCCGTTGTTCCCCGGCCACGTCCTCGTCGTGCCGCGCCTGCACCGCGCGACCCTTCTCGACCTGCCCGACGCGGATGTGGGCCCGCTCTTCATCGCCGTGCGCCGGGTGGCCGCAGCGGTGACCGCGGCGGCGGGGGCCGAGGGAACCTTCGTGGCGGCCAACAACGCGGTGAGCCAGAGCGTCCCCCACCTCCACATCCACGTGGTGCCGAGGACCAAGGGAGACGGTCTACGCGGCTTCTTCTGGCCCCGCGGCCGCTATGCGACCGACGCCGACATGGCGGAGGTTGCAGCAGGGATCCGGGCCTGCCTGGGTACTTGAGGCAGACAGCCGGGTGCCGATCGACCAGATGCTGCATGCGAGCGCCCGCAAGTGACACGATGGTGACGTGAAGAAGCTTCTGGTGGGCGCTGTCGCGGTGGTCGTGATCGGTGGGGGGATCGGCGCGTTCGTCCTCCTCGGCGGGGATGACGACGACGACCGGCCGGCGGGCGACACCACCACGACGACGACGACGACCCTTTTCGACGACACGACAACGACGTCGTCCCCCGCCGTGTCGGGCACCAGCACCACGACGGCGGCGGTGACGACGAGTACCACCAGGGCGTCCACCACGACCACGACGCGGGCGACGACCACCACCGCTCTGGTCGCCGCCTGCGGCTCCGGCAAGGCCACCGTGTCGTTCTCGGCCAAGGACCTCACCACCGACGCCCTCAGCTCCACCTTCGTCCCCCAGGTCACGGTGGACAATCAGGTCAGCAGCCCGATCGAGGTCGACGAGGTGTCCGTCGAGGTCACCTATCCGAACAACGAGGTGCGCACGGTGCGCTTCACCACCGCCGGCATCGTGATCGGCGCCGGCACCAGCGCCAGCTTCACGTCCGACAAGCTCACCACCGCCCAGCGCTACTCGTCCGTTCGCTTCACCCGGTTCGCCTACTTCACCGAGGGCCAGAAGGCGACCTGCCTGGTCACCGCGACCGAGCTGGTGCGCTGAGCCGGGTCACCGTGGACCATCCCCTCGGGATGGCCCGCGGTGGTTTGCCTGATGAACCGGCTCCCGGGCCGGTCCGGCCTCGACCTTGAGCAGGTGGTGGTCCCGCCGCCCCCGGCGCAGGACCACGTAGCGGTCGTGCAGGAGGTCGGCGGTGGTGAGCCGGCGGTCGAGGCCTTCGGCCCGGCGATTGTTCACGTAGGCGCCACCCTGCTCCACGGCCGTGCGCGCGGCCGACCGCGACGGCGTGAGGCCGCAGTCGGCCAGGGCCTGCACCAGAGGGATGCCGTCGCCGTCGAGCGCGGAGCGGGGCACGACCGTGGCCGGCGCCTCGGCGAACACCGACAGCAGGGTGGCCTCGTCGAGGCCGGCGATCTCCTCGCCGAACAGCGCCCTGCCCGCGCCTTCGGCCGCGTGGGCCTCCGTCTCGCCGTGCACGAGGGCGACGACGGCGCGCGCCAGCGCCCGTTGCGCCTCGCGGCGCTCGGGTGCGGCAGCGGTGGACGCGTCGAGCTCCTCGATGCGCTCCCGGGGGAGGAGGGTCAGCGCCCGCAGGTACGCTCCGGTCCGGTCGTCCGGACTGTTCAGGAGGTACTGGAACAGCTGGTACGGGCTGGTGCGGGCGGCGTCGAGCCAGATCGTACCGGTCTCCGTCTTTCCCAGCTTGCGGCCCTGCTCGTCGGTGAGCAGGGGTGTGGTGAGCCCGTGCACCTCGGCTCCGCGCGTCCGCCGCACCAGATCGACCCCGGACACGATGTTGCCCCACTGGTCGCTGCCGCCAAGCTGCAGGCGGCACCCGTGAAGGTCGAAAAGGCGGAGGAAGTCGTAGGCCTGGAGGAGCATGTAGCTGAACTCGGTGAAGGAGATGCCCTGCTCGCGCTCCTCCAGCCGGGCCCGTACGGAGTCCCGGGCGATCATGGCGTTGACGGTGAAGTGCTTGCCGACGTCGCGGAGGAAGTCGAGCAGAGCCACCTCTCCCAGCCATGCAGCGTTGTCGACGAGGACGGCGCCGGCCTCGAAGTCGATGAAGCGCTCGAGCTGGGCGCGGATACCGGCCACGTTGGCTTCGAGTTGCTCGGCGTGCAGGAGGTTGCGCTCCTCGGTCTTGCCACTCGGGTCGCCGATCATCCCGGTGCCGCCGCCGGCCAGGGCGATGGGACGGTGCCCGGCCTGTTGCAGGCGGACCAGGTTGAGAACGCCGACCAGGTTGCCGAGTTGCAGGCTGGACGCCGAGGGGTCGAAGCCGGTGTAGGCACACACGGGCGGGCCGTCGAGCAGGGCGGGCACCCCCGGGTCGGTGACCTGGTGGACCAGCCCCCGGAAGGTGAGGTCCTCGGACAGCGTCGCCATGGTGGCGGGCAGCCTGCCACGCACCGAGCACTGCGCCCACCCCTTTACGCCGGCCCGCCCGTCGTGACGGCGACCGGGTGGGGCTGGGGCGCCGGCTGGGTGGATGAGATTTCTCCTCCAGCGCCTCCGGTGGACGGCCGACATAGGGCGTAGGCCCGGCGTCTCCAGCGTCGGTCCGGAATGCAACGGGAAGCGTTGATCCGAGCGGTCCTCACCGACTCCAGCGATGGAGCACGGAGAAAACGCGGTCGCCTAGGCCGCTCGGGGAGTGAGTGGCGAGACCGGCCCGCCCAGCACAGCCGCCATCCAGGCGGCGTACCGGACGGGAGAGGCAGCGTGCACAGCAGCATTCGTACCGTCAGCCGCACCACGACCTTCATAACGGGAGTCGCCCTTGGCCTGTCCATCCTGAGCGGTCCCGCCTCGGCGGCGCCCGCTTCCCCCGCCCACCCCTCCGGGGGCACCGGGGCCTTCGACGCCGACGGAAGCGATCTCGCCGGCGAGCCCGCCGACGCCACGGCTAGCGCCGCGGCGCCGATGGTCGAAGCTGCCCCACCGGCAGGCGAGGCCACTCCCACCGCTGCCGTCGACGTCACGGACTCGACGGCGCCACCCGCTGTCGTCGTCGACGACCCGGTGGCGCCGGCCGCCGTCGTCGCCGACGACCCGGTCTTGGTCATCGCCCCCGAGCCCTCTCAGGTGCGCCCCCTCTCGGTCCGAGGAATACCGGCACTGCCGGTCGTCGCCCTCGCGCCGGGGAACTGGGGCATGTCGGCGCGGGTCGTCGGTGTGCGCAGGGCGCCGCGCGTCACGACGTTCGACAACAGTTCGGCGACCCGGGTGCTCCCTCTCCGCATCTCGCGGGAGGACACCCTGCCCCGCACCGGGGTGGACACCGGCCTGTTGACGATGGTGGCGGTTCTTCTCCTGGTGGCCGGCACGGTGCTGGCCCGACAGGACCGGGCCACCGCCGCGACGACCTCCTCCGCCCGGCGGTCGTAGCACCACGACGGATGCGCATGACAGAAGGCCCCCGGTTGCCCCGGGGGCCTTCGTCGCGTCCTGCGCCTCCTCGCCGCCGGCGGCCACCGGGCGCCCCGTTCCGGCCCTGCACGACCGTCCGGTCGATCGCCTCGATCCGACCGCCCCGGGGCGTGCCACCAGGTTGGGTCCGGAGCGGACCTACGTTGGCACGCATGACCGAGGTCGTCGTGGTGGGCGCCGGTGTGGGTGGTCTCGGGAGCGCCCTGGCACTAGCGCGGGCCGGGCACCGGGTGACTCTCGTGGAGCGCGACCAGGTCTCCATGCCGGCCACGCCGCACGCCGCCTTCGACGAGTGGCGGCGCCGGGGTGCGCCCCAGACGCGCCACTCGCACGCCTTCCTGGCCCGCCTCCGCAACACCCTGCGGGACCGCAACCCCGGCGTCCTGACCGCCCTGCTGGAGGCGGGCGCCACCGAGATCGACTTCCTGCACCACCCCCCGCCTGGGCTCGACCCACTCGAACCCGAGCCGGCCGACGCCGACCTGGTGGGCCTGGCCTGCCGGCGAACCACCTTCGAGTGGGTGCTGCGCCGCTCGGCCCTGGCGGTGCCCGCCGTCACCCTCCTGCCGGGGTCCGTCGAGGGCCTCGTCGCCACGACCGGGCCCGGCGGCATCCCCCAGGTGACCGGCGTCGGCCTGGCTGGCGGCCGGGTCCTTCCTGCGGACGTGGTGGTCGACGCCGGTGGGCGCCGTTCGCCCTTGCCGGCGTGGCTGGAGACGCTCGGCACCGCGACCGTCCCCGAGTCGGTGGAGGACACCGGGATCGTGTACTCGTCGCGCTTCTACAGGATGCTCGCCGAGGGCGACGACCCGGCCGAGCACGGCCTTGTCGTGGGCGACCTCGGCTACCTGAAGTACGCAGTGTTCCCCGGCGACAACGGCACGCTGTCGATCACCTACGGGGTCCACGCCGACGACCGGGAGATGCGCCGGGTGCTGCACCCCGGGCCCTTCACCGAGGTGGCCGCCAACATTCCCGCCCTGCGCCGCTGGGTCGAGCCGGGGAGGTGCCAGGCGATCAGCGACGTCGAGGTCATGGCCGGTCTGGTGAACCGGCTGCGCCATTTCGTCGTTGCCGGCCTGCCGGTGGCCACCGGCATCTACGCCGTCGGGGACAGTTCGGTGTGCACGAACCCCGTCTACGGCCGGGGCTGCGCGCTGGCCCTGGTGCACGCCGAGCTGCTGGCCGACACACTGGCGGCCACCGGCGACGACCCGGTGCAGGCGGCGGTGGCATTCGCCGAGGCGACCCGCATCGAGATCGAGCCCTGGTACGGCGCCGCCGTCGCCCAGGACCGCCACGACCGTGCAGCCGTCCACGACGACGACGACTGCGGCGGTGTCGACATGGGCTCTTTGATGCGCCACGGCCTGCTCCCGGCGGCCCGTCACGATCCCGCCGTCTTCCGGGCCTTCATGCGCACCTTCAACCTGCTCGACGCGCCCGACGCCATGATGCGCGACCCGAAGGTCGTGCTCGCCGTGATGGCGGCGTGGCAGGACCGGGCCAGCCGGCGGCCCCTTCCCCGACTGGGCCCCGACCGGGCCGAGCTCCTCCATCGCCTGGCCGGCGCCGCCTGATCCCATCACCTCCGATGCGCCGGCGCTCACGTTCATGCGGCGGGGTCGTTCGACGCTCCTGCCCATGGAGCCGGCGCGGCGCGGCTCCCGGTCCGGCTGGCCCCAGGACGGCGGGAGCGGCGCCCTCTAGTCTCCCCGCTGTGCACCCCGGAGCCCACGCCGCCGTCGCCCCGGACCGGACCGCCGTGGTGGTCGAGCCGCCCGGTACCGCGGTCAGCTACAGCGACCTCGACGCCGGCGCCAACCGCCTGGCCAACCTGCTGGCGGCCCGCGGCCTGAAGCCCGGTGACTCCATGGCCGTGTGGCTGGAGAACACGCCGGAGTACCTGGAGGCGGTCTGGGCCCCACAGCGCTCGGGCCTGTACTACACGCCGATCAGCTCACGGCTCACGGCCGGCGAGGTGGCCTACATCCTGGAGGACTGCGGGGCCCAGGCGCTGATCACGTCGTACGGGCGCCGGTCGGTGGCCGAGACCCTCGCCGGCCGCCTGCCCGGCCTCCACACCCGTTTGATGACCGGCGGCACCATCGACGGCTTCGAGCCGTACGAGGAGGTGGTCGCCGCCCAGCCCACCACGCCGCTGGCGCAGATGCTGGAGGGCCGCAGCATGTTGTACTCGTCGGGCACCACGGGGCGGCCGAAGGGCGTGAAGCGCACGCTGGACCGGGTCCCCCTCGGCACGAAGGGTTTCGACTCCGTGCTCGGCCTCGGCACCACGCTCTACGGCTATTCCGACGACATGGTGCTCCTGTCGCCCGCCCCGCTGTACCACACGGCCCCCCTGTGGTTCACCATGGCCGTCCAGCGCATCGGCGGCACCTCGGTGGTGATGGAGCACTTCGATCCCGAGGACTTCCTCGCACTGGTCGAGCGCCACCGGGTGACCCACACCCTGGTGGTACCCACCATGTTCGTGCGCCTCCTGAAGCTGCCCGACGAGGTTCGGCGCCGCTACGACGTGTCCAGCCTGCGGGTCTGTATCCACGGCGCCGCGCCCTGCCCGGCAGAGGTCAAGCAGCGCATGATCGACTGGTGGGGACCGGTGGTCCACGAGTACTACGGGGGCACCGAGGGCAACGGCTTCGTGGCGTGCAACTCGGCCGAGTGGCTGGCCCACCGCGGAACGGTGGGACGATCGCTGGGCGGCCCCGTGCTGCGCATCCTCGACGACGGCGGCGAAGAGGTCCCGGTCGGGCAGATCGGCAACGTGTACTTCGAGGGCGGCCCCGACTTCGAATACCACAACGACCCGGAGAAGACCCTGGCCGCCCACGACCCCCGGGGCTGGACCACGCTCGGCGACCTCGGCTACGTCGACGACGACGGCTACCTCTACCTCACCGACCGCAGGGCGTACACGATCATCTCCGGGGGGGTGAACGTGTACCCCCAGGAGGCGGAGGACGTCCTCGTCTCCCACCCCGCGGTGCTGGACGTGGCCGTGTTCGGGGTCCCCCACGAGGAGCTGGGCGAGCAGGTGAAGGCCGTGGTGCAGCTTGTCGACCCGGCCGCCGCCGGCCCCGACCTCGAGGCCGAGCTCATCGCCTGGTGCCGCCGGCGCCTGGCCTCCTACAAGTGCCCCAGGTCGGTGGACTTCGAGGAGGAGCTTCCCCGCCAGCCCACCGGCAAGCTCTACAAGCGCCTCCTCAAGGACCGCTACTGGCAGGCGGCCGGAGCGCCGGGGCCCGCTTCCGGGTAACCAGCCACCGGAACCGGTCGCTCGCTCCTCGAAAGTGCTCAGTTGAGAACGTGCTCAGTTGAGCAGGGCGCGCAGGGAGACCGCCCGCGCCCGCGCCTCGGCGGCGCCGGCGTCGGGCACCGTCTCGGCCATGGCGTCGAGGGTCGCGGCCGCCTCGGTGAAGCGGCCGATCGAGGCGAGGGAGCGCGCCACGTCGGCGGAGTCGGCAGGCGTAGCGGCGGGAATCGTCGCCCGCAGCTCGTAGACCCAGCCGGCGGCCCGGGCGTTGCCGGCGGCCAGGTACAGATGGCGCAGGTTGGCCAGCATCCGCACCAGGATGGCCCGCGGCCCCACGGGGGCCAGCAGGGCCGGCCCGAACGGCGCCCGGGAGCCGTGCTGCGAGCGGTAGAGCCTGGCGACGTCGTCCAACTCGAGCAGGCGACCACCGTTGAACGGGTCGACCAGGCGCCCGCCGGCCTCGTCGCGCACCAGGAAGTGCCCGGGCATGGCGATGCCGGCGAGCATGAGCCCGAGGCGGCGGCCCACCTCGATCATGACCACCGACAGCGAGACCGGGATCCCCTGCCGCCGCGTCAGGACGTCGTTGACGAACGAGTTGCGCGGGTCGGCGTAGCGGCGGGTGTTGCCGGCCAGGCCGAAGTCGTCGAACAGGTGGTGGCGCAGCGCGTCCAGGGTGGGCGACGGACACACGGCGGCCAGGCCGTCGAGGCGGGACAGCTCGCTGGCCACGTCGAGGCCGGGGTAGGCGTGGGCAGCGATGAGCAGGGCCGCCTCGTCGAGCGGGATGTCCGCCTCGTCGAGCTGCACCAGCCCGGTGAAGCGTTCCGTCGGCGACGTCACCGCCGGAACAGCACGTTCAGGAACCGTCCGATCTGCGAGGCGTCCATCCCCGAATCGTACCCAGGAGGCCCTTCGGGCCACCCTGGAGCGGCCTTCAGGTGTGGGACGCGGCCCACGCCAGGAGGCCGTCGGCGGGCATCGTGTTCACCACGGTGGCGGGGTCGACGCCGCATTCCACCGCCCGCTCGCAGCCGTAGGGCTGCCAGTGGAGCTGGCCGGGTGCGTGGGCGTCGGTGTCGATGGAGAAGCGACAGCCCGCCTCCACCGCCAGCCTGAGCAGCCGCCGGGGCGGGTCGAGGCGCTCGGGCCGGCAGTTGATCTCGACCGCCTTGGCGTGCTCGGCGGCGGCCGCGAACACCGCCGGCGCGTCGAACGACGACTCCGGGCGGCCGCGTCCCACCACGATGCGGCCCGTGCAGTGGCCGAGGATGTCGAGGTGCGGATCGGCCAGGGCCGTCACCATGCGCCTGGTCATCAGCGGCCCTTCCATCCGCAGCTTGGAGTGCACGCTTCCCACCACCACGTCGAGGCGGGCCAGGAGGTCGGGCTCCTGGTCGAGGGAGCCGTCGTCGAGGATGTCGACCTCGATGCCGGTGAGGATGCGGAACGGGGCCAGGTCCTCGTTGAGGGCGGCCACCAAGTCGAGCTGGCGCCGCAGCCGCTCCGGCGACAGGCCGTTGGCGATCGTCAGGCGGGGCGAGTGGTCGGTGAGCACCACGTACCCGTGGCCGAGGTCCCGCGCCGCCCTGGCCATCTCGTCGATCGGGCTCCCGCCGTCCGACCAGTCGGAGTGGGTGTGGCAGTCGCCCCGGAGCAGCGCCCGCAGGTCGGCAGCCGGCCCCGAGTCCGACACGGGCAGGCTGCCTTCGAGCCGGCTCAGGTAGGCCGGGACCTCGCCGGCGAGGGCCTGGAGCACGACCCGCTCGGTCTTCTCACCGATCCCGGCCACGGTGGTGAGCCTGCGCGCCTCAACCAACGCGGCCAGCTCGGAGGGGCTGAGCGCCTTGATCGAGGCGGCCGCCTGGCGGAAGGCGCGCACCCGGAAGGTGGGCTCGCGCATTCGTTCGAGCAGTTCAGCGATGCGCTCCAGCGCCTCCACCGGGCCCAGGACGGGCGGGCCCGGGCGGTCGGGCGCCGTCAGTCGTCGCTCCCCTTGCCCCGCTTCTTCCCACCGCCGTCGCCGGAGTGGACCGGCGGCGGCTCGGTGACGGGCACGACGGTGGTCGGGACGGTCGTCGTGGCCGTGGCCAGTCCAGGATCCACGCCGTCGATACGGCCGAGGAGCGTGGCCATCGCGTTGGTGGCGGCGGCCGACAGGCGGCCCTCCTGGGTCCATGTGGCAGCCTCAGCCAGCAGTGCGTTGGCCTCGTCGGCGCCGCCGCCCGCCGCAACCTGGTCCCCCACCGTGTCGAGCCGCTCCGCCGCCACCGGCCCCTGGGGGCCACCGTCGACCTTCACCCGGCTGGCCAGCTCGTGGATGTCGGACACCAGAGCGGCGCGCCCGCCACTGCCAGCAGAGCCGCCCCAGGTCGCCAGAAGGAGGAGGAGCAGCAGGACGGCGACCACTCCTGCCCCGATGATGGCGAGGCGCCGGTCGATCGGGCCCCGGCCGGCGCCTGCGGCCCGGCTTGCCCCGGTGGGAATGGCCGAAGCGGCGGATGCCGGCGGCACCACCAGGCCCGGGGCGCCCACCAGGGTGGCGTCGGGGCCCGGCCCGTGGAGTGGCAGCGCCACGGTGGGGTCGGGTGCAACCGGCCGGCGCTCCTCGATCAGGCGCAGGAGGTCGCGGGCCGATGCGGGGCGGGCGGCCGGGTCGCGCTCCATGGCCTGGTGCACGGCCGCCGCCAAGGTTGGATCGACGTCGGGCCGCAGCTCGGGCAGGGGCCGGGGTCGGGTGTTGAGGACGGCGTCGGCCACGGCCACCGGCGTGGGCCCGTCGAACGGCTTGGTGCCGGCCAGCGCTTCGTAGAGCAGGACACCGAGCGAGTACAGGTCCGAGCGCTCGGTGGCCGGCCGGCCCTCCAGTCGCTCGGGGGCGACGTAGGCGGGGGTGCCGACGAGCAGACCCGTGCCGGTGGCCTCACTGGCCACCTCCAGGCTCTTGGCGATCCCGAAGTCCGCCACCTTTGCGCGCCCGTCCGCCCCGATGAGGATGTTCCCCGGCTTCACGTCACGGTGCACGATCCCGCCGGCGTGGGCCGCGCCCAGGGCGCCGAGCACGTCGCCGGCCACCCGGCGTAGCCACGCCTGGTCCACCGGACCGGCCGCCATGCGGTCGGCCATCGTCTCGCCCGGGAGCCGCTCCATCACGATGAAGGGCGTGCCCTCGTCCTCACCCGTGTCGAACACGGCGACCACGTTTGGGTGGGCCAGGCCGGCGGCCGAGCGGGCCTCGACCTCGAAACGGCCGCGCACCTCGGGGTCGGCGGCCATGGACGGGCGCAGGACCTTCACCGCCACGCTGCGCAGGAGCCGCTCGTCGTAGCCGTCGTACACCTCGGCCATGCCGCCGCGACCGAGCAGCGCGCCGATCCGGTACCGGGACGACAGCAGGCGTGACGCGAGAGGGGCCTCGGCTCCCATGCTCACGGTGTACCCCGCACGGCTCGGGTCGATGCGCCGCCCATCAGGCGCTCTGCTCGGGGCCGGCCGGCGGGCCGCTGCATGATCAGGATGGTCCCGGAGGCCGCTCCGACGACGGCAAGGGCCACAGTGGCGTCCACGGCTGACAGCCTGCCACGGACGCCGCTCACCCATCCGACTCAGGTGGCAGGGTCCGAAAGCCGATGATAGGAGCATGACGGTTTCGGACGTGGCTTCAGGGCCCACGCGGACACGCCCCCGCCTGGGAGATCTCCTGGTCGACGAGAAGCTGGTGACCGAGGAGCAGCTGCAGGAGGCTCTCGCCGAGCAGCGTGTCACCGGCGAGCGGCTCGGGCGGTTGCTGGTAGCCGCCGGGCGGATCACAGAGGTTCAGCTGGTGCGCGTGCTCGGGCGCCACCTCGGCGTCGAGTCGGTGGACCTCGAAGACCACGTACTCGACCCGACGGCGTGTCGCCTCCTGCGCGAGTCGTTCACCCGGCGCTACCTCGCTCTGCCGATCGGGTGGGACGAGAAACGGCTCGTGGTCGCCATGGCGAACCCGGCCGACGTGTTCGCCCTGGACGACGTCCGCAGCATGACCGGCCACCCGATCAAGGTCGTCATTGCCGACGCCGCGCAGCTCCAGCGGGCCTTCGACCTCGTCTGGAGTTTCAAGGCCGAGGACACCATGCGCCTGGCGTCCGACAGCGCGGAGGAGCAGAACGCCGAGGCCACCCTGCCGACCGGCAAGGATGAGGTCGACGCGCCCGTCATCCAATTCGTCAACGAGCTCCTGAGCCGGGCCGTGGCCGAGCGGGCGTCGGACGTGCACTTCGAGCCGGGCGAGCGCGAGCTGCGCATCCGCTTCCGCGTCGACGGCGTGCTCCACGACGTCATGAGCGTGCCCAACTCGATCCGGTCGAGCGTGGTGAGCCGCATCAAGATCATGGGCGAGATCGACATCGCCGAGCGCCGCCTCCCCCAGGACGGCCGCATCACGTTGGCCCTGTCCACCGGCGTCGTCGACCTGCGCGTGGTCACCCTGCCCACCACTCACGGGGAGGCGCTGGTCATTCGCATCCTGGACCGCTCCAGCGGCCTCTTCAGGGTCGAGGACCTGGGCTTCCTTCCCGCCACCCTCCAGGCCTACCGAAGCTGCTACCGGAGGCCGTGGGGAGCGGTCCTGGTCACCGGGCCGACCGGCTCGGGCAAGACGACCAGCCTCTACGCCGCCCTCACCGAGCTGAACAGCCCCGACCGCAACATCGTGACGGTGGAGGACCCCGTCGAGTACCACGTGGCCGGGGTCAAGCAGATCCAGCTGAACCGCAAGGCCGGCCTCACCTTCGCCAGCGCACTGCGGTCGATCGTGCGGGCCGATCCTGACATCGTTCTGGTGGGCGAGATCCGCGACAGGGAGACGGCCACCATCGCGGTCGAGGCCGCCCTCACCGGCCACCTGGTCCTGTCGACGGTGCACACCAACGACGCCGCCTCCACGCCGGCCCGGCTCCTCGACATGGGCGTCGAGCCCTTCCTCGTGACGTCCGCGCTGTCCGGCGTGCTGGCCCAGCGTCTGGTGCGCCGCCTGTGCGACCGGTGCCGGGAGCCCTACAAGCCCGCCGCCGACGAGCTGGCGGCTGCCGGCTGGGACGAGCAGCTGGCCGAGGATGTGGCGGCGCCCGCGTTCCACCGGGCCGTCGGGTGCAAGCGCTGCACGGGGTCCGGCTACCTGGGCCGGTTCGCCATCCACGAGGTCATGCCCTTCACCGAGGAGTTGGCCCACCTCGTTCTGAGCCGGGCCTCGTCCGATTCGGTGCGGACGCTGGCCGTCGAGCAGGGCATGACGACGCTGCGCCGCGACGGGCTCCACAAGGTGGCCCTCGGCTACACCAGCTTCGAGGAGCTGCTGCGGGTCGTGGCCTGACCCCGGTGGTCCACCGCCGGCGCCCCGCCTTGGGGGAGACTGCGCCGGAAATGGACCCCACCGTCACCTTCATCTGCTACCTGGTCGCCGCCGCCTGCTTCGTGATCGCCGCCCTCGGGGGGACGAAGAAGGGCCTGTCGAACCCGGCCGCCCTGCTCCCGGCGGGCCTGTTCTTCTGGCTGCTGCCGACCCTGTGGGACGCGGCCTCCGCCGCCCTGTGACCGTCGTCCGCCCGGACCAGCCTCAGGATCCGGCGGGCGGCTTCGGCCTGCCCCGCAGACCGAGATCGCCGGCCAGGCGCCGGCCCGCGTCGGTGGCCCGGCGACCGAGGGAGTGGGCGGTGTCGTCGACGTGGGCCTGGAGGAGCTGGTGCAGGGCCTCGACGGCGGCGGCCAACGCCGCCGATCGCTGATCGAGCAGTGCCCCCTGGGCCCGCATCACGGTAACGGCAGCCGCGATCTCTTCGTCCGTGGTGCCGCCTGTCCGGGGCCACTCCACCGGCGGAGCGGTCGCCTGGGCCCGCACCAGCTCCGACAGTTCGCCCACCGACCGCTCGATAGCCGCCAGTCGCCCTTCGAGGCTTCCGAGCACCTCGGTGAACGACGTGAACATCCCGTACAGGACGGCTCCGGTCCCGTCGTCGACCCCCGCCTCACCTGCCGCCTGCTGCGGTTCCGACTGGTCCTCCACCTGTCCTCCTCCGCTCGGGCCCGGCATCGCCCACCGGGGCGACCCATGGCCTCTGCGATTGTGTCAGCGGTGCGGGGGCCCCGGGAGTCACCCCGACGATCGCATTGCGCCCGCGGCTGCCGGCTCCCACGGTTCGTCGGTGTGCAGCTCCTGCACGAGGCTGTCGACGACCGCCACCAGGGAGCCGCCGGCCGCCGCCGCCTCCCGCTGGCGCACGTAGCTCGGACGTTCCGCCATCACCAGCGCGTAGGCCAGCTCGGACGAGCAACCGAGCCGGTCGGCCACCGGCGTCAGCTGGGTGACGAGGTCGGCGATGGCGTCGCGCAGGGGCACCAGGCGCCCCTCGTCGTTGACGATGATCTCCGCCTCGACCCCGTAGCGCGCGGCCCGCCACTTGTTGTCCCGGACGATCCAGCTGCGGTGCACGGGCAGGTCGCCGTCGCGGTCGTGGGCCCCGTTCATCCACTCGACCAGGCAGTGGCTCATAGCCGCCACCGCCGCCACCTCCCGGAGCGTGGGCAGGCCGTCGCAGATGCGCAGCTCCACCGTGCCGAAGGTGGGGTGGGGGCGGATGTCCCACCAGACCTCGCGGATCGAGCTGATGGCCTTGGCCGAGATGAGCGTCGTCATGAACGTCTCGAACTCCGCCCATCCGGACAGCTGGTACGGCAGACCGGCGGTGGGGAGGCCCTCGAATATTTTGCTCCGGGCCGACGCCAGACCGGTGTCCCTGCCCATCCAGAACGGGCTGGACGCAGACAGTCCGAGAAAGTGGGGGATGTACGACGACAGGGCGTTGGCGATGGCGATGGCCTTCTCGGCCGAGCGCACGCCCACGTGCACGTGGATCCCGAAGATCTGCAGGCGCCTGGCCAGCCACTGCTTCTCCTCCACCAGTGCGTGGTAGCGGGGGTCGGGGCTGATCTGCTGATCCTCCCAACGGGAGAACGGGTGGGTGCCCGAGCAGATGATCTCCAGGTTGCGGCGCTCGGTCTCGGCCCGCAGCTCGGCGAGCGTGCCGGCAAGGTCGGCGCGGGCCTCGGCCACCGTGGCACACACGCCGGTGATGATCTCGACGGTGGACTCCAGCAGCTCGTGCTTCGCCTTCGGGTGCTCCCCGCCCGGATGCCCGAGCCCGAGCTCATGGAGGATCTCCGACGCTGCGCTGTGCAGCTCGCGGGAGCCGGCATTGACGAGCTCCAGCTCCATCTCGACGCCGAGGCTCGTGGTCTCGGAGCTGTTGAACTCGATCTGCATCGCCGCCGAGTCTGCTACACCCGAACGCAGGGGGCCGGCGGCCGCCGCCGCTGCCGCAGGCAGCCTCCCCGGCTTCCGACCAGGGGCCTTCAGGGGGGAGGGTGGCCGGCCCCGCCGGCCGCCCGCAGCACGGTCGAACTCGGGCCGGAAACTCCGGTCCCGGTCTCGATTACCGCGGAGTCCACCCGTCGAGGGCGCTGCCGGCCACCCCGCCCGCGAACGAGGCGTCGCCGAACGCGAACACCCCACCATCGGAGGCGACCAGGCGGTAACCCCTGCCGCTCGCCGAGGGGGCGATGTCGATGATCGGGGCATTGAGCGAGCGGCCGGCCATGGAGCCGGCGTAGACGGCGTCACCGAAGGCGAACACGCCGCCGTCCGATGCGACCAGGCGGTAGCCCCTGCCCGAGGGCGTGGGCTGCAGGTTCACGATGGGAGCGGCGAGCACCTGGCCGGCGAGTGAGCCCAATTCGGGGGCGTCGCCGAAGGGGAACACGCCGCCGTCCGCCGTGACCAGCCAGTACCCGGCGCCGGTGTGGGTGGGCGCCAGCGCCACAACCGGAGCGGCGAGGGCGCGGGTGGCCAGCGACCCGAGGAAGGCGGCCGCGCCAAACCCGAAAACGCCCCCGTCGGCGGACGCCAGCCAGTAGCCGGCGCCGTCGGGGCGAGGCGCCAGGTCGACGACGGGGGCCCGAAGGCCGTGCCCGGCCAGGGAGTTGAAGTAACGGGCGCCGCCGAAGGCGAAGACGCCCCCGTCGGCCGACGCCAGCCAGTAGCCGCTGCCGTTGGCCAGCGGAGCCAGCGCGACCACCGGCGCGTTGAGGGCCTCGCCGGCGAGGGACCGGAGGAACGGGGCCCGCCCGTAGGCGAACACCCCGCCGTCGGCCGCCGCCAGCCAGTAGCCGGTCGACCGCGAAGGTGGCCGGTTCCAGCGATGCACCCGCACCGAGGCGGCGGCCACGATGCCCTTCGTGGGCACCCGCACGGCGGGTGCCTGGGTCGTAGCGGGCGGCGCGGCGGCGCCGGGAGGCGTGCGAGCAGGAGGCGGCGTCGCCGGCGCCCCGGCGCGGGCGACGCTCCGGGAGGCGGCTGCGGGCGCCGGCCGCTCGAGGGCGGGCACAGGATCGGCGGCGGTGCCGGCGGTGGCCGGCGGGGCGGTCATCGCCGGGGCAGTCGGCGCCGCGGCGGGAACGGTCGACGCAACAGCCGTGGCCTTCACGAAGATCTGGGCCACCCACAGGCGGCCGTCAGGGCCGGTGGCCATGCCGGATCCCATCATGGTGTAGTCGCCGAGGATGTTGGCCCGGTGGGGAGCGGAGGCCATGAACGAGGCTTCGATCTCCGGGATGGAGGAGCCCATGCCCACGTTCTGGCCGACGCGGGTCCAGGTGGGGATCTCGGGCTCCACGGCGGCGGTGACCCCGGACATGTGGAAGAGGCTCCCCTGCGCCGCCATATCCTGGGCGTGGCGGGCGGCGGTGGCGTCCAGGCCAGCGTGCTGGGCCAGCGGCTGCAGGCCGGCGGCCGATCGTGCGGCCATGACCCCGGAGGCCACCGGTCCGGAGGCTGCCGGCAGGACGCCTGTGGCGCAGGCCAGGCCGACGAGGACGACGAAGACGAGGATGCGCCCGGTAGCGGTCGTAAACAGGCTTCGGGGTGAAATGGGCGTACGCACAGAACTCTCTCGCCGGCGAATCGGGATTCCCCCCCGGTGACGGCAAAACGGGCACATCGACCGTCCGGTGCCCGCTGCCCCATTTCTGCCAGACGAAACGTAGTCGCTTCGGATGGGCGCCACCTACCCCCAAATGCGGGACCGGACCGCCGGCGCGGGCCCGTACCATCCCTCCATCGTCAAGCTCGACCGTGCTGGTGCTAGTTCACCAGCAGGGGGCGCATCGGCGTCCCGCAGGTCGTGACGAGCTTGGCCCCGTTGATGGCGGTCACATCTGCCGCCCCGATGCTGACGCCGAGCCCGTCCAGCAGCGGCTTCACCACGAGGGCATCCAGGTCGGCGAGCACCGGCTTGAGGGCGGCGGAGACGGCCGGTCCCACCAGTGGGGTGGCTGTGGCCACGGTCGCGTTCACCGTGCTGGTGAGCAGCGGCGGGATGGACGCAACCGAGCCGACGGTGGCTGTCGTGGTGAACGTGGTGACGAGGCCGAGGCCGAGGGGCGAGGCGCCCACCCGCTTGCCAGCGCCGGGTGGGGAGAACTCACCGGGGTAGGCGAAGTCGACAAAGGTGGGCGGCGCGTCCACCGCCCCGGCGCCGGTGGTGGCGGCGTTGTAGGTCACGGCCACGCCGAGGACCGAGGCGGCGACGGTGAGCGGCCCCGACGCCGAGGACGAGACCGGCTTGAGGTCGACGGTGACCCGCTCGCCGCCGTTGGGGTTCGGGCACGTGATGCTGGTGAGGTTGGCGTCGGCACCGGCCGCCGTGACGCCGACCGGGAGGGGGCCCGTGATGGTGGCCCCGGTGAGGCCGGTGACGCTGATCGGCACGTTCAGCGTGGGCGTGAGGGTCAGTTCGACCTGTCCGGTGCGCGCGTGGGGCAGATAGGTGTTGACCGTCTGGTCAGGACCGCCGTACATCTGCGGTCCTTCGATCACCTTGAGGCTCAAGCTGGTGGTCCCCACGTTGGGGACCGTGACCCCGATGTTCGGGACGCTCACGAGGTTCGATCCGTTGGCGAGCATGGCGCCGCCCGTGAGGAGGCTGAAGACGTTGAACTCGGCGGCCAGGGCCGAGGCCCCCGAGCCCTCGGCGACCTTGACCATCTTGCCGAGCTTGAAGGTGGCGGTATTGGTCATCCGGGCGGTGATCCCGCCCGGTCCGGCGAAGAGGGCGGCGTTGGAGTCACCCTGCCTGGTGAGGGCGTTGGCGGTCGCCGTGGCCAGCTTGGCCAGGGTCACGTCGGAGGAGAGCATCTGGTCCACGGTGCCGAACTGGACGCCGGCGTCGAGCAGCTCCAGCTCGTCGCCCAGCTGCTTGAGGGTCACGCGTGAGCTCGCCAGCCCCTGCCAGCCCACCACGTCGGCGCTACCGCCGATCATGGCGCCGAGGACGCCGTTGAGCAGGACGGACTTGGAGGTGTCGATCGAGGCGAGGCTGGTGCCGATGGTGAAGCCGGCCTCCTTGCCGCCTCCCATGGTGGCGACCGCCCTGGCCGTCAGCGTCTTGGCCATGGGGACGAAGATGTAGTCGATGTGCGAGGAGACGGTCACGAGCACGGAGGGACCGGCGGCGGACGGGGTGAAGACCCGGTTGGCGTCCACCGTGCCCCGCTGGGCGATCACGGAGTGGCCGGGGGCGGTGGGATCGAACCCGTTGCGCCGGGCCGACGCCTCGGCCCGGGCCTGGGCGGCGGCCGGGTTGCGAGCGGCGTCGAGGGAGGCGGCGTCGGCCACCGACTGGTCGCTCCGCTTCTCGAACACCTGCCGTCCGATGTCCACCGACAGCGACAGGCAGACCACCGCAAGGACGAACCCGGGCACGGCCATGACGAGGATCACGCCCCGCTCGTCGCGTCGTGCCCGCCGTCCGAACAACCGTCGTGTCTGCACAGGCCGCCGTCCTCCTAGCTGAGCTCGACGACAGCCGTCGACGTCAGTTTCTTGGGTGTCACCAGGCCGAGCCCGGGGGCAGGGGGCACGATGGGCCGGGTCTCGTACGGGTACACGATGGTCACGGTGATGCACTCCGGACCGGCCGGCACCGCCGCGTCGCAGGCCTGGATGACGGCCGACGTGTCGGCGGGCTCGTACTTGTCGCCCAGCCAGTTCAAGCTCTTGCTCACCTGGTCGAGGGCCCGCTGCACCCGCTCGGAGCCGGACAGGCTCGGATCCTCCACCACGCTGATGGCGGCGCGTGCACCTTCGGCAGCGGCGTGAGTCAGGCTGTTCTTGGTGGCCAGGATCATCCCGAAGCTGATCAGCGCGTAGATAACCAGCATGAACAGCGCGAAGACGAACGAGAACTCGACCAGGACGCTGCCTCGTTCGTCCCGCCCCGACCGCCTTCGGGCCATCGGCCCCTGCTGGCAGCTCACCATGCGCCTCCTCTCGGCCTCAGCTCTCCGAGGGACTATCGGCACCGGGGGGGCGGGGTCTCCATAGCCCGATCGGCTCATTTGCGGGCTCCCGCCCCTAGGCCGTCATGGCCCGCTGGTACGCCGTCGGCCTAGCTGCGCCTAGCCCGGATTGATCACCGGCAAACGGCCCTGCCAGTTCATGCGAATTTCACTTTGGGTTGCCGAATATGGCCTTGGCCGATCTCGTATCCCAACTCTGCAAACGGAGGACGCATGGCCCGCAACCGCTCTACCCCCCTCATCGCCATCGGCGCAGCCGTCTTCGTCGTCGGCGCTGCCCTTACATTCCTCGTCGTCCGTGACGGCGAGGACAGCAAGGTCACCGCCGCTGCGCCGGCCGCATCCTCGGTGGCGGCGGCCGCCCAGCCCGCGGCTGCGGTCCCTGCGGCGGTCAAGGTGCCGCCGGGCAAGGAGGCGGTGGCGATCCAGGTCCCGACCATCCCCGGTCTGGCGGGATACGCCATGGTCGACGACGAGGTGAATGTCTACGGCACGTTCAAGGAGCGTCAGCCGATCTCCGCCGCGAAGGGCCCGCCCCTCGCCAAACTCGTGCTCAGCGGGGCAAGGGTCCTCGCCGTGACGGCCCCGCCCGCCGGAGCCGAAGGCGGGAACACCACTTACCTGCTCGCCGTGAACCCGGGCGACGCCGAAAGGGTCATCTACCTGGCCTCCTTCGAGGGCATCTGGATGTCGCTGTCGGCCGACGGAGCCCCCGCTCTCCAGCCCACGCCCGGCCGCAACGCACAGAACATCGCCTGAGGGTTCTGACGCCTGATGCGCAACCCCAAGATCCTCGTCCTCGAGCGCAGCGGCGCCCTGGCCGAGCAGTTCGAGCGTGTCGTCGCCGATCTCCGGCCCCGTCCGGAGATCAGCACGGCCGCCCGGGTCGGCGTGGTGGCCGACATCCTGGCCACCGAGGGCCCGTTCGACGTGCTCGTCGCCGGCCCCAGCCTCGGCACCAGGACGGGCCTGGCCCGCCTCGAGGTGATCCACGACGAGCTGCCCACCATGCAGCTGCTCCTGGCTTTCGGCCGCCGGCCGGACGCAGCCTTGCGCGACATCGTGCGCACGGGCGCCGTCGACCTCGTGCAGCTGCCGGTGGATGACGAGCTCCTGCGGGAGAGCATCGGCCGGGTGCTCGACATGGCCAAGATGGTGGACGCGCCCCACGAGCCGGCGAGCGCCATGTCGATGAGTGGCAGCGGACAACACACCCACGGCCGCGTGTTCACCATGTCGTCGGCCACCGGCGGGTGCGGGAAGACCTTCATCGCCACCAACCTGGCCTACCTGCTGAGCCATTACAGCGGGAAGCGGGCGTGCATCATCGACCTGGACCTCCAGTTCGGCGAGGTCTCCACCGCCCTGCGGCTGCGGCCGCGGTACACGATCTACGACGCCCTCCAGCGCCAGGACGCCGACGAGGTGGACCTACAGAACCACCTCGAGGAGTACATGGTCACCCACGACTCGGGCATTTCGGTCCTGGCCGCCCCGAAGGACCCTGCGGAGGCCGACGGGATCGACCCGATGGACGTCAGCCGCATCATCAATGCGGCCCGGGCCCGCTTCGACTACGTGGTGGTGGACACGCCCTCGGCCTTGAACGAGATCGTGCTGGCCGCCTTCGACCTGTCGGACACCCTGTTCACGATGGCCACCCTCGACCTGCCGAGCGTGCGCAACATGGGCGTCTTCCTGAGCGCCCTCGATCGGTTGAAGATCCCGAGCGACAACATCCAGCTCCTCCTCAACAAGGCGGAGACCGACGTGGGCATCGACGTGGCCCAGGTGACCCGACTGTTCCCGCAGGGCTTCTCGGCCGTGCTCCCCTACGCCAAGGAGGTGAGCCGCTCCATCAACCTGGGCACACCCGTCCTGGCGTCGTCACCAAATTCGCAGATCAGCAAGCTGATCCTCGATGGCTTCAGCCTGCTGCTCCCCGAGAGCGACCGGGCCAAGACGGCCTTCGCCAACGCCGTTCCCGCCGCGGACGCGCACGGCGGGGGCCGCCGCTTGTTCCGTCGCCAGCCCGCCCACCAGGCAAGGTAGGAGACCCTATGAAGCTGTCGGAAAGGCTTGCCGCCCTCGAGGCGGAGGACCGCAGGCAGGAGGCGGCGACCGATCTCGCCGCAGCCCGCCCGGGCCGCACCAGGACCAGGGTCGTCGACGCCAAGACGAAGCAGGACAACTCCTCCTGGGAGGAGTCCAAGCGCAAGGTCCGTGCCCTGGTACTGGCCGAGGTGGCCCCCAAGATGGGCAAGCTGAAGGGAGACGCCCTCACGGCCGAACTGAAGGGGGCCCTCGATCGCATCCTCCAGCGCCAGGAGGTGCAGGTCTCGCCCCTCCAGCGCCGCCGCTTCGTACAGGAGGTGATCCAGGACACCCTCGGCTACGGGCCCTTGGACCCGCTGCTCCAGGACCAGTCCGTCACCGAGATCATGTGCAACGGCTACGACGGGATCTGGGTGGAGCGGGCGGGGAAGATCGAGCCCACCGACCTGGCCTTCACCGACGACACCCAGTACCGCCAGGTGATCGAGAAGATCGTGTCGGCCGTCGGCCGGCGCATCGACGAGAGTTCGCCCATGGTCGACGCCCGGCTCCCCGACGGGTCCCGCGTCAACGCCATCATCCCACCGCTCGCGATCCACGGCTCGGTGCTCACCATCAGGAAGTTCGCGGCCGACCCATACACGGTCAAGGACCTCATCAACTTCGGCACGTTCACGCTCGACCTTGCCGTCGTGCTCGAGGCATGCGTGCGGGGCAAGCTCAACATCCTCGTATCGGGCGGTACCGGGACCGGCAAGACGACCAACCTCAACGTGCTGTCGTCCTTCGTGCCCGACGGTGAGCGCATCGTCACCATCGAGGACTCGGCCGAGCTCCAGCTCCAGCAGCCGCACGTGATCAACCTGGAGTCCCGCCCGCCCAACGCCGAGGGCGTGGGCGAGGTCCGCATCCGGGACCTGGTGAAAAACTCCCTGCGCATGCGGCCGGACCGGATCATCGTGGGTGAGGTCCGCGGGCCCGAGGCCCTCGACATGCTCCAGGCCATGAACACCGGCCACGAGGGCTCCATGACCACCGTCCACGCCAACAGCGCCCGGGACGCCCTGAGCCGGCTGGAGACCATGGTGCTGATGGCCGGGTTCGACCTGCCGTTGCGGGCCATCCGCGAGCAGGTCAACGCCGCCATCGACATCATCGTCCACCTCGACCGCCGTCCCGACGGGCGCCGGGTGGTCACCTCCGTCACCGAGATCCAAGGTCTCGAGGGCGACATCATCCTGCTGCAGGAGATCTTCCACTGGCGCAACAACGGGGGCGCCAACGGCAAGGCCGGCGGCGAGCTGGTCGCCACCGGTCTGCGGCCCAAGTTCCTCGACAAGCTGGCCGACGCCGGCGTCGAGGTTCCTGCCAAGACGTTCCAGTCGAAGGGCGCCCGCCAGCAGCAGGACCGCCAAACCCGGGTGACACGGGTGCCGGCGGCCAGCGATCTGGCGGAGATGGAGCGGGCCCGATGAACCCCGCCCTCGTCGCCCTCCTCGTCGGTTCCGGCCTCGCACTGGTCGTGGTGGGGCTCCTGGTGCGGGGCCGGGACCGCGACTACGACCTGGCCGAGATCCTCGACCTGCCCTACGGCGAGCGCGACGTGCCGGTCGAGTCCGTGACCGAGGGCCGCAACGCGCTGGCCGAGGGCGCCGTCACCATGGCCGGCCGCATGGTCGGCCAGTTCGACACCAAGGGGTCGCTCGGCCTGCTCCTCGAGCGGGCCCGCATCCCCCTCAAGCCCGGTGAGTACGTGGTCGTGGTCGGCTCCGGCGCCATCGTCGCCGGCGTCCTCCTCGGCCTCATCACGAGCGCCGTGGTGCTCGGCGTCGCCGGCTTCCTTGCCGTCGTCGTGGCCGGCGACCTCATTCCGAAGGTGAAGGTCACCAAACGCCGCCAGGCGTTCGAGGCCCAGCTGCCCGAGGCACTCTCGCTCATCGCCTCGTCGCTGTCCGCCGGCCACACGTTCCTGCGGGCGGTCCAGATGATGACCGAGGAAGCGGAGAACCCGCTGGCCGAGGAGTTCTCCCGGGTTGTCTACGAGACACAGCTGGGCGACCCGCTGGTGGAGGCGCTCGACCGCATGGCCGTCCGCCTCGAGATCGAGGACCTGCGGTGGGTCGTGCAGGCCATCCGCATCCAGCAGACGGTCGGCGGCAAGCTGGCCGACATGCTCCACACGCTGGCCGACTTCATCCGCAGCCGGGAGGAGGTGCGGCGGGAGGTGAAGGTGCTCACCGCCGAGGGGCGCATCTCGGCATGGGTGCTCGGCGCCATGCCCTTCGGGCTGCTCGTCGCCATCCAGGTGATGAACCCGGGCTACGCGGCGCCGTTCTACAAGGGCTGGGGCCTGCTCATCCTCGGCATGACGTTCGCGTCGATCGCAACCGGCGTGGCCGTCATTCTCAAAATGGTCAAGATCGAGGTCTGACGATGGACATGACGCTGATCCTTGCCGTGGCCGTCACCGTAGGCGGGCTGGCCGCCGTCGCCACCGGCGTGAGCCGCCGTAAGCTCGCCGCCGACCCCACCGGCTACCTCCACGACCTCGAGATCGGCATGCACGACGAGGACGAGGGGGACACGTTCACCAGCCGGATGCGGCTGCCTTTCCTGTCCAGGGTCATGCGGCCGCTCGGGGCCGGCTTCGTCGACAAGGTCACGTCGCTGACTCCCCGGAACCACGTGGCGAAGGTGCACCGCCAGCTTCTGCTGGCCGGCCTCAGTTCGTCCGTCCGGGCCGAGGAGTTCATCACCGCCCAGGCCATCGCCACCGGCGCCGGCCTCACGCTGGGCCTGCTCGGCGCCACCCTTCTCTCGCTGTCCACCAGCAAGGCCACGCTGATCGTGGTGCTCTTCCCCGCCATCGGGGCGCTGGCGCCGGCCACGTGGCTGTCCCGCAAGGTCCAGGAGCGCCAGGACGCCATTTTGAACGACCTTCCCGACGTGGTGGACCTGCTGGCCATCTCGGTGGAGGCCGGCGTCGGCTTCGAGGGCGCCCTCGAGATCGTGTGCGCCCACTTCGACTCGCCGCTGGCCCGGGAGCTGTCCCGCACGCTGAAGGAGATGGAGCTCGGCCTGCCCCGCCGGGAGGCGCTCCAGAACCTGAAGAAGCGCACCGACGTGGCGGACCTGTCGAACTTCGTGCTCGCCCTCACCCAAGCCGACGCGCTCGGCATGCCCATCGGGCGCATCCTGCACACCCAGGCCAAGGAGATGCGGAGCAAGCGCCGGGCCAGGGCCAGGGAGAAGGCGGCCAAGCTGCCGGTGAAGATCCTCTTCCCCCTGATCGCGTTCATATTCCCGGCCGTGCTCGTGGTGATCCTGGGCCCCGCCATGGTGTCGGTGGCGAAGGCTCTCTAGGTTTCGCGCTCGGAACCGGAGGTTCCTCGGCGAGCCCGGCGGCGCGTGCGGCCTGCGCCACGCCCGTCGGCAGGTCAGGCCGGCCGGCGGCGACACCCGTCGCCCGCACCGCGCTCTGGTCCGCCCCGCCCAGCCCCTCTTTCCCATCTAGGGATGCGGTTAGAGTCCCCCGCTGTGGCGCAGGCAGGGGGTCAGAGGCGGCGGGTGCTGGCGTTGCTGGCGGCCGTGCTGGCGACAACCGGGGTGGCGCTCGGGGCGATGTCGGCCAGGAGCGCCGACACTTCCGTCGGCGTCGGCCAGAACGTCTTCGTCAACCCCGACGGTCCCATCGACGCCAACAACTCCCCAACCGTCGCCCGCAATCCCACCCGCCCGGACAACGTGGTGGTGGCCCACCGGGTCGACCTGCCGCGGTTCTCGGCGTCACTCCAGGTGAGCAACGACGGCGGCCGGGCGTGGCAGACCACGACCTTGCCGCTGCCGCCCGACAAGGACCGGCCCTTCGCGGCGGACGTCGCCTTCGGACCGGACGGCACCCTGTACGTCTCCTACGTGAACCTCGAAGGCAACGGCAACCGGCCGGACAATCTCTGGGTGGCCCGCTCCGACGACGGTGGGCGCTCCCTCTCGACGCCGGTGAAGGTCGCCGGGCCCGGCCTGCCGTTGCCGTTCCAGGCTCGTATCGCCGTCGACTCGAAGTCGGTCGTCCACATCACCTACCTGCGGGCAGCGGACGTGGCGCCCCACGCCATCGTCGGCTACCCGAGCCCGATCGTGGCCGTGCACTCGAAAGACGGGGGCAAGACCTTCTCCCAACCCGTCGAGATCAGCGATCCCGACCGGATGTTCGTCGGCGGCGCCAGCCCGGCGATCGACAGCGACGGCAACCTGGTCGTGCTCTACCAGGACTTCAAGAAGGACGACCGCGACTTCCGCAACCTCGAGGGCCCGGTGTACGAGGACCCGGTTTCGCTCGTCGTCACCGTCTCCACCGACGGCGGGGCGACGTTCTCCAAGGGTGTCGAGGTGGACGCCGGGATCGTGCTCACCAGGCGGTTCCTCGTCTTCCTGCCCGAGTTCCCGTCCCTCGCGGCAGGACCGGACCGGTCGCTGTACGTCTCGTGGGGCGACGGCCGCAACGGCGACCTCGACGTCTTCGTGAGCCGGTCCGGCGACGGCGGGGCCACCTGGGCCAAGCCGGTCCGTGTCAACTCCAACCGCCTCAAGGACGGCACCGACCAGTACATGCCCCGTGTCGCGGTGGCTCCCACCGGGCGGGTCGACGTGCTGTTCCTCGACCGTCGCCGAGACCCCGGCAACCTCAAGATGGACGCATACCTCGCCGTGTCGACGGACGACGGGACCGCGTTCGACGACGTCCGTGTCTCCACCGCCTCCTTCGACTCGCGGGTCGGCTTCAGCGCCAACCCCAAGCTGGAGCCCGATCTCGGCTCCCGGCTCGGCCTCACCAGCTCCAGGGACGAGGCCTTCGCGGTGTGGACGGACACCCGCCTCGGCACCGAGGACACCGCCCGCCAGGACATCGCGGCCGCCCCGGTGTCGATCGACGAGAAGAAGGCGTCGAGCACCGGGCCGCTGGCGGTCGTCCTCCTGGTCGCCGCCGCCCTGTTCCTCCTCGGTTGGTGGCTCTCCGGTCGCCCGAGGAAGGCACCGTCGACCACGACCGGCACGAGGAAGGTGGACGAATGAGGCTTGCCTTCGTGGGAAAGGGCGGCGTCGGAAAGTCGGCCATCGCCGGCACCTTCTGCCGGGCGCTGGCCCGCCAGGGCCATCCGGTGCTCGCCATCGACTCCGACCCCCTTCCCGGCCTGGCCTTCTCCCTCGGCCTCACCATCTCCGATGCGCCGCTGCCGGACGAGGCCATCGAGGACAAACCGGAGGGCGAGGAGGGCCCCCGCTACCGCCTTCGGGCGGGCCTTACGGCGGCCGACGCCATCGACCAGTATGCGGCCACCGCCCCCGACGGAGTCCGCTTCCTCCAGTTCGGCAAGCACCGCGGCTCCACAGGCCGGGGTCTGTTCCGGTCGCAGTTCGCCTTCCGCCAGATCCTGCGGGAGCTGCCCGAGGACCGCTGGAACATAGTGGGCGACCTGCCCGGCGGCACCCGCCAGCCGTTCACCGGCTGGGGCGACTACGCACGGCTCATCCTCATCGTGGTGGAGCCGACGGCCAAGTCCATGCTGACCGCCCGGCGGCTGTCCCGCCTCGCCCTCGACGAGGAGCATCCCCGGCAGATCGTGGCAGTGGTGAACAAGGCGCGGGAGGCGGGAGACGTGAAGACGGTCGAGGAACGCACGGGCCTCGAGGTGGTCGGCGCGGTGCCGTGGGACGTGGCCTTCGCCGAGGCCGAGGAGAAGATGGCGGCCCCGATCGACCTGGCCCCCGGATCAGCCGCCGTCAAGGCGGTAGAATCACTGGTGGAACAGTTGAGTGCGGAGCGAATTTCGTGACCGGCGAATTTCGTGACCGGCGAATTTCGTGACCGCGCGTCGCATGACCGTCGCATGACCGAGGAGAGCGTCACATGAGGGTTGCTGTCGTCGGCAAGGGTGGCTCGGGCAAGACGACCACGTCCGCCATCGTCGCCCGCACCATGGCCCGCCATGGCGCCACCGTCGTGGCCCTCGACTGTGACTCCAACCCCAATCTGGGCCTCTCTCTCGGTGTGGGCGACTTCGAGACCGAACGCCTGGAGTCCATGCGGGAGTCCCTCGACGAGGGCGGCGAGGAGCACGCCCCCGGCTGGGACGACCTCATCGCCCGCTTCGGCTCTGACGCCCCCGACGGCGTGCGTCTCGCGGTGGTCAGCCGAATCGACAACCCAAGCCCTGGCTGACTCTGATGTGGGCTCTCTCCCGAGCAGTTGCTCGGATCCGCTGATTTCGAAGGCCTCACGGTGATCGCCGACATGGAGGCGGGCATCGGCACCTTGACCCGCCTCGCCGACGAGCGGGTCGACGCCGTGCTCGTCGTGGTCGAGCCCACCCCGAAGTCCATCGAGGTCGGCCAGCGGGCCGCCGAGCTGGCCCGGGACAAGATGCTCGGGCGCCTGGTCATCGTGGCCAGCCGCGTCCGCAACGACGCCGACATGGCCACGCTCACCGCCGCCTTCGAGGGCCACGAGATCGTCGCCATCCCCGACGATCCGGCCATAGTCGAGGCCGACCGCAAGGGCGTCGCCGCACTCGACCTGGCCCCCGACTCCCCCGCCGTGCAGGCGCTGTGCGGGTTGGCCCGCAGCCTGCTGCCGGTGCCCGCCTAAAGGATCGTGGCCAAGACCGCTGGCGCCGCCCAGCCCCCGGGTCCCCTCCGCCGGGGCCTGCCGTACGCCGGCCTGGCCGTCGGCGTGTGGGCGGCCGTCGCTCCCTACGCCCTCCTCGGTCCCGACCTCAACGCGGCAGCCAAGAACGAGTTCGTCGACCATGTGGCGCCCGGCGCCCTCATCCTCATCCTGTCGGCCGTCGCCGTCGTGCGGGCCCGCTCGGCACCGGCGCCCGGCGGTGGCTCGTTCCTCCTGGCCGGCTTCGGCATCCTCCTCGCAGGCCTGTGGATGACCGCCACCCATCTCCCCCTGGTCAAGGACGCCCGGAACGACCTCGTGGCCACCGACGTCGCCGCCTGGCACACGCTCCCCGGCCTGGTGGTCATGGCCCTCGGCGCGGTCTGGGCCGCCTCCTCGTGGTCCGACGCAGCCGAGGAACCGACGCCCGCCAAGGCAGCGAAGCCGGGTACAGGGACGTCGGGTACAAAGACGACCAAGGCCAAGGGCTGATCCCAGGACCCAGGACTTCGCCTCTGCGGGGATCAGCGGGATCAGTCAGCCCGTAGGGGGTCGTTCCAGCGCAGGCCGGCAAAGCGTGAGAAGTCGGCATCACACGAGCACAGCAGCGCCCCGTGCTCGATGGCGAGCGCAGCCAGGTGGGCGTCGGTGGTGAGGTTCCCGGCCGTCCCGGCGGCGGTGAGCAGCGACCGCAACCGCGTCGGATGGCGTTCGCTCGGGTGCACGACGGTGGCAGACGGTTGCGCCAACCAGCCGTCGACGACGTCGAGTGCCTCCTCGGCGGTCAACGGGTGGGCGAAGACGCGCGCCTGTGTGGCCAGCCGCACGAAAGCAAGGAGCACCACCCAGGCGAATGCCACCGGCTCGGTCCCCGAGAGCTGGTCCTCCAGCCAGCGGCGGGCCACGTCGTGGCGGGGCGACGATGTGTCCAGTGCGTACAGCAGGAGGTTGACGTCGGGCAGATTCACCGGCGGGCGTTGAGCTCGCGGACGATTTCCTCGTCCTCGATCTCCGACGCCAGCCGGAGGGCCTTGTCGAGGTCGATGCCGGGGCGCACCTCCATCCGCCGGGCGGGCACGGCGTAGGGCACGGTGGGCCGGGCGTCGTCGCGCAGGCCGCGCCGCACCGCCTCGTTCAAGGCCTCCTTGAAGGAGATGTCCCGCGCCCGTGCCTCGGCCCGCAGCTTGGCGGCCACGTCGGGGTCGAGGGTGACTGTGGTCCGCACTGAAGCATTATAGCAGCAGGGCCACTGCTGTCATGATGCGTCGCCGGGCGAAGCTCGCGACGATTGCGCCGGCCGGAAAGTCGGGCACCCGAATCAGACCAGGAAGCGGAAGGCGGGCGACCCGGCCTCGAGGGCCTCGATCTGGAGGCCGCTCGACTTCATACGCTCCAACAAGGGCGCCAGGTCGGTAGTGGCGGCGATCTCGACGCCCACCAGCGCGGGGCCGACCTCTCGGTTGTTCTTCTTCACGTACTCGAACAGGGTGATGTCGTCGGAAGGCCCGAGCACGTTGTCGAGGAAACCCCGAAGAGCACCGGGCTCCTGGGGGAACTCCACCAGGAAGTAGTGCTTGAGGCCCTCGTGCACGAGGGAGCGCTCCACGATTTCCCCGTAGCGGCTCACGTCGTTGTTGCCGCCCGACACGATGCACACCACAGTCGAGCCGGGCACCACGTCGACGGCGTCGCGCAGCCAGGCCACGGCCAGGGCGCCGGCCGGCTCGGCGATGATCCCGTCGCTCTGGTACAGCTCCAACATGGTGGTGCACAGGCTTCCCTCGGCCACGCTCACCACCTCGTCCACCAGCGCCTGAACCAGGCCGAAGGTGACGTCGCCCACCCGGCGCACGGCCGCACCGTCGACGAAGCTGTCCACCGACGGCAGGGTGACGGGCTCACCGGCGTCGAGGGCGGCCCGCATGCTGGCGGCGCCCCGCGGCTCCACGCCCACGACCCGGGCCTGGGGCGTGGCTGCCGCCGCCACCACGGCCGTGCCCGCCAGCAGTCCGCCGCCACCGACGGGTGCCACGAACAGGTCGGGCGCCCGGCCCAGCTGGTCGACGACCTCGAGGGCCACGGTGGCTTGGCCGGCGATCACCCCGTGGTCGTCGAAGGGCGGCACCAGGACGGCGCCCTCCCGCAGGGCCAGGGCCACGGCCGCCTCGTGGGCCTCGTCGTAGGTGTGGCCGTCCATCACGATGGTGGCCACGTCGCCGCCCAGGGCGGCGATGCGCTCGCGCTTCTGGCGGGGCGTGGTGCGGGGCAGGACGATGGTGCACTGCACGCCGAGGCGCCGGCATGTGTAGGCCACACCCTGGCCGTGGTTGCCGGCGCTGGCACACACCACCCCTGCGGCCCGCTCCGACGCAGTGAGCGACGCTATGAAGTTGTAGGCGCCACGCAGCTTGTAGGACCGCACCGGCTGGAGGTCCTCGCGCTTCAGCCAGACCTCGGCGCCGGTGACCCCGGAGAGGCGGACGCTGCGCTCGAGCGGCGTGCGAACGGCCACGCCTTCGAGGCGCGCGGCCGCCGCTCGCACGTCGGCTGCAGAGACCGTCACCGGCCGGCCGCGCGCGATCGCGACGCCGGGTGTGGCGCCATCGCCACCGATGGCCCGGTCAGGACGCCTGCTGGCGGGCCTGGATCAGGTGGTAGAGCAGCAGCAGCTGGGTGATGGCCAGCGGCTCGCTCCTCGGCCCCCCGGGCTCCAGTTCGCCCAGCGTCTCCGGAAAGGGCTCGTCCACGCCCAGCTGGTCCCAGATCGCCAGCTTCACCTTCTCGGTGACGCCTGGGTCGGCGTAGCCGTGGATGTGCACGGCGTCGACCGGCTTGCCGTCCTCGTCGCGGCTCAGCTTCATGTGGATGGCCTTGCCCACGTCCTCGGTGAGGATGCTGGCCAGGTCGGGGTGGGCGGCGGTGGGCCGCAGGAGCAGGGTGGCGCTCAGGGGATCGTCGGGCGACTCGCCCCGCTCCTCGATGGGGGCGAAGCGCACCACGATGTCGGCGTGGGCACGCTGGGGCCGGATGAACTCGGCCGACTCCGGCTCGCGCTTGGCGAGCTCGGCCCGGACCGCCTCCTCGGTGTAGCCCCGCTTGGTGGTGTCCCGCTTGATCTTCCAGTCGTAGCGGATCTCCTCGGGCGGGTCGAGGTAGACCCCGACGTCGAAACACGCCCGCGACAGCTTGGAGAACAGGGGCAGCAGGCCCTCGATAATCACGTACTGGTCGGGGTCGACGAGCACCGGGCGGCCCAGCGTGCCGTTGCTGTGGTGGTAGGTGGGCTGAAGGATGGGCTGACCCAGTGCCAGCAGCTGCAGGTGCTGCTCCATCACCTCGACGTAGTTGCAGTCCGGGTGAAGGGGCGTGAAAGTCTTGTCCTTGCGCTCCTCGCGGTCATAGCGGTGGTAATGGTCCGTGCACACCGACGTGCAGTGCATGGCCCCGAGGGCGGCGACCAGGCCCTTGGTAAGGGTGGTCTTGCCGGCCGCGCTGTCACCGGCGATGGCGAGCATGGCCGGGCGGGTGCGGCGGGAGCCGTTGTCGCGCTGCCAGGCTCGTTCGATGGCGACTTGCTTGTGGGGCATCGGGACCTCGTTGGTGCTCGGAGGGACGGGACGAAGGGAGGAACGGAGTGGAGGCGCCTACTGCAGGCCGGGCACGGCGGCCCGGGCGCGGGCTCGCAGGTCGGACACGCCGTACTCGAGGCCCTCGGGGTACTTGAACAGCGCGCTTCCGGCGATGAGGGCGCGGGCGCCCGCCTTCACGGCGCCGTCGATGGTCTCGGGGCCGATACCCCCGTCGACCTCGAGCTCCACGTAGTGGTCGGCGTTGCGCAGCAGGGCGGCCGCCTCGGCGATCTTGGGCTCCATCGTCTTGATGTACGCCTGGCCCCCGAAGCCCGGGTTCACCGTCATCACGAGGAGGAGGTCGAGCAGGTCGACCACGTTCTTCACCGCCTCGACGGGCGTGTGCGGGTTCAGGGCCACGGCCGCCTTGGCTCCCATGTCCTTGAGCGACGCCAGGGACCGGTGCAGGTGCGTGCAGGCCTCGGCGTGCACGATCACCAGTTCGCAGCCGGCGTCGACCCACTGCTGGAGCATGCGGTCGGGCTCCACGACCATGAGGTGGGCCTCGAAGGGCACGTCCACCCACGAGCGCACCGACTTGATGACGTCGGGCCCGAACGTGAGGTTGGGCACGAACACGCCGTCCATCACGTCCCACTGGACCCGGTCGACGCCTGCCTTCTCGAGAGCCTGGAGCTCCTCCCCGAGGCGGGCGTAGTCAGCGGGCAGGACCGACGGGATGATGTTGATCTTCTGGTCGGACGCGGGCGCGGTGGCTGTCGACATGGTTGGGGAATCCTACGGGGAACGCCTTCCCGAGTCCTCCCCCCTGACGGGGACCCGGGGAGGGGTCGCGCTGCCCATCCACCCGTCGGGGACCGGTGCCGGGTAGGGTCACGGCGCTTCCCCGAGCGCCCGGTTCGACACTGCGACACATGAGGTGTAGATGGCCACAGCCGAGGTGCTGCGGATGCGGGGAGGCGGGACGATCGACCCGGTCGTGGTCGACGCCCTGCGGTCACGGGACGACGACCGGCTCGAGGCCCTGCTGGCCGCCCGTCCGGAGCTGACCGATCCGCCCCCGCCCGACTTCGAGAACCTCGCCTACCGGGCGTCCGCCGGCCCTGCGTTCCAGGCCTGCCGGGCCCGCCTCGATCAGTGGTGCCTTCAGGTCGCCGAGGCCGTCTGCCTCCTTGATCCACCGGCGACGGTGGAGGGGCTGCGGGCCGTGCTCGGCCTCCCGGTCGACCAGACCGACCTCGACCGGGCGCTCGACCGGCTCGACCACCTGGGCCTGGTGTTCCGCTCCGGGCCGGACCTCCACGCCGTCGAGGGGTTCCGCCGGCTCGGCTTCCCGGCCGGGCTGGGCCCACCGGCCGACCAGATCCTCGGGCACCGCACGATGCCCGAACTGCGGGAGACCGCCCGCCGCCTCGGTCTCGACCCCGGCCGCGACAAGACGGCCATGCTCGCCGTGGTGTGCCAGGCGTTGCGCGACCCCAGGGTCGTACGCGATGTGGTCGGCAGGGGCCCGGCGGGCACGGCCGAGTTGATCGACAGCCTGCAACGATGCGGCGCAGCCACCGTGCCGGGCAATGAGTCCTGGTTCCCCGACCACCGACCGATGGGCTGGCTCGTCAACCGCGGGGTCGCCGCTCCGCTCACGTACAACACCGTCGCCATCCCCCGCGAGGCGGGGCTGGCCCTGCGCGGCGGAGTGCCCTACCCCGTGCTCGCGCCCAGCCCGCCAGACCTCGGGACGTTCCGGGTCGACCAGCAGTCGGTCGATTCGGCGGCGGCCGAGCGGGCGCTGGCCCTCGTCGCCAACCTGAGCGAAGCCCTCGACGCGCTCGCCGCGACGCCCACCCCGATCCTCAAAGCGGGCGGCATCGGAATCCGGGACGTGCGGCGACTGGCGAAGATGCTCGGCCGCAGTGAGCCGGCCACCGCCCGGCTGCTTGAGCTGGCCGGGGTCGCCGGCCTGGCTGCGGCGGACCCCGCCACCGGCACGGCCCTGCCCCTGCCCGCCTACGACGCCTGGCTCGAGCTGGAGGTCGCACAGCGCTGGGCCGACTTGGCCGCAGCGTGGCGCGAGTCGCCGGTGTACCTGAGCGTCGCCGGTGCCATGGGCACAAAGGACAAGCCGATCCCGCCCCTGATGCCGCGCCCGGACGACCCCGGTGCCCAGGCCCAGCGTCACGCCGTGCTCACGCTGCTGGCCGGAGTGGGCGAGGGCCAGGGAGTCGACGAGGTGGGCCTCCGGCGCCGGGCCATCTGGTCCGCCCCGGTCATGTGGAGCGGCGGCATAGCGCCGGCGCCGGTGCAGGCCGAGTGGGTCATGGCCGAGGCGGAGCTCCTCGGCCTGGCTGCCTTCGCTGCGCTGAGCACGGCCGGGCGCTTCGCCCTCGGCGGCGACAACGAGAAGGCGGCCCGGGCCCTGGCCCCTTTCGCCCCGTCCGTGGTCTCCGCTTTCGTCGTACAGGCCGACCTGTCGGCCATGGCCCCGGGGGAGCTGGCACCGGCCGTGCGCACCGAGCTCGAACTGGTGGCCGATGTCGAGTCCACCGGCGCCGCCACCGTGTACCGCTTCAGCGAGTCCTCCCTGCTGCGGGGGTTCCAGGCGGGCCGCACGGCCGAGGAGATCGCAGCCTTCCTCGAGGCCCACGCCACGCGCGGGGTGCCCCAGCCGCTGGCCTACCTGGTGGCCGATGTCGGCCGCCGCCATGGCCGGCTCCGTGTCGGGATGGCCACGTGCTATCTGCGCTGCGACGACCCCGCACTGCTGGCCGAGGTCCGCGTCGGCCGTCGCACGGCGTCCCTGGGCCTGCGCGAGCTGGCCCCCACAGTGGTGGTCTGCGACGCCGCGCCGGCAAAGGTGCTTGCCGCCCTTCACGCAGGCGGCTACCTGGCCGCCCAGGAGGACACCACCGGCGCCCTGGTCGTCACCCGCACCACTCCGCCTCGGGCCGTGGTCGTCCCACGCCGCGAGCGCGGCGGATCTGCAGTCCGGGCCGCCGCCGGCAAGGACGGTCCTGCTGGCGATCCCGCGGCCGTGGTGGCCGGCCTCCGGAGGGCGTCCGCCGGCCCGGCTTCGAAGCGCTCCGTCGTCACGCCCCGGTGGGCGCCAGAGCTGTTCGACGACGACGAGCTGGACGACGACGAGCCCTTCGACGACGACGAGTACGACTGTGGCGACAACGGGTGCGCTGAGTGCCGCCTCGAGCGGTCACGGGGCAGTGGCGCCTCCGCCAGAGGCGGGACCGCCACGGCCGGCGCCACCCGTCCGGGCGACATCGCCCGCAGCCAGGTGCGCATTATCACCATGCTGGACGAGGCCTGGGAGGAGCAGTGGATGGTGCGCATCGGCGTGGCCGGCCGCAAGGGCGGCGAGGAGCTGCTCACCGCCGCCATCATCGACGTCGACGGCGGGTCGATCGCCATCGAGTGCCTCCCGGGCTGGAAGCCCCGGACGGTGCCGTACACGCAGGTGCGGTGGGCCCGCGTCCTCACCAGCGCCGAAGAGGGACTGGTCCTGTGAGCGGCCTGCGACGACGGTCCGTGATCAGCACGCCGGTGCCCCAGCGTGCGGGAACGGTGGGCACATGAGCGAGGGACCGCTCATCATCCAGTCCGACCGCACGCTCCTGCTCGAGGTCGACCATCCCGACGCGGCGGCCTGCCGGGCCGCAATCGCCCCGTTCGCCGAGCTGGAGCGGTCACCCGAGCACGTCCACACCTACCGGCTCACACCGCTCGGGCTGTGGAACGCCCGGGCCGCCGGCATCGACGCCGAACAGGTCGTCGACGCCCTCATCCGCTGGTCGCGCTACCCGGTCGGCCAGGCCCTGCTTATCGACGTGGCCGAGGTCATGTCCCGCTACGGCCGCCTCAGTCTCGACGTCCACCCTGTGCACGGGTTGGTGCTCGCCGGCACCGACCGGGCCGTGCTGGAGGAGGTCCTCCGGGCCAAGACGGTGGCGCCGATCGTGGGGCCGCGCATCGACGACGACACGGTGTCGGTCCCCCGCGGCGAACGGGGCCGGATCAAGCAGGCGCTGCTCAAGCTCGGCTGGCCGGCGGAGGACCGGGCCGGCTACGTCGACGGGGCTGCCCACCCCATCGCCCTGCGCGACGACGCCGGCTTCGTGCTCCGCCCCTACCAGCGCCAGGCGGTCGAGTCCTTCTTCGCCGCCGGCAGCGGTGTCATCGTGCTCCCCTGCGGCGCCGGCAAGACCCTCGTCGGCCTTGCCGCCATGGCGCGGGCCGGCGCCCGCACCCTGATCCTCGTCACGAACACAGTGTCGGCCCGGCAGTGGCGGGCCGAGCTGCTCGCCCGCACCACCCTCCGTGACGACGAGATCGGCGAGTACTCGGGCGAGCGCAAGCAGGTCCGCCCGGTCACCATCGCCACCTACCAGATCGTCACCACCCGCCGCCACGGGCAGTACCAGCACCTGGAGCTGTTCTCGGCCGAGGACTGGGGCCTCGTCGTCTACGACGAGGTCCACCTGCTCCCGGCGCCGGTGTTCCGGATGACGGCCGAGATCCAGAGCCGCCGCCGGCTCGGGCTCACCGCCACGCTGGTGCGCGAGGACGGCCACGAGGGCGACGTGTTCAGCCTCATCGGCCCGAAGAGGTTCGACGCCCCGTGGCGCGACATCGAGGCCCAGGGGTGGATCGCCCCGGCCCGCTGCACCGAGGTGCGCGTCACCCTCTCCGACGAGGAACGCATGACGTACGCGCTGGCCGAGCCCGAGGACCGCTACCGGGTCGGCTCCACTGCCCGCTCCAAGCTGGCGGTGGTGGAGGCGCTGTGCGCGGCGGCGGTTGCGGCGGGCGAGCCCACCCTGGTGATCGGCCAGTACATCGACCAGCTCCAGCAGGTGGCGGCCCGTCTCGGCGCCCCGCTCATCACCGGCAAGACACCCAACCGCGAGCGCGAGCGCCTGTACGCCGCCTTCCGGGGCGGCGAGGTCGCCGTCCTGGTCGTGTCCAAGGTGGCCAACTTCTCGATCGACCTGCCCGAGGCCAGCGTGGCCGTCCAGATCTCGGGCACCTTCGGCAGCCGCCAGGAGGAGGCCCAGCGCCTCGGACGCATCCTGCGCCCCAAGCGCGACGGCCGTCCCGCCTGGTTCTTCGCCGTGGTGTCGCGTGACACCAACGACCAGGAGTTCGCCGCCCGCCGCCAGCGCTTCCTGGCCGAGCAGGGCTACGCCTACGAGATCGTCGGCGCCGACCAGGTCCTCACAGCGGCCACTCCGCTGCTCGTGCTGCCACCGCCGCCGGCGGAGCTGGGCGAGGCGCAAGGCACCTGAAGGCGCGGGCCGCCCCCAGCACGCCATCGCCTTCGCCATCGCAGTACAGAACTCCGGCCGGCGTTCGGGCGCCCACGCACCCGGCCGCCGCAAGAGGCACTCGACCGCCACGAGCTCACTCGAAGTCCACCGGCCCGTCCGGGTCCCTGCAGCGCCGTGCTCCCACGTGATCCCGGCGCCCTACCGGCCGCTCGTAGACTTGGGTGGTGGTGGACGCCATCGAACAGCAGCCTGCGCTGCCCATCCGGGCCGTGCTCGTCGACGACCACCAGATGGTGCTCGACGGCCTGTCGTCAATGCTGCGCCCCCACGTCGGGCGGGTGGAGATCGTGGGACAGGCCACCGAAGCGTCCACTGCCGGCGATCTCGTCCGGGACGTCAAGCCCGACGTCGTCCTCCTCGACGTGCGCCTGAAGGGCGCCAGCGGGCTCGACCTGTGCCAAGAGCTGCTCAGCCGGTTCGTCGGCCTGCGCGTGATCTTCCTCACCGTCTACGACGACGAGCAGTACCTGTTCCAGGCCCTGCGGGCCGGTGCCGCGGGCTTCCTGCTGAAACGGGTGACCGGCCTCGAACTGGTGGGACACCTGGAGCGTGTGATGGACGGCGAGATCGCCATCGACCCCGCCCTCATGGGACGGGTGGCCCTGTCGGCCGCCCGGCTCCACAGCGGCGAGTACTGGCCCGGCGCCCACCTCGGCCTCACACACCGCGAGAGCGAGGTGCTCGAGCAGATGGTGCGGGGCCTGTCGCACCGGGCCATCGCCAACCAGCTGGTCATGGGCGAGGAGACGGTGAAGACCCACGCCCGCTCCGTGTACCGCAAGCTGGGTGTGGCCGACCGGGCCCAGGCCATCGCCACCGCCCTGCGCGAGGGCCTGTTCCATTGATTCCACCGACCCCGGCCGGGGACGGGGCGCCCGGCCTGTCGGCCCCGCACGGTCCCGCAACGCCGTCGCAGCGCGACGACGGCCGGCGGGTCACCCGTTCCGGGCTGCTGCGCCGCATTATCGAGATCACCGCCGAGGACCTCGACCTGCGCGAGGTCGTGCGCCGGGTGGCTGCGCTCATCATCGAGGCCAACGACGCCGACGTGTGCTTCGTCCACCTCGTCGACGAGGCCCGCGGCTGCCTGGTGCTGGCCGGCGCCACACCGCCGTTCGACGTGCTGGCCGGCACCATCGAGCTCGCCTTTGGCGAGGGAGTGGCCGGCTGGGTCGCCCAGCACGGCAAGCCCCTCGTCGTCGACGACAAGTGGAGCGATCCCCGCTACAAGTACATCCCGGCCCTGCGGGGCGAGGACTACGCCTCGCTCGTGTCGCTGCCCATGGTGCGCCGGGGACAACGGGTGGTGGGCGTGGTGAACGTGCACTCCAAGGCCCGCCGCCAGCACACCGACGAGGACGTGGCCGTCCTGTCCGACGTCGCCGGCCTCATGGCCGGTATCGTCGAGAACTCCCGGCTCTACTCCCGCCTGGCCGAGCGCGAGGCCGAACTCGAGCGCTTCGCGGCGCGCACCATCGAACTGCAGGAGCTCGAGCGCCGGCGGGTGGCGGCCGACATCCACGACGGCATCAGCCAACGGCTGGTGAGCCTCTGGTACCACCTGTCCGCCGCCGACGAGGCCGTGCACCTCGACGCCGACGTTGTGGCCGACGAGCTGGCCCTGGCCAAGGACCTCGCCACCGCCGCCATGGAGGAGGCCCGCCGCGCCATCGTGGGCCTGCGGCCCGCCGTACTCGACGACCTCGGCCTCGGGCCCGGCCTGGAGACCCTGGCCGCCAGCGTCCCCGGCCTGCATGTCGCCGTCGACGTGGTGCCGCTCTCGCTGCCGGCTCACGTGGAGACCGCCCTGTTCCGCATCGCCCAGGAGGCTCTCCAGAACGTGGCCAAGCATGCCGCAGCCACCACGGTGGCCGTGTCGCTGTCGGCCGGCGCCGCCGGCGCCCGCCTCGAGGTGGCCGACGACGGGATCGGGTTCGACGTCGACCGGGTCCGCGACGAGCACCGGCCGCACAGCTACGGGCTCGTCGGCATGCAGGAGCGCGCCGCACTCGTGGGCGCCAAGGTGGTAGTGCTGTCCCGCCCAGGCGAGGGGACCACCGTCACCGTCGACGTGCCGAGCTTCAGCAGCTAGGCGAATGCCCGTTCACCACGCTCACGCCGGCCGGGGACGACGGGTGAACGGGACGCGGGCGACCTCGGCGTTGCGCCGGCGGGCGGCAGCCGCGCTGCGAGAGGCGCTCCGCTGCGCCGACCAGAACGAGCCGCGACAGCAAGAGGCCCCCGCCGGAGCGGGGGCCTACTTGGCGAACCGAATGGAGTGCGGCTAGGCCTGCTGGGGGGTGTACTCGCCCTTGCTGGCCAGGCTGTTGTCCTTGGACCGGCCGTAGAGGGCGGCCTGGGCGGCCTCGACGTTGGAGGCCTCGCCCTTCCACGCGTTGAGGGCGTCGTCCTGAAGGGCCCGGCCGTAGGAGAAGCTGAGCTGCCACGGGTGGGGACCCAGCTTGTTCATGGCGTTGAGGTGGGCGGTGGCCACGTCGGCGCTCTGGCCGCCGGAGAGGAAGGCGATGCCGGGAACGGACTCGGGCACCGTCGACGTGAGGAGCTTCACGGTGGCGGCGGCGACCTCGTCCACAGAAGCCTGGGTGGCCGACTTCTTGCCGGAGATGGCCATGTTGGGCTTGAGGATGATGCCGTCGAGCGCCACCCGGTGCAGGTCGAGGGCGGCGAACACCGCCTCGTGGGCCTTCTTGGTGACCTCGGCGCAGCGGTCGACGTCGTTCTCCCAGTCCATCAGGACCTCGGGCTCGACGATCGGCACCAGCCCGCCCTCCTGGCAGATGGAGGCGTAACGGGCCAGCGCGGCGGCGTTGGCCTGGATGCAGTAGTCGGTCGGGATGCCGTCGCCGATGGTGATCACCGCCCGCCACTTGGCGAACTTGGCGCCAAGCGACACGTACTCGGCCACCCGCTTGGGCAGGCCGTCGAGTCCCTCGGTGATCTTCTCGTCCGGCGACCCGGGCAGCGGCATGGCGCCAGTGTCGACCTTGATGCCCGGCATGATGCCGAGTCCCTCGAGCAGCTTGGGGAAGGCCACGCCATCGGCGGTGGACTGGCGAATCGTCTCGTCGTAGAGGATGACGCCGCTGATGAACTCCTCGAGGCCCGGCGTGGTGAGCAACGCCTGGCGGTAGTCACGCCGGCTGTCAAAGGTCGATTCGATGCCGATGGCCTCGAACCGCTTGGTGATCGTGCCCGAACTCTCGTCGGCTGCCAGGATACCTTTACCTGGGGCCACCATTGCGCGGGCCACTGCGTTCAGGTCGCTGATGGTCGTCGTCCTCCTCGTGCGTTTGCGGCAAATCCTACGGGTCCCTCCTGCCGCTGTCACCTTTGGCCGTCGGGAGCGGCGTGCCGGCGGCGGCAAGGCCCCGAGGACGCCGGGTCGGCAGCCGACGCTCCGGTCGAATGAGGCGGCCGAGCCTGGTGTTTCCCGCAGGGCACTCAGGCGTCGGGCATCTCGGCCGCTCTGCGGGCGAGGGACGGCACGGCGATGGCGTAGCGCTGGCGGCCGTGGCGCAGGCGGAGCCCGTCCCAGTGGCCGAACTCGTTCTCGGGGATCCACTCGTTGGCCCAGCAGCCGTCGGGCCACCGCTTGACGGCGGCAGCCAGGCGGGGCGAGTCGAGCAGGCGCCGGGCCGCATGGCGATCGGCCCACACGCACAGCAGGTACACCTGGCCCGGCTTCCCGAAGCCCAGCACGGTGCGCAGGCTCTCGGGATCGGCCCGGGCCTCCTGGCGCAGCGCCCGCAACGCCTTCAGTGCCTCCCACGAGTCGAGGGCCGACGTGGACAGGTGCACCACCAGCCCGCCCGCACCGCCGACCTCGGCCCGGCTGCGACGGGCGTAGGGCGAACTCTCGTACGACAGCGTGCCGTCGGCCGCCGTCGCCGCCTTCAACCTCGGCAGGTGGTCGAGCGCCTTCTGCAGCGCCTCGCCCTTCGCCCGCTCCATCGGGGGCTTCTCGTACTCCGGCTCGGGTTGGCACATGGCGATGCCCTTCCACCGGCCGATCTCGTCGGGGCCCGGCCGCCAGCGCATGAGCCAGAACGACTGCAGCCACTTGGAGAAGAGCCACATGATGTCGTCGTGGGCGCCCGACTGCATGAACTCCTGCATGTCGTGGCGGCTCTTCCACACCGTGATGGTCCAGAACTCCGATGGCCCGGCCACGATGCTGGCCCATCGCACCACGGTGCCGGTGGTGGCCAGCTGCCGGCGGACCCGCACCGAGGCGATCATCATGGCCGGGAACAGCCAGGGACCCTTGAGGCGGGAGCGGGTCGTGACTGCGAACAGCTCCTCGGCCACCCCGTCCTTCCCTGGTGCACGCCGGGCGGCGCGCTCCTCGTCGGGCACCGTCCCCGAGGAAGTATCGCGCCCCGGTCCCCGGTGCGGAACAGCAGGGCGCGCCGTGCCTGGGGTCCTTACCCCTCGAGCAGGCGGACTAGCGTGGCGGCGTCGAGGACGCCGGCACACCCGGTGCGGCGGGGGTCGCCCAGCACCCGAGCAGGCTGATCCGGCTCGCCGAAGCCGTCGAGCACAAGATCGGCTCCGTCGAGGTCGTGGTCGCTCGTGTAGCCGTTCACCACCACCGCGCAGCGCAACCCGGCACCGAGGGCGGACGCCAGACCCTCGGCCGAGTCCTCCACTGCGACCACTTCGGCCGCAGGGACGCCGAGCAGCTCCACCGCCCGCACATAGGCCTCGGGGTCCGGCTTGCGTGCCTCGACATCGCTGCCGGTGACGACCACTGCGAAGTGGGCACCGGGGGTGGACCGGGCCAGCACCCGCTCCACCCAGCCCCGACTGCCCGTGGTGGCGACGGCCAGGGTGGCACCGGCGCCCGCCAGCTCGGCCAGGAGGCGGCCCACCCCGGGCCGGGCCTCTATCCGTCCGTCCTCGATCAGCCCCGTCATGATCTCCGTCTTCCGCTCGTGCAGCGAGGCGGCGAGGGCGACGCGCTCCTCCCCCATGCCGGCAACCTCCAGGTAGCGCTCGATGCGCCTGCGCCCCCCGGTGAGCCGGAGCAGCCGGCCGTACTCCCCCTCGTCCCACCGGTAGGGCAGGCCGAACGCCTCGAAGGCGAGGTTGAACGCCACGCGGTGCCCGTGCCGCTCGCTGTCGACCAGGGTGCCGTCCACGTCGAACACGACGGCGACGGGCGCGGCGCGCGCTGGCTCTCCGGGGGAGGAGTGCAACGGTGGAGCGTCGGCCGCCGGGGCGGTCAGCCGAGGGGGCCGGGGCCGGGCACCGACGGCGGTCCCTCCGGGAACATTCCCCCCCACTCGCCGGCGGCGGCGCTGCGAAGCTGGAGGAAGGACTCGTCGATGTCGGCGCCCCAGAGGTCCCAGCTGGCCGTGCGCAGGCCGAGCACCTGGATGGCCACGGCCGCCGCCAGCGGGCTCTCCTCGTCGAGACAGGTGTGGCCGGCCGCACCGAGGGCCAGGGTCAGCAGGCGGTGGGCCTTGCCGACGGCGTCCGGCAGGTCACGGCGGAGAAGGAACGCGCGCGGAGCAATGCGCATGGCGATCGAGAAGTCGCCGTCGGCCACCAGCGTGGCGCCCTCGAGGTGAAGCAGGGGCGAGTGGACAAGGGCCGGCTCGTCCTTGATGAACACCTCGAGCACCCGTGCGTCATCGACCCGGTCGCCGACGGGCTCCCCATACGGTGGCAGGAGCCCGTCGGTCATTCCGGTGACAGTACTAGCGGGCCAAACGCTCCGCGCGGGAGGCCGCGTCTTCGAGGCCGGCGGCGACCGACGACAGATTGGCGTTGATCCGGTCGGCGGCGGGGCCGATGGCGTAGCACTGCGTCTCGACGGCGCGCACGCCGAAGGTGATCTTGGCCAGGGTCTTGTTCACGCTGACCAACTGCTGGGTGATGCGGTTGAGAAAGAACCCGAGGACGCCGACGAACAGCAGGATCTCGAGCACCGTGAGGAAGATGCGCAGGGTCATCGGCGGCCGGCCCCCTTGGCGGCGAGGAGCTCGGCGTGGCGGTCGATCTCGGCCCCCAGCTCAGCGGTGCGGGCGACGGTCTGGCCCAGCATCCAGGTGGTGGCCGTGTTGGCCGCCAACCGGGTGGCAGTGTCCCAGACATCCTTGAGATTGCGGTCGATGTCGTCCACGAAGCTGACGAGGAGCGACAACAGCACGATCACGGCGATGACCACCACGGCGCCCATGCCGAGGGTGATCCACCAGAACGTGATGTGTTCGGACTGGAGAGCTAGCAGCATCAGTTCCCACCTCCGAGGACGGCGCGAGCCTGCTCGGCGTTCCGAACGATGAGCCGGAGCTCCTCGTTCACCTTGTCGACCTCCCACAGGGGGAGCGTGTTGAGCCGGCCTTGGTCGAGGCTGACGGTGATGGCTTCCGCCTGCACGGCGATGCGCCGGGCCAGGCCCAGGATCATGCCCGCCAGGATGACGACGACCGTGATGACCACCAATGCGATCACGAAGCCGATGTACCAGCCCGTGAGCACGGCAGCTGCGCCAAACATACAGACCCCCTTCGTTGTTGGGTGCAACCTCACCATAGTCTTTCGACAGCTAGGTGGTCAACGCACATGTGCCAACAAAATCTGGATTGTGCCGCACGGCGTGTCAGCCATGGTCCCATGAACGGGTGCGCCCGTCGACCCCCAGGCCCGGCTCCGACGCGGAGGCCGCCACCCGTGCAACGGCGCGCACGGTAGCGTGAGGGGGTGAGCGCACGTGTCTGACCAGCACCCGACCGAGCCAGGTGTGGTCGGTGCCACCTCCGGCGGGGCACCCGACCCTCCGCCGCCCGGCGCCGGCCTGACCGGTTCCGACGGCCCTGAGGCCGACGGTGCCGACGCTGCGGCGCCCTCGCCAGCACCCCCGCCGTCAGCGCCCCCGATCGACCTGTCGAAACCCGAGGAGCCGGAGCCTCCGTCGCCCGTCGGCGGCGAACCGCTCGTGTCGGCGCCGGACGCCGAGCCGGTCGTCTCCATCCCGCCCGAACCCGGTCCGGCTTCGGCCGCCGCGGATGCCCCCCCGTTACCACCCATGCCCACCCCCTCGACCGACCCGGCGCCCGAGCCCGAGTCGTCCGGAGGTTCCAGCGGCCAGGCCTGGAAGATGGTCCTCGTCGTCGCCGTCTTCCTCGCCGTGATCGTGGTGGCGTTCGTGCTGGGCAAGAGCGACGGGGGCAAGGATCAGACGGCGTCCTCCACCACGTCCACCACCGCCGTCGACACCAGCCCGATCAACACCTCCGGGTGGGCCACGTTCACCGACAGCGAATCCGGTTTCACGTTCAAGCACCCGAAGGACTGGATCAAGCTGCCGACCGACGGTGCCGAGCGCGCCGTGCTCCAGGCAGGACCCGAGAGCTTCGCCATCCTGACCGTGCGGAACATCAGAGCCGAGGACGCCCCGGCGGTCATCCAGGGGGCGCTCGAGGGCACCAAGTTCGTCGAAGGCGGCGACCCGGCCAACGACGAGATCAACGGTCTCCCCGTCGTACGGGACATCTTCGAGACGACCATCGACGCCGACAGCCCCGACCCGGGCCTGGCCGTGCGGTACTTCGTGGTCGCGCCCACCAAGCTCTACATGCTCGTGTTCGTGACCCGGCCGCCCGAGGAACTCAACCGGCTGGCCCGCACCTTCAAGGGCGTGGCCAACAGCCTCACCAACACCTCCGACAAGCCCACACCCGAGCCGTCCACCACCGTCGCCCCCGGCACCACGCCCACCACCTGAGCGGGCGCCGCCGGCCGCTCAGCGGCTGAGGAGCACCTGGTCGCAATTCGAGCAGAAGAAGGCCGTGTCGATGAGGCGTTCGTGCCAGTGGACCGGCAGGCGCTGGATCGTCCGGCAACTGCGGCAGGCCAGTTCGTTGGTGTGCACGGCCTGTCCGGCACCGGCCATGGTGCTCGGGATCCTGGCGACGAGCCGCGACCTTGGCTTGGCGACGGCATCGCCGTACTGGGCCGTCTTGCGGGCGTCGAGACGCAGGCGCTGGAAGACCCGGGCCTGGGTCTCGTGCTCGCGCGCCGCCCGCTCGGCCTGGTCACGCGAAGCGGCGATGCGCGACGCCCGGGCGGCCGAGCTTTCGCTGCGGCGGGCCGTACGGGCATAGGCGCCCACGTCCGAGCCTTCGTACCGGGTAGCCCGTGAGCGGGACCGGGTGCCGTAGATGTCGTCGTCTACGCCCCGACTGAGCTTCTCCCGGGCCAGCTTGTAGGCCTCGTTGAGCTCGGCCATGCGCTTCTCGGCCGCCTGGCGTTCCTTTTCGGGCCTCGCCTGGTACTTGTCCGGGTGGTACTTCTTGGCCAGCGTGCGGAACGCCGTGGTCACCTCGGCGGCCGTCGACGTGTGCGGGATGCCGAGCGTCTTGAACGGGTCCGGTCGCCGCTGCCGCCGCGGCGGACTGGCCGTCACCGGCCCCGGGCGCGACGCCGGATGACGTCGGCACTCCGGGAGGCTCTGGGCACCGCCATCACTACGTCCTCCTCGGTCCTACACCTGCCGACACCCCTCGAGCGTCCCCCGGGCCAACCCTGCGTGCCCCCGAACCGTAAGATCGTAACGGCTGACGGGGCGCGAACTCCACCGGGCGGGGTGGTCCCGCCCGGACGCGACGATCGGGCAGGTGCCTCCCCGCCGACGAGGCACCTGCCCGACGTTGTCCTGCTCTTTTCGCTACTTCTCGCAGCCTTGGCTGTTGAGGATGGCGGTAGAGCAGTCGATGGAGTTGGCGTGACCGGAGATGGTCTTGCCACCTGCGCCGGTGTGACCGCCGGCGCCGCCGGTGCCGACATGGGCCAGGACGGCAACCAGGTCGTTCTTGATGTTGCGGACGTCACGGATGGCGTTGTCGGCCTGGCCGTTGATGGTGGCCACGCCGTCGTTGATGGACCGCACGACCGGCTGCAGGGCGCTCAGGTTGCCCCGGATGCCCTTGACCGTGCCGTTGATCGACCCTGCGTTTCCGAGGATGCTCGACACGGTGCCGTC
>JAHFUS010000125.1 GCA_023264975.1 Actinomycetes bacterium | reverse complement strand
GCCGACGAACTCACCGCCGCCGAGGCGCACATGCTCGGTGATCCGAGGCCGATCATCTACCGGATCGCGCCCTGATGACTTCAACAGTCACTCACGACCGACTTCCGGAGGTCTGAGCCTAATCGTGGCCCCGCGAATTCATCGCAGACAATGGCGAGTGATTACTCGTTGGGGAGAACAGTCCGCTGGTGCAATCGATGTGCCGATGGGGCTTTATCGCCGTCGCCTGAGTCCACGCTCAAAAGGAGATGATGGTTGCGAGCGCCCGGCTTCCGGCGGGGTGCGCTTGAGGACCGCCTCATAACACGCGCTCCATAACGCGAGCCGGCTCGTCCACGGGACACGACCTAACAATCAGGCGCGTCGGGAGCGCTTGGACCCAGCGGTCACGCATCGTGACGGGGAGCTCAAAGCCATCCGGGCGCTCAATAGGGCTCGTACCGAACGCTTGTGACGTCCGCCGGTCGGGTGCCACGACTCCTTCGCTCTCGATGACGAGGTCGCTCTGGACGACCGCATGCGCTGCGGATCATGGCGGAGTCGGCTGGCGACCTCTACCTGGGTCGATTGCCTGGTCGGTCCGCTTGTCAGGTGGCCTGAGGAGCCGCTGTCCGTCCACGGCGAGTGGTCTGGACCGAGCCGTCGAGCTGCTCAACGATCGCGCTGAGCCGATACGCATGGGCCTCCTCGTACGCCCACTCGTACCCTCGACCAGTGCCCTCAAAGGGCAACCCTCGGACGAGACGCGCGGCCTCGCCCGAGGTATGCGATTGCTGCAGGACGTCGGCATCGGTGAGGACGTAGGGACCCAGCAGGTAGCGGCGGTTGTCGACCGGCCGCAGATGGTGAACCCCAGTCGGATCGAGGCCAAGCAGTCTGCGGGCGCGTGACACCGTCTCGTTGAAGGCCCCTCGGGTCGGCTCCGACTCGGGCCAGAGCGCAGCCTTGATGCGGCCCTCGTCCACACCCTCCGGGTGGAGCGCCAGGTAGGTCACAAGCTCGATGCACCGTCGGCGATCGATCGGGCGTTCGCCGCCGACAATCTCCACCGGTCCCAGAACCCTGAGCAGGACGTGGCCGGCCGGGACGATGGGATTGCCATCGTCGCCGAAGGTGAGGGGCAGGTTCTCGGGCCCCATCGTCAGTCCTTCGGGTGGCGGGTGGCAGGCGGGCTCCAGGTCGATCTCGAGCTCGAACCCTGGATCGAGATCGACGGCGGTACCGAGCAGCTCGCCGATGTCCTCCACCACGCCGGGCGGCAGGGCCGCCGGCCGGAGGCGGAGCCCGAGCGGTTTCACCACCATGGTGTCGGCCTCGACGCAGAGCTCGCGGTCGAAGGCGACGTCGACATCAAGGCCGGCGGCGAGAACGGCCAGGCCGTGGGACTCAGCCGCGATTGACATGAGCCGGTCAATCGCTGATCCGCTCAGCGCATCGGCGACGATGACCACTGTCGGCGTCAGCAGGAGGGTCGGGTCGGCGGCCCGGGCGTCGCACGTCGACGAGCGCCGGAGGCTGGCGAGAGTGGCGGTCGTCGTGGCCGCCTCGGCCTCGATCACCACCATCACCTCGTCGAGGCTGTCCACCACCTCGACCCGGTCGAGCATGTCGAGCCCGCCGGGCGGTTTGCCCACCAGCACGAGCCTCAGATCGTCCGCCCGGTTGCTGGTCGCCAGTTCGATGGCCATCGACCACAGCTGCTCTCGGGCGTCGTCGGGATCGCCCCCGACGATGGTGCGAGCCCCAGCCTCGAGGTCGATCAGCACCGTCCGGTCGTCGATCGTCCCCACCGTGACCAACGCCGGCGCCGGGCCGGACTGGAGATCGGCAAGAGGACGCAACTCGTCGTCGGGGACACCGGCTGAAAGGGTCCATGCCCGCCCGTCGGCTGTCACGTCGAACGGTCCGGGCGGGGCGTCGACCGCCTCGGTCAGCAGGATCTCGATGGCCTCGGGCCCTACGCTCAGGACGGAGATGGCCGGGCAAGGCCCCGCCTGGCGACGCCCGAGGGAGTGGGCGAGGGCGCGCAGCGCGAGATCGAGGCGGTCGTACGGCGCGCCGACGGCGGCACGGCGCAGTTGGACCTCGGTGCGGGCGGCAGGGCCAGACGGGAGGCGGATCATCCGCCCCGACCGGCGGTGACGCTGCTGGCGCCGGCGCAGCCTGGTCAGCATGGCGATCACGCCCGCCGCGATCAACGCCGAGGACGCGAGGAGTGGGCGGACGTCGTGGTCGGGGTCGTCACGGTCGAGGTGCGAAACCGCGGGTGCCGGCGTCGGTTGGGCCTCCGATGGCGGGGATGGAGCGGCCGCCGGTTGGGTGGCGAGGTCGGAAAGAGCAGCGGCGGGAGGAGCGGCCGGCTCGGAGGAGGGAGCCGAGACGGCCGGATCTGGTGGTGGCGTGGCGCCAGCCGTGGCCAAGCCGACGGCGTCGCCGGGCATGACCAGGACCCACCCGGGTTGGATCAGGTTCGAGTTCGTGAACCTGCGGCCGTCGGGGAAGGTGGCGCCGCGGTTCAGTTCCCAGATGTCCCGCCAGCGCATCGGGTCGTCGAGGTGGCGGCCGGCGATCTTCCACAGCGAGTCGTGGTCCCCGACGACACAGGTCGGACGCGTCGGCGCGTCTGCTCGAGCGACAGTAGCGGTGAGTTGATCTGCGGTCGCGGCCGGCGTCGGGAACGAAACGAGAGCGGGCATCGCCGGCCGGATTGCGATCGATGTCATTCCCACCGGGCGCAGCGCACCGAAGAGGAGCACCGCCGACACGACGAGCTCACGGACGGCGGGTTGGAGCAGTCCGGCGAGGGGGAGCCGGCGCGCCTCCCTCCCTCGCATCCACGCGACCGACTCCGCCACGAAGGACGCCACGATGAGCGCCCAGAGCACCCAGGTGGCGATGGCCAGGGTCTTGATGAGCACGTCGTCGGAGATAGACGCGCCGCCGAGGGCGTCGCCGACGGCGGTCCAGCGAGGTACCGACCGAGGGAGTGGCCAGCCGAGCATGCGCGTCAGCACCACCGGCACGCCGACCAGGAGACCGCCGAGGGTCGCCAGCGCGCTCGTGGCCCGGAGCACTCGGCGAACGGCTCGCGGCCGACACGTCGTTGTCATCATGGTTCGCCCTCCCCCACGGCCTGGACGCCATGAGCCTTGCCGGAGGCATTGATGACCACCGGCCCGACGCCGAACAGGCCGAGGATCGTGAGTCGCTGGCTGCGCCGGACGCGGACGGTCACGGTGTCCCCGCTCACGTCGGCGTCGCCGTCGTGACCGGAGCGAGCCAGGTAGTCGGCCACCCGTTGGCGGGCCTCATCGACGCGCAGGGAGACCGGGCCACCGGTGCGAAGTGCGTCCTGGTCGATAGCCTGGGCGCCGGCACGGGCGGCCGCCTCCGCCTCGTCCAAGGCGGCGCGCCGGCCGGCCAGGAGGTAGCCGCCGTCCACCACCAGCCCGGCTACCGCAACCAGCGCCACCGTGATCGACGCCACGAAGGCGGTGACCGAGCCCGACTGGGTGCGCTCGGGCGGTCTCACGTCGTCCCGCGGAACGCGTCGATTGGCTCACTGAAGGTGCTGCTGAAAGTGCGCG
>JAHFUS010000124.1 GCA_023264975.1 Actinomycetes bacterium | reverse complement strand
GCCGCCTCCAGCTCGCCCACCCGGTGCTCGCTCACCCGCCGGTTGGCGCGGGCCGCGTCCAGCCGGTCCCGGGCCCGGGCCAGGGCGTGTTCGGCGTGGCTGCGCTCGGCACGGCCGGAGCGGCGCAGGCCGGCGAGGGGACCGAAGTCGCCGATCCGGGCTTCCGCCCGCTCCAACTCCTCGCTGGCCCTGGTGAGGATGCGCACGTCCCGCTCGGCTCTCGCACGTTCCTGGTCGAGGGACCTGCCCGGGTCGGGCGGTGCGCCGGCCAGGACGCCGACGTGCTCGTCGCGCTCGGCGCTCAGGCGGGCGTGGACGATCCACGGGTCATCCGCGGCGGCGAAGGTGGTCACCGGCTCGCGACTGAGGCCGCCCAGCACCACCTCGGTGGCACTGCGCTCGTCGGCCGCCAGCCCGCCGTGGTCGGCCACGGCCAGGGCCCGGGTGTTCCAGGTGTGGGTCGGTGCTCGTCCCCGGCTCTGGCCGGTGTAGCCCACCAGGGCGTCGAGCGAGGCTGTGCCCAGCAGGTGCACCGCCTCCCAGGTCCCGCCCTGGGCGCCCTCGACCGTGCGGCACCACGCGTGGGACAGGTTCGGGTTGGCGTCACGGCGCCGCCCGGCCACGAACGCCTGGGCCAGCGTCACCTCGCTTGCGGTGTCGAAGGCGACGAGCAGGCCGTGGTCGTCCACCGCCACCACCGTGCCGGTGGAGCCGTTGTGCAGGCCGGCCGGTCCCGGCTTGGTGTGCAGGAGCACCCGGTCGCCCCGGGCGTAGCTGCGCTGGGCGCCGGTCCCCCAGCCCGGCCCTGTCAGGGACACGCCGTCGATGGATCCGGCGGCGGCCAGGCGGGCCCGGATGCGGTCGGCGATGTCCTCGCAGTCGGCGTGGCTGACGGCGAGAGCGGCCACGTTCGCCGCACCGTGGCTCTCGATGTCGGTCGCCACCGCCTCGGCCATGGCCTCCCGGGTGACGAGCGGCGTGTCCTCCTCGTGCTCCCAGCCCGCCTCGGTGCGGATGGCCTGGCTGGCCCCGGCGTGGCCGGCCCGCAACTCGGCCAGGGCCATGCGATCCACGGCGTCGCGCTGGCGGCGGTTGACCACCAGAGCGGGGGCGGGGATGAACCCCGCCTCCCCCAGGCGGGCCACCTCGGCGGCCAGGCCGCCGGCTCCGACGGCCTGGGACTGCCTCGGGTCACCCAGGCACCACAGCTGGGCCCCCGGTGTGTTGACCACCGCCCCCACGACGACGGCGGCGTCGCGGGTGGAGACCTGCGACACCTCATCGAGGATGACGACGGTGCCCGGGGCCAGGGGACGGTCGGCGAGGTCGAGGCGCAGGCGGGCGATGGTGGTGGCGGAGATGCCCACCGAGCGCAGGCCGGCGACGGCCTGGTTGGTGGTGGCGAGGCCCAGCACCGGTCGTCCGGCAGCGGTGGCGGCGGCCGCTCCGGCGTGCACGGCGGTGGTCTTGCCGTAGCCGCCGGGGGAGATCATGCAGCGCAGGGCCGGGCCGGGGCCGCACAGGGCCCGCACCGCCGCCTCCTGGTCGGGGCCCAGGCCCCCCTCGGCCACCACGGCCTGCTCCACCAGATCGGCAGCGACGGCGGGGATGGGCGTGTCGACCAGGGTCCCCAGGTGGTCGAGGACGGTGTTCTCCAGTTGGCGGTGGGCGACGGTCGACCACTGCGGTGGACGACGGCGTGCCTCGTTGGTGTCCGGCACCAGGCGCACGACGTGCTCGGAGGCCAAAAAGTCGCTGGCCATGGCCAGGATCTGCTCGGTGGTGAGGCGCCCGGCCGAGGCGGCGCAGATGCGCTCGACCACCTTGGCCTCGTCGAAGCGGGCCTCGGTGGCGCACAGGCCGGTCTCGGGGCCCAACAGGCCGGCGAGCACCTCGTCGGGGCTCAGGGCGATGACGCGGGTGCGCCGGCCGAGCACCGCCGCCTCCACCATCTCCGGGCCGTCCAGACCCAAGGCTTTCGCCTCGCTCCCCCAGCGCTCGGCCAGCAGGGTCGGGGTGAGGGAGTGGTCCTTGCGGGGACGGGTGGCGAGCGAGGCGGCGTCGTCGGCCCGCATGCGGGCGGCGGCTAACTCGTAGACGGCGCCGGAGGCCTCCAGCTCGGCCTCGATGGCGACGGTGCGCTTGGAGAAGGCCCGGAGCGCCTCGGTGCCGAAGCCGGCCATCTCCCGACAGCCGTTGCGCTCGGGTCCCCACTCGACGCCGAGCTCGGTGCTGAGCAGGCGCTGGATCTCGGCCTGGTAGACCGACCCGGCCGCCTTGGCCCAGTCGTGGAGGGGATTAGCGTCGAAGGCGACGTGGGAGCCGTCGAGGCGGCGCACCACGTTGGCGATCAGGCAGTGGCTGTGCATCTGGGGGTCGCCCTCGCGCGAGGTGCGGTGGGCGAAGGTGGCCACCGCGAAGCCGGTCGTCGGGACCCGTCGGCGCACGCCCTTGGCCTGCTGGCGGGCGACGGCCGCCTTGTCCTCCAGGAACGACAGGGCGGTGGCGACGGCGGCGGTGTGGCAGCGGGTGACGACGCCCGCCGTGTGGTCGGTGCCCAAGGCCCACAGGACGGACACGCCCTTGGGGGCGGAGAACGTGGCGTCGAAGACGTTGACCTTGCGCTTGGGGCGACCGGCCAGCAGGTTCACACCGGTGCCGGGGTGGTGGCCGGCGACGATCGAGCGCAGGTCGTCGGCGTCGACCACGCCGGCCAGGCCGAGGTCGGGGGCGAAGCGTCCGGCCCACACGCCGGGGGCCTCGCCGATGCCGGCGTAGTACTCGTCGAGGCCGAGGGCCACCGAGGAGATGACGTACTCGGGATCGAGCAGCGCTGTGAGGGTCAGCACGGCGTTGACACCACCGACTCCGCCGCCTCCTCGAAGAGGTGGCAAGTGTCTGAGGGGGTGGGGGTTGAAGGGGTTGCAGGAAGAATCTGGGGGATGGGTTCGGTGGTCGGGGGTGAGGCTGGGAGGTCGTCGGGGTTGGCGTAGGTGGTCATGGTTGTGCTTTCGGGGAGAAGTGGAGGTCGTCGGTGTGGCAGGAGCCAGAGTTCGTCATCGGGTCTCGTCGGCGGCCTCAGCGGTCGTGTCAGCAGGTAGTTCGAAGAGGTTGAGCTGGTTGACGTCGGCGCGCCGTGTTCGGACCCGATGCGCCGGCCGACGAGTGGCCTGGCCTGCTCCTGCCGCTGGCGGTTCGACCGGAGCCGGCGCCGGAGCGCCTGGACAACGCGGGACAGGGACCGCTTCGGGGCCACCTGGTCGCGACGATCGAACCGAGATCGCTGGCACCTGGGTCAGCTCGGCGCCGACGCTCGCTTCCAGCGCCTGGCGGGGAACACGGAGTAGATGACCGAGGTCGACCACGGGCAGCCCGGACTGTCCGCCGGTGGTCCGCCACTCCCGGGCCATGGCGTACGCCTTCGTCCGGCCCACTCGGAGTAGCTGGGCCGCCTCTTCAACGGTCAGCAGGTCAGGGATCTCCCCGGCTGCCGCACTGTCGCGATGTGGATTAGACAACGGCTCTGTAGAGTAGCAGATCCGACGAAGATGTTGTTCGTCAACGGAACCGTTCGATATGGTGGGACGATGAGCACGCGCAAGTTCGGCATCCGGCGGGTCAT
>JAHFUS010000016.1 GCA_023264975.1 Actinomycetes bacterium | reverse complement strand
TCGGCCGCGCCGGTCCCACCGGCGGCGCGGCCCGATCCCGTCCGCCGGGCAGTGGGCGCCGGCGCCGGGGGGCTCGGCAGCCGGCGCCCCGCCCGGGGCGGCGTTGTCATGGGCGACTCGCCAGCTGGGGCTTGACGGTCGACCAGTCCTCGGCGGCGGCCTCGTCCGCCTCGTCGGCGGCGACGTCCGATACCGGCCCGATCGGCGACAGATAGGTGATGCCGGGGGGCGACACCATGCCGAGGCGCTCCTGGGCGGCGGCCACGATCCGGCCGGGCGACTCGAGCTCGGCGACCTCGAGGCGCAGACGCTCGTACCGCGCCTGCTCGACGCCGGCCTTGGCCCGCATGTCCTCCAGGCGGAACTGGCCCTGGGTCAGGGCGACATGGGACGTGACCAGCCCGAAGAGGGCGGACGCCACCACCATGAGGACGAGCAGGCCCATGACTCGAGCGCGGGTCCGCCGCTGGGCGGGGGTGCGGTAACGGGGGTCGACGACAGCGAGGGACGGCTTGGTGCCCACCTGCTTCGGCTCGGGACGAGGCGCCCGCTCGGGTGCCCTGCGGGTGCTGCGCTCGGGAAGGACTGCGGTCACGAGCTGCTCCTCTCGTCGTCGTCGTCGTGCAGGTCGGTCGGGGTCGGCGCCGGCGCGGCCAGACGCTCGGCGGCACGGAGGCGTGCGCTCTCGGCCCGGCGGTTCTCCGCAATCTCGGCCGCGGAGGGCTTGCGGGCCCCACGGTTCAACAGCCGCACCAGCGGGACGGCGCCGCACACGCACGGCAGCTGCGGCGGGCACAGGCACCCGCCGGTCGACGCATCGAGCAGCCGGGCCTTCACGATGCGGTCCTCGCCTGAGTGGTAGGCGAGCACCACCACCCTCCCGCCGGGCGCCAGCGCGGCAACGGCGGCGTCGACCGTGGGACCGAGGATGTCGAGCTCGTCGTTCACCGCGATGCGCAGCGCCTGGAACACCCGCTTGGCCGGGTGCCCGCCGGTGCGGCGGGCGGCGGCGGGGATGGCGTCCTTGACCGCGTCGACCAGTTGGGTCGTGGTCTCCACCGGCCGGCGGGTCACCAGGGTGCGGGCGATGCGGCGGGCGAACCTGCCCTCGCCGCCCCGGACGAGGAGGCGGGCCAGAGCCTGCTCGTCGAGGCTGTTGACGAGGTCGGCGGCGGTGCGGCGCTGGGACCGGTCCATGCGCATGTCGAGGGGGCCGTCGTGGCGGTAGGAGAAGCCGCGGTCGGCGATGTCGAACTGGGGCGAGCTGACGCCGAGGTCCAAAAGGACGGCGGTCGCCGGCTCCGTCACCACGAGGGGCAGGCGGTCGAAGCGGGCATGGTGGAGCGCGACGACCCGGTCCCCGTAGGGCCTCAGCCGCTCCTCGGCCGCCACCAGCGCGTCCGCGTCACGGTCGATGCCGATGAGGCGCAGGCCGGCGTTCGCGTCGAGGACAGCCGACGCGTGGCCTGCTCCCCCGAGAGTGGCGTCGACGAAGAGCCCCGCCGGGACGTCCGCCAGGAGGTCGACCACCTCGTCGACCATCACCGGCCGATGTGTGAATGCCTGGGTCATCTGCAGCCCCTCGACCCGCCCGGTACCGCCGGGGGAATTCCCCGGTCGAATCGGGAAGGATGCGGAGAGGGGTTCTTCCACCGTGCCGGTCGAAGGGCTGCGCATGGTCCAGGTCAGGACACCTCGGCTGGTTCGTCGTCGTTCAGGGTCTGTTCCGTGGCGGCCAACCTCGCCGCCCACCGCTCGGGGTCCCACAGCTCGATGCGGTTCAGGGCGCCGTTCACGAGCACCCCCGTGTCCAGACCGGCGAAGGTCCGTAGCGGCTGGGCGATGAAGAGCCGGCCCTGCTTGTCCACCTCGGCCTCCTGCGTGCCCGCGGCCCACACCCGGGCCAGGTTGCGCTCGGAGCGACCGAGCTCCTGGGCCGCCTCCATGCTCGTCATCTGCTTCTCGAACTCGTCCGGCGCCCACAGGGCCAGGCAGCCCTCCCAGTACTGGGTCAGATACCCTCCGCACGCGAAATGGGTACGAAACTTGGCAGGAAGGATTATTCGACCCTTGGGGTCGAGCGAGTGCTCGTACCGACCGAAGAACTTCACCACCACGAAAGGACGTGCTCCTCACCACTGTGAACCACCATGCTCCTTGGGCAGCAGGGAACCCCTCCCCGGCACGCCACTTCGCGCCACGATAAACCACCAGCCTCCCCGGGTCAACGCACTTCGCGGGCGCGCCGCCGTTCTTTGTCCGAAAAGCGACCGGATGCGTCGCGAAACCGGAAAGAAGTGCCGGCGTGGCGGCTACGGCAGGGCGGCGGAGGCGGCTACGCCAGCGCGGCGGCGGCTACGGCAGGGCGGCGGAGAAGGCGAGCTCGACCTCGGCCGGCGAGCGCCCGTCGAGGGCGACGACCGTGCCCGCCAGCGCCTCGGCCGCCGCCGACCGGTCGGCCGCAGACAGGGCGAGGGCGGCGAGCAGCGGGGCCGGGTCCCAGGCCAGCGGCAACGCGCACTGGAAGAGCACGCCGCCCCGGGTGCGGCGCTGCGAAATGCCGACCGCCTTGCGGCCGCCGACGGTGACCTCCCCCGGGCCGAGCCCGGCGAAGCAGACGTGCGACGACCACGCGGAGCGAACCAGCCCGCTCCGGTGCACCTCACCGCCGGGCTCACCCAACGCGGTCAGCGCAGCGGCCCACACCTCGCCCAGCCACCAGGCGGCCCGGCCCACGTCGGCCGCCCACAGAGGGTCGCCGGCCGGCACCACCACGTCGGCCCAGGCCACCCGGCCGGGCTCGACGAGCACCGCTCCCCCGCCGCTACGGCGGCGGGCGACGTCGAGGCCGGCGGCGGCGGGAACGACGGCGTCGAGCGCCTGTGCCGAGCCCAGCACGACCGCCGGCCGGGTGACCTCGCACCACGTCACCGAGCGCGTCGACCAGTCGACGTCCCGACCGTGGAGCGACGCAGCCGTGCCTCGGAGATGACGGACGGCGAACGACGGGGGGCCGCGCAGGATCAGGCCGAAAGGGACGCGGCGCCGCCCAGGTACGGCTCCCAGTCCGGGTGCATCGAGCCGTTGGCGACGAGCACCCAACTGCCCGGCCGGGGCTGGGCGGGCAGCCGGCGCAGGCTGAGGGTGGTGTCGGCCAGGAGGTGGTCCTCCTTGCGCATGTTGCACGGGCGGCAGGAGGCGACCACGTTCTCCCACGTGTGGGACCCGCCCTTGCTGCGGGGCACCACGTGGTCGATGTTCTCGGCGGTGGCGCCGCAGTACTGGCAGCGGTGGTTGTCCCGGGCGAACACGGCCCGGCGGTTGAGCCCGATGCGCGCCTGGTAGGGCACCTTGACATAGTACGAGAGGCGGACGACCGACGGCTCGGCGAAGCTCGACCGTTCGGAGTGGAAGGCGTGGCCGGTCGACGCCAGCAGCTCGGCCTTGCCCGAGAGCGTCAGCACCAGCGCCCGCCGGGTCGCCACGACACAGAGCGGCTCATATGTGGCATTGAGGATGAGCGCCCTGGACACCTCTCGAACCTACCGAGAGGGTGGCCCTGGTGGCACTCGCATTTCCAGAGGCTACCGCAGCAGGCGCCGGTAGCTCCGGCACCACGCTAGGTACCCGATCAGGTCGCGCCCCACCGGTTTGGGGGCGTGGCCGCCGTACATGGTCTCCAGGCGGAAGGCCAGGTAGGCGGCGTCGGGCACCGGCAGGTACGGACGTCGGCGCCACCAGCCCGGGGGGGCGAGGAGGCCGACCTGGCGGACGGCGGTCGGCCACAGCCACGGGCGGGCGACAACCGCCGCCACCGCCCCGGGCCAGGAGCCGCCCGGGCGCCCGCTCCCGGCGCCCCGGCACCACGCCACGCCCCGCCATGGCGGTCTTCTTCTCAAGGCGCCACCAGCGGCTCGCCGAGGCCACGCCATCCCACGGCGGCGGCGCCCACCAGGGGCCCGGCGGCGCCGAGGCCGGCGGGCACGATCTGCGTGCCGACGGAGAACAGGAGACGGGCGGAACGGTCGACTTCGGCCTGGGCGGCGGCGAAGAAGGGGTCCCCGAAGCCGAGGGCCACGGAGCCGGCGACCACCGCCAGGCGAAGGTCGAGCAGGTTGGCGACCGACGCCACCGCCCGCCCGACAAGCCTTGCAGTCCGGAGCACGACCGACGCGTCGGCCTCTGCGGCGGGACGGCCGGTCGCCGCCCGGATGCCCGTGCCCGAGGCCTCCGCCTCCAGGCATCCACGAGCGCCGCAACCGCACAGCCGCCCGTCGGGCACCACGATGACGTGGCCGATGTGGCCGGCGTTGCCCTCCGCCCCGTCGAGCAGGCGTCCGCCGAGCACGATCCCGCCGCCCACGCCGGTCGACACGACCATGGCGATGTAGTCGTCGACACCGCAGGCGGCGCCCCGCCAGCCCTCACCCAGGGCGAGGGCCTTGGCGTCGTTGTCGACGAACACCGCCAGCCCTGTCGACGAGGCCAGCCGGGCCCGGAGCGGGAACTCCCGCCACGCCGGGATGTTGAGCGGCGACACCGTCCCGCCACCGAGGGACATCGGCCCGCCGCATCCCACGCCGCACACGACCTCGGTGCCGTCCGACACCGCCGACACCACACCGGCCAGCGCCGAGAACACCGCCTCGGCGTCCCCGGAAGGTGTGGGCGCCCGGGCCGACCGCACCACCTCGCCCCGCCGGTCCACGACGGCGGCGGCCACCTTGGTGCCACCGACGTCGACGGCAAGCGCGCACAAGTCGGCCATACCGGGACGGTACCCGCCGTCTCCGTACGAAGGTCGAGCGGTAGGGTTTCCGTCTCCGGGCCACCAGGACGAGCGGTGTGTGCGACAAGAAGCGGCCGCGGCACGGGCGGCCCGAGAGGACGGTCCATGGAGCGACGCAGTGGTGCGACAGCACGGAGAGACAGCGCACCACTGTCCACCTTTGCCGCCGCCTTCGAGGCGATCGTCGACAACGTCGAACGGCTGATCCAGGGCAAGTCCGAGGCCATCCGCCTGGCCGTGCAGTGCCTGGTGGCCGAGGGCCACCTGCTCATCGAGGACGTGCCGGGCGTGGGCAAGACCAGCATGGCCAAGGCGCTGGCTGCGTCGCTCGGCTGCGAGTGGCGCCGGATCCAGTTCACTCCCGACCTGCTCCCGTCCGACGTGACGGGCGTCACCGTCTACAGCCGGGCCAACGGCACGTTCGACTTCCGGCCCGGCGGCGTGTTCGCCAACATCGTGCTGGGCGACGAGATCAACCGGGCGTCGCCCAAGACCCAGTCGGCCCTGCTCGAAGCCATGCAGGAGCGCCAGGTGACGGTGGATGCCACCACCTACGCCCTGCCCTCCCCATTCATGGTGATCGCCACCCAGAACCCGATCGAGCACGAGGGCACCTACCCGCTGCCCGAGAGCCAGCTCGACCGCTTCCTCATGCGCATCCCGATGGGCTACCCCGACCGGGCGGCAGAGATCGAGATGCTGCAGCGCCACGGCGGCCAGGACGCCATGTCGGTGGAGGAGCTGGAGCCGGTCACCACGATGGCCCGCGTCGAGGCCATGGCGGCGGCGGCCCGGGCCGTGCACGTGGCGCCGGGGCTGATGGGCTACCTGGTCGACGTGGCCGAGGCCACCCGCCGCCATCCGAGCCTGGCCCTCGGGATCTCGCCGCGCGCCACCCTCGCCCTGCAGGGCGCGGCCCGGGCCCGGGCCGCCTCCACGGGCCGCGGGTTCGTGATGCCCGACGACCTCAAGGCCCTGGCCCGCCCCGTGCTCGAGCACCGGTTGGTGCTCACACCCGAGGCCACCATTTCCGGTGTGTCGGGGGGCGACGTCCTGGCCCAGGTGCTCGACACCGTGCCCGTGCCCGCCGGCCGGGGCTGACAGCCGGCCCGTGCTCACCCGCCGGGGGTGGATGGTGGCGCTCGGCACGCTGCTACTCGGCATGACCGGGCGCCTGCTCGGCATCGTGGAGCTGTACATGCTGGCGGGCGCTGCGATGTCGCTGGTGGTCGCCGCCCTCGCCTTCGTCCGCCTCCGTCGCTTCGACCTCGATGCCGCCCGTGAGCTGCGGCCCGCCCGCGTCCATGCCGGCGGCGACAGCCGGGTCGAGCTCCTCGTGAGCAACACCGGCACCCGGCGCTCCCCCGTGCTCGCCGCCCGCGACCCGTTCGACGGGGGCCGGCGCTGGGCCCGTTTCCTCATCGCCCCCCTGGCGCCGGGCGAGGCGGCCCGGGCCGCCTACCGCCTGCCCACGCAGCGCCGGGGCATCTTCGACCTGGGCCCCATGGAGCTGCATCTGGAGGACCCCTTCGGCCTGGCCGCCAGCACCCACCATGCGGCGCCGGCCACCCGCCTCACCGTGTACCCCCGCGTCGACCCGATCCCCCCGCTTCCCCTCACGAGGGGGAACGACCCGCACGCGGGCGCCGACCACCCCACCGCCCTGGCCGCCGCGGGGGAGGACTTCTACGCGTTGCGGGAGTACGAAGTGGGCGACGACCTGCGGCGGGTGCACTGGAAGGCCACCGCCCGGCTCGACGAGCTCATGATCCGCCAGGAGGAGATGCCTTGGCAGGGGCGGGCCACCGTGCTGGTGGACCTGCGGCGCGAGGTGCACAGCCCGGCATCGCTCGAGTTGGCCCTCAGCGCGGCTGCCAGCGTGGTGAGCGCGTGCTGGCTCCACCGCGCGCTCGTGCGGCTGGTGTCCACGGACGGGGTGGACTCCGGGTTCGCAGCCGGCCATACCCACGTCGAAGCGATCCTGGAGCACCTGGCCGGGGCCACTCTGGGCAGGGAGAACAAGCTGGCACCGATCCTGTCGTCTCTGCGCCGGGAGGGCAACGGCGGCGCGCTCGCCGTCGTCACCACCGCCGCCGCGCCGGGTGCCGATCTCGACCGGGTGGCCCGCCTTCGCAGCCGCTTCGGCAGCGTCACCCTGGTCCTCCTCGAGCACTCGGTGATCGACCCCGGCGTGCCCGGCCGCGCCACCGCGTCGCCGGCCGTGCCCGGCATCCGCACGGTGGTGCGGGTCGGCGCCGACCGGCCCTTCGCCGGCGCCTGGAGCGCCGCCTTCACCAACGGCGGCCGCCTCGCCGGCACGCGCCCGTGAACGAGCCGGTGAGGGCGGGGCCCGAGCGGCCGTCCGGGCGGGATGCACGATGGGCACCCCATGCCGCGGGGATCGTCGGCCAATGAGCGTCCGGCACCTCGGGAGCGAGGAGGACAGGCGGGGCGCCGAGGCGTCCTTCGGCGCCACCCTCAGCCTCACCGCCCTCACGCTCGCCGTCGCCATCGGCATGGGGCGGCTGTTCGCCGGCGGCGACCACCTGCTCCCGCTGGTCACCGCCACCCTGGTGGGCCACGGCGTCATGCTGGCCGGTCGCCGGGCCGGCGCCCCGCTGCCGCTGAGCGCCTTCGCCGCCCTCGCCGGCGTCGCGCTGGCGGGCGCCTGGATCCTCCTGCCCGCCAGCACCACGTACGGGATACCCGGGCCGGGCACCCTCGGCGCCGCCCGGGAAGCGCTGGGCGACGCGTGGGCCCAGTTCGGCGACGTCGTCGCCCCCACCAGACCGACCGACGGCCTCCTGCTGGCCGCCATGCTGGGTGTGGGCGTCGGTGCCGTGCTGGCCGACTGGGCGGCGTTCCGCATGCGCGTGCTGTTCGAGGCGGTGGTCCCGTCGTTCACCCTGTTCGTCTTCACCGCCACCCTCGGCGGCGACGGCGGGCGCAGCGTGATGGTCGCCCTCTACCTGGTCACGCTGCTGCTGTTCCTGGTGGTCCACCGGGCCGGCCTGGAGTCGGAGGGGTCGTCGTGGTTCGCCAGCCGGTCCCGCGGCGGGGCCGGGGCGCTGGTCCATGGAGCAGCCGGACTGGTGGCGGTGGCCGTCATCGCGGCCATCGTCGTGGGGCCACGCCTGCCGGGGGCGTCGGCCGACGCCGTGCTGGCGTGGCGGGGCACAGACCGGCCCGGCGGCGGCGGACGGCGCACCACCGTGAGCCCCCTGGTCGACATCCGGGGCCGTCTGGTGGACCAGTCCACCAGCGAGGTCTTCACGGTGCGGTCCACCCAGAAGGCGTACTGGCGGCTCACCTCGCTCGACACCTTCGACGGTAGCATCTGGTCTTCCGACGCCAGTTACCGCCGGATCGGGCAGCGGGTCCCCACCGGGCGCAGCGGGCGGCCCCCCGCCACGACGGTGCGCCAGGAGTTCACCATCCGCTCGCTGGCCTCGATCTGGTTGCCCGCCGCCTACCGGCCGGTGCGGGTGCAGGACATCAAGGACGTGAGCTACAACGACGACCTGGGCAGCCTCATCACCGGCGAGCCCACCACCGACGGGTACACCTACAAAGTCGAGTCGGCCATTCCCGAGCTCGGCCGGGACCGACTGGCCGGCGCCGGCGCGCCCCAGCCGGACCTGGCCCGCTTCGTCGACCTGCCGCAGGTGCCGCCCCGGATCACCGACCTGGCCCGCTCCCTCGCCCCGGCCGGCGCCACCCCGTACGAGAAGGCCCTGGCATTGCAGGACTTCTTCCGCCAGGGCTTCGTCTACGACGTCAACGTCGAGCCGGGCCACGACGAGCAGGCGCTCGAGAACTTCCTCTTCCGCACCAGACGGGGCTACTGCGAACAGTTCGCCGGCGCCTACGCCGTGCTGGCCCGCGCCGCCGGCCTCCCCACCCGGGTGGCGGTGGGCTTCACGCCCGGCGAGCTCGAGGGCGACGGGGCGTACCACGTGCGGGGGCTCAACGCCCACGCCTGGCCCGAGGTCTACCTGGCCGGTTCGGGGTGGGTGGCGTTCGAGCCCACGCCGGGCCGGGGGGCGCCCGGCGCCGAGGACTACACCGGCGTGACGGAGATGCAGGCCAGTCCCCGGGACCGCACCACGCCCACGACGGCCGGGCCCACCGCCACCGTCGCCCCGGACGACACCGCGAGCCCGTCGACCACCGTCGCCCCCAGGACCGAGATCGACACCACCACACCCGCGTCCGCCCGGCCGCTGTGGCGCCATCCGGCGATCCTGCTGCTGCTCTACACCCTCGCCGTGGCTCTGCTCATCGCCTTGGCCGTCCCGATGGTGAAGGCGGCACGCCGGCGCCGGCGGCGGGCGGCGGCGGCCACCCCGGCCGAACGGGTGTGGGTGGCGTGGAGCGAGGCGGCCGACGCCGTTGCCCGGGCCGGCGCGCCCCGGCGGCCGGCGGAGACACTCGACGAGCACGCGACACGAGCCGGTGGCAGCGCCGCCCTGCCTGCCGGAGCGGCCATGGCGCTGGCCACCCTGGCCCGCGACGCGGCCGAGGCGAGCTACGGACCCGGGCCGCTGCCCGACGAGGCGGTGGAGCGTGCCACGGCCGACGCGGGCACGGTGGAGGCGGCGGTCAGCGCCCTCGCCACCCGGCGCCAGCGGGTCGCATGGCTGGTCGACCCCCGCCCCCTGCTCCCCCGGCGCAGCCCCACTCCGGCGGCGCGCCGGTCGCTGCGCAGCCACGTCCCGGACCGGCGGTCCAAGGACCGTTCCTGAAGCACCCGCCGACCGGCGTTACGCTCCGCGGGCGGAGCAGCTACGGCTGGTCGTCTAGGGCTGGTCGTCGCGCTTGAAGCGCTTGCCCAACTTGTCGCGCGTGTCGCCCAGGACGTTCGGGAAGCCGCGCTCGCGCACGGTCTGGCTGAGCTCGGCCCAGCCCGCCTTGCCCATCTTGCGGAAGTTGCGCTCGAGCGACAGGGCGCAGACCAGCATGAGCAGGAAGGCGAAGAACCCGATGAAGCGGTTCGAGGCGAACGACACGATGAGCAGCACGAAGCCGGCCATGAGGCCGAGGAAGGCCCACTTGGCGCTGCGACCGGCGTGGCGGTAGAGCGTGGTCTCGCTGACGCCCTTGGCGAAAGCGGGGTCGTGCTCGTAGAAGCTCCGCTCGATCTCGTGGAGGATCCGCTGCTCGTCTTCCGAAAGCGGCACCTTGCCGACTCCTCCTGCCTTCCGCCACGGACCCTTTCCGGTCAGGCCATTCTCGCGCACCCCGGAGACCACAACAACGCGACCATGGTCGCCTACTGCACCGACCCGCCGCCGGGTCCCCATTGGTGGTCCCCCGAGCGCCGCACGGCCACACCCTCGTCGCCGACGAGGGAGGCCGGGCCCACGGCGGCGGCGCCGAAGCGGGCCCGCACGCCGTCCACCGCCCGGGTGGCGTCGGTCCATGAGGGGGCGTCGTCGCCCAGGGTGAGCTGGTGGGCGCCACCGCCCGGCGCCAGGTTGCTCACGCTGACCCCGAGGAGGCGGATCCCCTGGCCGGCGTCCACGCCGTCGAGGAGGGCGCCGGCGACGGCCGCCACGTCGCCGGCCATGTCCACCGCCTCGGGCAGGGTCCGCGACCTGGTGATGGTGGCGAAGTCGTTGAAGCGCACCTTCACCGTCACTGTCCGCCCGGCCAGCGACGCCTCCCGCAGCCGGGTAGCCACCGCATCCGACTGGCGCACGACCTCACGGTGCAGGGCGCCCCTGTCCACCAGGTCGACGGCGAACGTCTCCTCGTGGCCGATCGACTTGGTGGGCCGCTCCGGCTCGACGGGCCGGGCGTCGCGACCCCAGGCCAGGTCGTGGAGGTGGCGACCGCTGGCCGTCCCCAGCCAGCTCACCAGGGACTCGACCGGGGCCGCAGCCAGGTCGGCAACCGTGCGCACGCCCCGGCTGCGCAGGCGCTCGGCGGTGGCGGGGCCCACGCCCCACAGCTCGGTGACGTCGAGCGGGTGCAGGAAGGCCAGCTCCTCCCCCGGCCGCACGACCACCACGCCCGGCCCCGGCTCGATGCCGGCCCTCGATGCCCTGGGCTTGGCATGGCGCGACGCCAGCTTGGCCAGCAGCTTCGAGGGGGCCACGCCCACCGAGCACCCGAGGCCCGTCTCGTCCAGCACCCGCTCCCGGATGAGCGCCGCGATGTGCTCGGCCGGTCCGAACAGGCGCCGGGCGCCGGCCACGTCGAGGAAAGCCTCGTCGAGCGAGATGCCCTCCACCAGCGGGGTGAACGACGAGAACACCTCGTGGATGCGCCGGCTGTAGCCGACGTACCGCGACATGTCGCCGTGCACGAAGATCGCAGCCGGGCACATGCGCCTGGCCCGGGCCGACGGCATGGCCGAGCGGACGCCGAAGGCACGGGCCTCGTAGGAGCACGACGCCACCACTCCTCGGTCGCCCGAGCCGCCCACGATCACAGGCTTGCCGGCCAGCGAGGGGTCGCGCAGGACCTCGACGGACGCATAGAAGGCGTCCATGTCGACGTGCAGGATGGTTGGCTCCAGGGCGGCGCCGTCCACGACCAGATTGTGGCAGGGTGGCCCCGGGACCGGGAGGAGGAGGCTGCGTGCACCGCAACGTGAAGGCGGTTATCGAGGCGGGGAACCTGCTCGGCATCACCGTGCGGCCCCGCCAGTTCCCGGAGAGCACGCGCACGGCGGTCGACGCCGCACTGGCCATCGGCGTCGACCTCGGCCAGATCGTGAAGTCGCTGGTGTTCTGCGTGGACGGCGAGGTGGTGGTGGCGCTCGTGAGCGGCACCAACCAGCTCGACGAGACCAAGCTGGCCGCCGCCGCCGGCGGCGAGCAGGCGTGGCGGGAGGATGCCGACACCGTGCGGGAGGCCACCGGCTTCCCCGTCGGCGGGATTCCACCGTTCGGCCACCGGGAGCAGCTGCGAGTGTTCATCGACCCGGACCTGCTCCAGTTCGACGAGGTGTGGGCGGCGGCCGGCACACCCCACGTCAACTTCCCGGTCGCCCCCGACACCCTCGTGAGGGGTACCGCCGGCCTGGTCTGCGACCTGGCCAGGGCCGTGGTGTGACCGCTACCCCTTCGGGGGCACCACCCGGCGCACCAGGTCGCGGGCGCCCCAGAGGGTGACGAGCGCCATCGCCTCGGCCACGATGCGGCCCGACATCTTCGACCCGCCCCGCTCGCGGTCCTCGAACACGATGGGAACCTCGGCGAGGCGCCCGCCCGTACGGGTCACCCGGTAGGCCATCTCGACGAGGAAGCCGTAGCCGGTTGCCCGCACCCGATCGAGGTCCACCGCCCGAAGGGCCGACGCCCGGTAGGCCCGGTACCCCGACGTGGCGTCGGACACCGGCAGGCGCAGGAGGGCGGTGGCGTACCGGTTGCCCCAGTGCGACAGCGCCCGGCGGTGGGCGGGCCAGTGCGGGATGGCGCCGCCTGGCACGTAGCGGGAACCGACCACCATGTCGGCGTCCTCCAGCGCCAGGAGCAGCGAGGGCAGGGCGGCAGGGTCGTGGGAGAGGTCGGCGTCCATGCCCACCACCGCCTCGTAGTCCCGCTCCAGGGCCCAGGCGAACCCGGCCCGGACTGCCGCCCCGAACCCCCGGGCACCCTCCCGGCGCAGCACCGTGATGCGCCCCAGCTCCTCGCCCAGCTTCTCGGCCAGGTCGGCCGTACCGTCGGGGCTGGCGTCGTCGACCACCACGACGTCGGCCTCAGGCGCCGCCGCCCGCACCCGCGGCAGGAGCACTTTCACGTTGGCTGCCTCCTCGTAGGTGGGGATCACGATCACGGCGCGCACGGGCGGTCAGCATACGATTCGCCGGCGTGGCGCCTCCGGAGGACCGACGACTCTCCGCCATACCTTCCACCAGGGCACGGGTCCTCGCCTTCGCCGCCATCCTGGTCGGCGGGCTGTGCGGCGCCCTCATCGGCTCGTCGTTCGTGCGCCTCCAGTGCTCGCGCGACTGCACCACGGCGAGCGGCGTGGCCGGCGTGGTCGGCGGACTGGTGGCTGCGGTGGGGGTGGCCGTCGTCGCCGTCCTCGTGCTGCGGGCCATGAACGAGTGGCGGCGGACCGCGTCCGTGGAGGCGGCCGCGGACGACGTGGAGGATCCCCCGCCCGGTCCCCCGCTCGACGACGGGACCTGAGCGGGCGTCAGCCGGCGAGGCGCAGGATGCGGAAGCCCTCGGCGTAGGGGACGCCCGCCACCTTGCCGCCCTCCTCGGCCCGCTGGTGCACGACCTGGCGGAGCCACTCGGCCGTCTCCCCGAGCTGGCTGGCGTGGCACAACAGGGCCCGGGCCTTGGCCTCGATGGTGGCGGTGATCTCGACCCACAGGTCGGGATCGAGCGTGCCCGACAGGTAGACGGCGTCGACCTGGTGCGGGGGCCCGGCGTCGCGGAAGTACTGCGGGTTGGCAGCGGCGGGGGCGACGGCGTCGAGCGTGGCCCAGCCCGTCTCCCGGTGGTCGCGGTGGTTGAAGTAGCTGGACCCGAAGAAGGCTGCGGTCGGGTCGGGGCAGACCACGACCACGGGCCGGATGCGGCGCACCAGCTCGACCAGCCTTGCCCGCAGGGCGACGGTGTTCTCCACCTCGCCGTCGGGTAGGCCGAGCAGGTGGTGCCCGGCCACGCCCAGGACGGCGGCGGCGGCCTGCACCTCGATCGCCCGCCTGGCCGCCAGCTCCTCAGGCCGCACCGCCGGGTCCGAGCTCCCCTTGTCGCCCGCCGCGCAGATCACCACGTGGACCTCGCACCCGGCCGCCGCCCATCGGGCGATGGTGCCGCCGCACGACACCTCGGGGTCGTCGGGATGGGCGTAGACGGCCAGGGCCCGGGCGGGGACGTCGTCGACGGGGGCGGCCATGTGCGGGTTCCTTCGTTCGGGGTTCACGGGGTGGCGGCGAGGGCGGCGGCGGCGCGGTCGACGGCGGCGTCGTCCACGTCGTGGTGGGTCACGAGGCGCACGACGCCCGGGGCGATGGTGCCGGCCAGGACGCCGGCCGCGGCCAGGTGGTCGAGGAGGCGGACCGTGTCGGTACAGCGCCAGGTGACGACGTTCGTGCGCACGCGGCCCGGGTCGCAGCCGCCGTCGGGCCAGCGGTCGGCGACGGCGACGGCGAGGCGCCGTGCCCGCTCGTGGTCCTCGGCCAGGCGGTCCACCATGCGCAGGGCCACCAGGCCGGCCGCCGCCAGCACGCCCGCCTGGCGCATGCCGCCGCCCATGCGGGCCCGCTCGGCGCGTGCGGCGCCGATGACGTCCGCCGGCCCGGCCAGCACCGACCCCACCGGTGCGCACAGGCCCTTGGAGAGGCACGACATCACGGTGGTGACCTCGGCCGCATAGGACGCCGCCGCCGTGCCGGTGGCCACCTCGGCGTTGAACAGCCGGGCGCCGTCCATGTGCACCGCCAGGCCGCCGGCCGCCGCCGCCGCCCGCAGCTGCTGGAGGGCGGCGAGCGGCCAGGGCGCCCCGTCCGCCGACATGTGGGTGTTCTCCACGCAGACGAGGGTGGGGCGGGGCTGGTGGTGCTGTACGGCATCGAGGGCCCACGCCACGTCGTCCGGCGACACCGTGCCGTCCTCGTCCGCCAGCGCATCGATGCGCACGCCGGCGTTGCGCTCGGCCGCTCCCCCCTCGTAGATCACCACGTGCTGGCGGGCGCCGGCCAGCACCGTATCGCCGGGCCGGGTCAACACCCGCAGCGCCAACTGGTTGGCCATCACGCCGCTCGGCGTGAACAGCGCCGCCTCCTTCCCGACCCGCTCGGCGTATGTCTCCTCCAGGCGGTTGACAGTCGGGTCCTCGCCGTAGACGTCGTCGCCCACCTCGGCGCCGGCCATTGCACGACGCATCTCCGGCGTCGGGCGGGTGACGGTGTCCGAGCGCAGGTCCACCACGCCACCGGTCATCGGCGAAGGCTACGGGACGGTTGCGGGCGGGCGCGAGACTGCGCCGGTGACCGCTCCCGACCCGATCGCCCTACTGGCACTGGCCAGGCAAGCAGCCCTGGCGGCCGGGACGCTCCTACGCGACGGCCAGGCATCCGCCCCCGCCGACGTGTCCACCAAGACCAGCCTCACCGACATGGTGTCGGAGCTCGACCGGGCCAGCGAGGCGCTGATCGCCACGATCCTCCTCGGCGCCCGCCCGGACGACGCCATCCTCGGCGAGGAGGGCGGCCTCGTCGGGCCAGGCACCAGCGGCGTGCGCTGGGTGGTGGACCCGCTCGACGGCACCACCAACTACCTCTACGGCTTCCCGGCGTGGGCCGTGTCGATCGCCGCCGAGGTGGACGGCGAGGTGGTGGCCGGCGTGGTGCACGACCCGACCCACGGCGAGACCTTCAGCGCCATGCGGGGCGGCGGCTCGTGGTGCAACGGCCGGTCACTCCGGGTCGGCGGCGCCCCCACGCTGGCCACCGCGCTGGTCGGCACCGGCTTCGGCTACGACGCCGCCGTGCGCGCCCGCCAGGGGCTCGAGGTGGCGCAGGTGCTGCCGCACGTGCGCGACATCCGCCGGGCCGGGGCGGCCGCCCTCGACCTGTGCTGGGTGGCCGCCGGGCGCCTCGACGCCTACTACGAGCGGGGCCTGCAGCCCTGGGACTGGGCGGCGGGGATGGTGATCGCGCGCGAGGCGGGGGCCGTCGTCTCCGTGCTGGCCGACGGCACGGCCGTGGCTGCTCCGCCGCAGCTGCACCAGGCCCTGGTGGACCTTCTGGCCAGGGCCGGCGCCGGCGCGTCTCGACGCTGACAGCTGTGGCCATCCTGGTGGACCTTCTGGCCAGGGCCGGCGCGTCTCGACGCTGACAGCTGTGGCTATCGTCGTGCCCCTTTGCCTCGCCGCCAGAGCGGCGGACCGCGGCGCGGGGGTGCAGCCGCTCAGGCGAAGAACGGCACGGCCACCCGGCGGAACTCGTCGGGCTTCACCAGCTTGAGCTCGCCCACGGCGTCGGCCAGCGGGACCTGCACGATCTCGCCCGCCTGGAGCGCCACCATGTTCCCGAAGGCCCCCTCGTGGACGGCCTCGATGGCGGCGATGCCGAACCGGGTGGCCAGAACCCGGTCGAAGGCGGTCGGTGTGCCGCCCCGCTGGATGTGGCCGAGGATCGTGACCCGCGTCTCGAAACCGGTGCGCTCCTCGATCTCCCTGGCCACCAGGTTGCCGACGCCGCCGAGGCGCACGTGGCCGAACTGGTCGAGCTCGCCCGACTGGAGGGCGAGGGAGCCTTCGCGGGGCGCCGCGCCCTCGGCCACTACCACGATGGTGGCGTAGCGGCCCTGGTCGTGGCGGCGCTTGATGCTCTCGGCGATCTCGGCGATGTCGAACGGCTCCTCGGGAATGAGGATCTCGGCGGCACCCCCGGCGATGCCGGCGTACAGGGCGATCCACCCGGCGTGGCGGCCCATGACCTCGCACACCATCACCCGGTTGTGTGACTCGGCCGTCGTGTGGAGGCGGTCGATGGCGTCGACGCAGACCTGCACGGCGGTGTGGAAACCGAAGGTGAGCTCGGTGGCCGACAGGTCGTTGTCGATGGTCTTGGGCACGCCGACGAGGTCGACGCCCTCGTCCGCCAGCTTGGCCGCCACCCCGAGGGTGTCCTCCCCGCCGATCGGGATGAGGGCGTCGATGCGCTGGTCCTTGAGCGTCGCCAGCACCCGCTCCACGCCGCCGTCGACCTTGTAGGGGTTGGTGCGCGACGAGCCGAGGATGGTGCCGCCGCGGGGCAGGATGCCCCGGCACCGCTCCACGTCGAGGGGCAGGGTGGTGTTCTCCACGACACCCCGCCAGCCGTCGGCGAAACCGACGAGTTTGTCGCCGAAGTCCCGCTCGCCCTTGCGCACGACGGCCCGGATGACCGCGTTCAGGCCCGGGCAGTCACCGCCGCCGGTCAGCACTCCAACTCGCATCGTCGCCCTTCCCGCCCGGCCGGTGTGCTCAAGGGGGCCCGTCCGGTGCCCGACGAACACTAGCGATGGCTCGCAATCACCCCGTCCGGCGCGTCAGAGTGCCGGCCGCCTTCCTGGCGGGGGTGGCGCTGGCGGCGGGCATGAGCCTGCCGGCGCCTGCCGCCTCGGCCGAGGACCCCCGCGCCCGGCGTGCGGAGCTGCTCCTGCAGGCGGCCGAGCTGACGGACCACCTGGAGACGTCCGAGGCCGACGTCGTGGCCGCCCAGCTGCGCCGGGCCCACACAGCCGACGAGCTGGCCGTGCTGCGCAGCCGGCGGCGGGAGCGGGCGGTGACCGCCTACATGCGCGGCACGGGAGCCTCGGTGGACGCCATGACCGCGCCCCGGGCCTACCTCGAGGTGGTGGCCACCAAGGAGAAGGAGCTGGTCAGCGGGTACAAGGTGGCGCTGGCCGGCGTGGCCGAGCAGCAGCGCCGGGCCGAAGAGGCGCGGGGCGACCTCCGGGCCGCCCAGGACCAGCTGGCCGGCATCCAGGCCGAACTCGACGCCACCATCGCCGCCGACGACGCCCGGTGGGCCGAGGAGCTGCGGGCCGACGAAGCCAGGGCGGCGGCCCAGGCCAGGCAGGCGGCCGCCCTGGCCGCCGCCCGGGGGCAGGCACGGGCCGGGCCGTGGATCGTGACCGCCTCGGCCGGCGGCTACGCGCCGAGCCCCCTCGACCCGAACGCCCTGCTCCCCCGCCACCGGGCGGCTACCGACCGCCAGATCGCCCTCATGCGCCGGCTGCCGTTCGGGCCGATGACCCTCGGCGTGGCGCTCCCGGCCGGCCTGAGCCTTACCGGCCAGCGGTTCGAGGGCAGTGCCTCCTGGTACGGGCCCGGCTTCAACGGCCGCCCCACGGCCAGCGGAGCCGTCTACGACCAGGAGGGATGGACGGTGGCCAGCAAGGAGCTGCCCCTGGGCACCCTGCTGGCCGTTAGCCGGGGCGACCGCCGCGTGCTCCTCCTGGTGAACGACCGTGGTCCCTACATCGACGGCCGCGCCCTCGACCTCAGCGCCGCCGCCGCCCGCGCCCTCGGGGTGGGCGGCGTGGCCGCCGTTACGGCGGAGGTGGTGGCGGCGCCGGCCGCCTGACCGCCCATCGCGTTCTGGTCGCCAGATCGCGTCGGTTTTCGCCGCGGTTCACCGGCGAGCATGTGGCGGCGTCAGTCGCCCTCGGGCGGCGTGGTGCGCTGCTTGGGCTCGGTGGCCTTGGTGAGGAGGCCGACTTCGCGCTCGAAGTCGCCCACGTCCTCGAAGCCCTTGTACACGCTGGCGAAGCGGAGATAGGCGACCTCGTCGAGCACCCGCAGCCGCTCCAGCACGGCCACGCCGACCTTCTGGCTGGTGACCTCGGGCCCCTCGAGGCGCAGCGACTCCTCCAGCTCGGCGGCCAGTTCCTCGACCCGGTCGGCCACGCCGGCCCGGTTCTTGGTGGCGGCCCGCAGGCCGGCGGCCACCTTGGCCCGCTCGAACGGTTCCCGCTGCCCGGACCGCTTGACGACCACGAGCGGGACCTCCTCGATGCGCTCGAACGTCGTGTAGCGCCGGCCACAGGCCAGGCACGCCCGGCGCCGACGGATGGCGGCACCGTCATCGGCGATGCGCGAGTCCACCACCTTGTCGTCGAGGTTGGCGCACGACGGGCAGCGCACGCCCCCACGCTACGTCGTGCGGGTCACCCACACCGGCCGTCCCGACGCAGTCGACGACGTGGCCATATCGGGTCAGCCGAAATTAGCCAGGGCTGACGCTTCGGTCGACCACGCAGCGTGCCGAAAGATGAGACACAAAGCAGCGAGGACGACGAAGTTCCCCACTTCGACAGACCCTCTCGAAACGGCCGCCGGGCCTCGAAACGGAGAACAACCATGAGCGACACCATGAGCCAGGACTCGAGCAAGCCCAAGCCCAAGCCCAAGCGTGACTACCTGACCGTGTCGGAGGTCGCCGATCTCTTCCATGTGTCGGCCAAGACCGTGGTCCGCTGGGCCAACGACGGGCGGCTGCCCTACATGGCCACCCTCGGTGGTCACCGCCGCTTCCCCCGCGGCCCCATCGAGGGCATGGTCGCCGGCCAGCACCGCGGCGCCTCCGGCCTGGCCTAGACGACGATCGGCCTCAACCGGGCGGCATCTCCAGGCGCTCCCCTGCCCGCAGGGGGGTGCTGTCGCGTCCGGTGTCCAGTCGCTGGACCAGGGGTCGCACGTCGCCCGTCGGCTGCAGGGCACGGGCGATCTCCCAGAGGGTGTCGCCCGGCTGCACCACGTAGGGCGCCGTCGCCACCGCAACGGCGCCCCCGACGGTGCCGGGCCCGGCCGCCGGCGCCCGCCCGGATGTCGTGAGGGGCACGTCTCCGGGCACGCCGAGCGCCAGGCCTGCGCCGAGGAGCACGACGGCGACGAGGCTGACGACGGCGCGGCGCCGGCGGAACTGGGCGGCCGTCGGCCGCCGGCCGGCCGTGGGGTGACCGGCGGACGGCGGGGCGGGGACGACCTGCAGCCGGCGCGGCGCGGCACCACACCGGCGACCGACGGGGATCGGGTGGACGAGTGCGGTCACGGTCGGGCTCCTCTCGTAGGCATGCACCCCACGATGTCGGAGGGGTGTGACATTCAGGGTGGGTGAGGGTCGATCAACTGGTGCTGTGCGGAACAAGGAGAATGCTGAGACGAACGGGTGTTCGAACACTTCACCACGAACAGCCGTTCGCCGTCAAGCCCTCATTGGGAACAGATGTTTGCTCTGTCCGGCCCGGGCTGCTACGGTCCTCTCTGGAACGCACGTTCGCACTCGCATGCACCAGCACTCGCAGGCACTCGCAGGCAGCACAGCCTCGGCGCACCGAGCAGCTGCGCCGGCCACGACGTTCCGTGACCGTTCACCGACAGCATCCCGGACAGGAGGGGTCAATGCCCGAGGCAGACACGCCAACCGTGCTCACCGGCAAGCGCCGCGAGATCCTCGACTTCATCGCTCTGCAGTTGCGGGAGCGCGGGTTTCCGCCCTCGGTGCGGGAGATCGGCGAAGCGGTCGGCCTCACCTCGTCGTCCACCGTCCATGCCCATCTGGCCACCCTCCAGAAGCAGGGCTTCCTCCAGCGCGATCCCACCAAGCCCCGCGCCATCGAGGTCCGCTACGACCCGGCGTCGGGTGCCGCCATGGCCCGACGCCCCACCCAGCACGTGCCCCTGGTGGGCGACGTGGCAGCCGGCACCGACGTGCTGGCCCAGGAGAACGTGGAGGAGCTCCTGCCCCTCCCGGCCGACTTCACCGGCTCCGGCACGCTGTTCATGCTGCGGGTGCGGGGGGAGTCGATGATCGACGCCGGCATCCTCGACGGCGACTACGTCGTCGTCCGCCAGCAGGCCGAGGCCCGCAAGGGCGAGATCGTGGTTGCCGGTATCCCGGGCGAGGAGGCCACGGTGAAGACGTGGTCCCGCAAGGGCAACAAGGTGGTGCTCACGCCGGCCAATCCCCGCATGTCGCCCATAGAGCTCGACCCGCGCGACGTGAGCGTCTACGGCAAGGTCGTCACTGTGCTGCGCCGCCTCTGACCGTAGGCGGTAGGACGCACGGGCTCTCCCGGCGAAGGCTCAGCCGGCGAAGGCTCAGCCGGACCCGGCCCGTCGCCGCACCACCACGCTGCCGACGGCCACCAGCAGGAGCAAAAGGCCGGCGGCGGTACCGGGCAGCACCACGCCGTCCTCCTCCGCATCCGTCGACGCCGACGCGATCTTCAGCGGCTCAGGCGCAGCCGGCGCCGTCGTGTCGGTGGCCGGCGGCGCCGGCGCCACCGTCGTGTCGGGCGGAGGAGCCGCCGTGGTGGGAGCGGTCGTGGTGGGAGCGGTCGTGGTGGGCGGGCCGGTGGTGGCGGGGCGCTGAGGTCGGGTCGTCGTGGTCGGCGCCGCCGTCGTCGGTGCGGAGGTGGTCGGCGGGCTGGTCGCGGTCATGATCGCACCAGTCGCAGCCATGGCGGCGGCCAGGTCGAGGCGCCCGGCGCACGAGTTGCCGCACACCACACCCTTGTTGGCGGTCGACAGCAGTATCTCCACCGCCCGCTGCTGGCCCACGCCCCTGGCGAGAAGCAGGGCCAGAGCGCCGGAGACATGTGGAGTGGCCATCGACGTGCCCTGGAGATAGCCGTACTGGTCGGCCTTGCCCGCCTGCCAGTACGTCGACACGATCTCGCGCGGCTCCGCCCCGTTGCCGCCCGGCGCCACCAGGGCCCACTTGGCGCTACCGGTCGACACCGAGTAGCTGGCGATCTCGTCGTCGGGGCCCGTCGCCCCCACCACGATGGCGTTCACGTCGGCGTAGCTGGCCGACCCCGACAGGAACTGCGCATTGCCCGACGCCACCACCGGGATGGCGCCGCGCGCCCAGGCGTCGTTGAGTGCCGGGGCCAGCGATGCCTGGCCGCCGCCCAGCAGGCCGCCCAGCAGGACGTTCTCCCCCAGGCTGAGGTTGACGATCTTGGCGCCCTGGTCCACGACGTAACGGATGCCCGCCTCCACGTCGGCCAGGTCGGCCCTGTCGTTCTGGAAAACCCGCGCCACGACGATCTGGGCGCTGGGGGCGATGCCGGCGATGCCGACCCCGTTGTCCTTGGTGGCAGCGGCGATCCCCGCCACGTGGGTACCGTGGCCGGCAATGTCCTGGCCGCCACCGGGCACGCAGGCGGCGGCATTGCCGCTCGTGCCGATGCAGCTGGCGTTGGAGACGATCCTGCCCTGGAGGTCCTGATGGTTCAGGTCGACGCCACTGTCGACGATGCCGATCTTCACCCCGCCCCCGGTCGAGGCGTTCCAGGCTGCGGGCGCACCGATCTTCACCGGCGCCCACTGCTTGCTCCACAGGGGATCGTTGGTGGCAGCCGCCGTTCCGGCGGTGAGGACGGGCGCGAGGGCGGACAGGACAATCGCCAAGAGCGCGGCAGCAGCACGGAGACGGGACGGCATCCGTCCCATGATCGCACGATCTGCACGGGTTTCTGACCTCGCGCGACGCCAGATTCGGGCCCAATCGGACTCTTGCCACAAGACGTCGCCCCGATGTTCACTCGACCGGGTCGGCGCACTGGCAGCCGCTGTCCCATTGGCCGGCTGCGACGCCTAGGTTGGGCGCTCCCTCGACGACGACACCGGGAGGCACCATGCCGACAAGCACCGCCGACGCCCAGTGGGAAGGCCCGCTCAAGTCCGGTTCCGGCACCATGAACCTGGCCAGCGGCGCCTTCTCCGGTGCCTACACGTTCGCGTCCCGTTTCGTGGACGGGGACAGGACCAACCCAGAGGAGCTCATCGCCGGCGCCGCCGCCGGGTGTTTCTCGATGGCCCTCTCGGGCGCCATCGGCGGTGCCGGCCACGAGCCGGTGAAGGTGCACACGACGGCCGAGGTCACCATCGCCGCCGATGGCGGGGGCTTCACCATCACGGGCGTGGCCCTGCACACCGAGGCCGAGGTCCCGGGCCTGGACGACGACGCCTTCCAGGCCTTGGCCGAGGACACCCGGAAGAACTGCCCGGTGGCCCGGCTCCTCGCCGGCGCGCCCATCACCGTCGAGGCCAAGCTTCTGTAGCGAGGCGCAATCCGCCCGGCGGCCCGGCTCCGTAGAACGGGGCGTGGAACAACTCGAAGCATCGGCCGACCTCGACATCGCCGACCGGGGCTTTCTCGCCGGCCTCGTGGCCAGCGGGAGGTTCTGCCGTGACACCCGGCTGGGCGGCATCCTGCACCCCGGAGCGGTGTCCCTGCGCGAGGTCACCGACGGCGACAGCCTCCATGTGATCATCGGCGATGAGGACAGGATCTCGGTCCACGTGGACCGCTTCTCGCCCGTGGCGGGCAGCACCGACGGCGGATGCTGCACCTACTCGGTCAGGGCCGTGTTCGCCCACATGGCGGCCCACGTCGCCGCCCAGGTCCGCCGGTTGCTCAGCGGCGGGCGCGGCGGGCACCGCTGCCGGCTGCAGTGCGAGCAGGTCGAGGCCCACGACGAGGATCGGGCGCCGGCGCAGGCCTGCGCCGACCGCTAGGCGGACGGCGGCCCGGCGCAGCGCCCGCCCGACGGACCGACGACCCTGCGTTCTCCGCCCATCGCACCCGCACAGCCGCCAGCGCGCCGCTCAGGCGCCGCCCAGCAGCGACGCCAGCGCCGCGAACACCGTCTCCAGCTGCGCCCGGTCGACCCGCTCCCCCGCCATGTGGGCGACGGTGGGCTCGCCGGGCCCGAAGTTGGTGGCCGGGATGCCCCGGGCCGAGAAGAAGGCCACGTCGGTCCAGCCCAGCTTGGCCCTCGGTGTCGTGCCGGCGCCCGCCACCAGTCCGGCCAGCAGCGGGTGGCCGAGGCCGGGACCGGCGCCGTCTGCGAAGTCGAGCAGCTCGACGGTGTCGCCCGCCTCGTCGAGCGCCGGGCGCAGGTAGTGGCGCAGGTGGGCCAGGGCCTCGCCGCTGTCACGGTCGGGGGCGTAGCGGTGGTTGAGGTGGACGGTGGCGGCGTCGGGGACCACGTTGCCCGCCACCCCGCCGTCCACCCGCACGGCGGACAGCGCTTCGGCGAACTCGCACCCGTCGAGCACCGGGCGCCGGCCTTCATAGGCGGCGGCCAGCTCCAACAGGGGCGCCAGCCGGTGGATGGCGTTGGTGCCGGCCCACGGGCGGGCGGTGTGGGCCCGCTCCCCCGCCATGGTGACGGCGATACGCAGGGTGCCCTGACAGCCCGCCTCCACCACTGCACCGGTGGGCTCGCACAGCACGGCGGCGTCGCCCGCCACCAGCTCGGGGCGCTCCCCCAGCAGGCGGCGCAGCCCGTTGTGGCGCGCCTCGACCTCCTCGCACTCGTAGAGCACGTAGGTGACGTCGCACGCCGGCTCGGGCACCGTGCGGGCCAGCTCCAGGATGACGGCGCAGCCCGACTTCATGTCGGCCGACCCGAGGCCCCACAGCACGTCGCCCTCGATGCGGGCCCGCTCGTTGCCGTTGGCGGGGACCGTGTCGGTGTGGCCGGCCAGCACGAGGCGCTGCGGGCGACCGAGCGACGTGCGGGCGACGACGTTGTGGCCGACCCTGTCCACCTCCAGCCAGGGCACCGCCCGCAGCAGGCCCTCCACGTGGTCGGCGATCGCCGCCTCGTCGTGGCTCACCGAGGGGATGTCGACCAGCTCGGCCGTGAAGGCCAGCAGGTCGGTCACCGCCGGGCCCGACTCATGTGGCCACCCCGTGCTCGCGCAGGATCGACTCCAGCTTGAGCTTGTCGTGCTCCTCCCCGACCTCGAGGAACTTGAGGACCAGCACGCATGGCAGTCCGAACTCACCGCCGGGAAACTGCTTGCGGCGGGTGCCCTGGATGGCGATGGCCCGGTCCGGCACGACGCCGCGGCCCAGCTCCTCGCCGGTGTTCACGTCGATCACCGGGATGGACGACGACAGCACCACGCCGGCGCCCACCTTGGCCCCGTTGCCCACCCGGGCGCCCTCCACGATCATGCAGCGACTGCCGATGAAGGCGTCGTCGCCGATGATGACCGGCGCCGCCTGGGGCGGCTCCAGCACACCGCCGATACCGACGCCGCCGGACAGGTGGACGTTGGCGCCCACCTGGGCGCACGAGCCCACGGTGGCCCAGGTGTCGACCATGGTGCCGGCGCCCACCCGGGCCCCGATGTTCACGTAGCTGGGCATCATCACCACGCCCCGCTCCAGGAACGACCCCCACCGGGCCGAGGCCCCCGGCACGACACGCACGCCGGCCGCCTCGTAGCCGTGCTTGAGCGGGATCTTGTCGGCGAACTCGAACGGTCCGAGCTCGGTGGTCTCCATGGCCGACAGCTTGAACAGCAGCAGGATCGCCTGCTTCAGCCAGATGTTGACGGTGACGGCGCCGGCGGCATCGACCTCGGCGACACGGGCCTGCCCGCTGTCCAGCAGGCCGACCGCCTCGGTGACGGCGGCCAGCGCCTCTGTGTCGCCGGGCCGGAGATCGGCGCGTCGTTCCCAGAGGTCGTCGATGGTGGCTTGGAGGTCGGCCATGGCGGCGAGGCTACCGGCTGGCCATACTCGGGCACGTGGCCGACGACTCGGATGACCTGGTCAGCCGCCTCGACCGCATCGAGGCGCTCCTCCGCCGTCGGGCGAGCGCGTCGGCGTCGGTCCTGGCCGGTCCGGAGGTGCGTTCGGCCCGCAGCATCGTCGGGCGCATCGACGACGTGTGGGTGGCGGTGACGGAGGGCAACGAGCGGGTGGTCGCCGCCATCGGCGAGATGACAGGCGCCTCCCGCCCGCCCACTCCGCCGGTCAGCCCCGGAGCGCGGAACGGGCAGTCCCCGGCGGACGACCTGCCGGCGGGCGACTCGCCCGCCGAGGCCGTCGACCGTGCGGTGGCCGTCGCCCTCGTCGATCGGATCGATGCGGCGATCGCAGGTCTGGCCGAGGAACGGTCGGCCGTCGACAGCGAGCTCTGGGCGCGACTGGCCGGCATCGAGCAGGCGGTCGGCGCCATCATGCTTCGCGAGCCGCCGGCGGCCCGACTCGACGGCATCGAGGCGGCGCTGGCTGCGCTTGCGCAACCCGCCGGCGCCACGAGCGATGGCCTGGGCGGGCGGCTGGACCGGATCGAGGAGCGGCTCGGCGCCCTTGCCACTGCGGGAGCAGGAGGCGACGACCGGCTCAGCCGGATCGAGGACCTGCTCACCCCCCTGGCCGCGGCCGAGCGGGCGGAGGTCGACTCCGCCGTCCACCTGCGCCTCAACCGGATCGAGGAGGCACTGGCCGGCATCGCCGGGCGGTTGTCCGAAGCGGCGGCCGACCCCGACGCGGCCGCCGGCGGTCAGCCCCAGGAGGCCGAGATCCGCCGGCTGACGCAACAGGTCGAGGCGATCGCCCGGGCGGTCGAGGCGATCGCCCGGGCGGTCGAGGCGTCCGCCGCACGCGCGGGCGACGGCACCCTCACCGACCGCCTCGGCCGCCTGCGCGACCAGTTCCGCCCCCGCTGAAGGGTCCCATCGATACTGCGCTCCCCTTCCCGGCGTCGTGCCGCCCGAGCCCGGCCGCCCGGACATGGCCGACGACCGCCGCCCCATCGGGAGGTCACCCGCCAGATCGCCGTCGAGCCCGCGGGTGGACGCCGGACCGGGCGGCAGGGGTAGCCGCCTTGTTCGACGACCTGGCCCGGGGCGGCACGAGCGGCCGGGGGCCGGTCGGTTCGAGGCGGTCGACGACGCGCTGGCACGGGGCGCCTGGGCCACCTCCCGGCGCCGCGCCGGCCGCCACGGCCTCAGCCGGCGACGAGCTCCGGCATGACCCGCTCGACGAACTCGTCGAGCGGGCCCTTGCCCTCCGACGGCCAGCTGCACACCAGGTACCCCACGCCGTTGGCGCGGTGGGCGTCGGCGCTGCGGCGCACGTGGTCCCACGGCTCCGACAGCGACAGGTTGGTGGAGCGCAGGATCGACGCCGGGTCCCGGCCCGCCTTCTCCGCATGCTGGGCCACGATGGCCCACTTGCGGGCGTAGTCCGCCGGCGGGGCGAAGCAGTGCCAGGCGTCGGCCACCCGGCCCACCAGCGGCAGCATGCGCTTCTCCCCGGAGCCGCCCACCCACAACGGCGGGTGAGGCGACTGCACGGGACGGGGGCGGTACACGGCTCCGTCCAGGTGGTAGTGGCGACCCTTGAAGGTGGCGGGCTCGCCCGTCATTAGGAGGCGGAGGACCTCGATGCCCTCCTCCAGCCGGTCGATGCGCTCGGCCGCCGGCGGGAACGCGAAGCCCAGCTCCCGGTGCTCCCGCTCGTTCCACGCCGCACCGACGCCCAGTTCGAGGCGCCCGTTCGACACGTGGTCGACGGTGACGGCCTCGGCCGCCAACAGCGACGGCGGCCGGTACGTGATGCCCGTGACGAGGGTGCCCAGCCGGATACGCGTCGTCAGCGCGCCCAGAGCGGACAGCAGCGTCCAGCCCTCCAGGCACGGGCCTGCGCCCTCGCCGTAGAGCGGCTTGAAGTGGTCGAAGATCCAGGCCCCGTCGAAGCCTGCGTCCTCGGCGAAGCGGACCCGCTCCACCAGCTCCGGCCACTCCACGCGGTGCTGATCTGTCTCCAGTCCCAGGCGCACGACGCGGAGCCTAGGCAGGCCCCGACGTCCGAGGGGTCGGGCGGGGACCGGGCACGTCGACGCCCATGCGCTCGGCCACCAGGGCCAGCCGATCGAGGTCGCGCACGAGGGCGACACGCACGTGGCCGGCGCCGGCCTCCCCGTAGAGGTCGCCGGGGCTCACCAGGCAGCCCCCCTCGGCGGCCAGGCGTTCGGTGAAGCCCCACGCGTCGCCGTCGGGCGCCGGCGCCCACAGGTAGAAGCCACCACCCGGCATGGCCACATCCACCCCGAGGACGGCCAGCACCGAGCGGAAATACCCCAGGCGCTGCCGGTAGCGCTCCCGCTGGAGGTCGACGTGGACGTCGTCGTCGAGGGCGACGGCGGCGGCCGCCTGGATCGGCCCGGGGACGAGCATCCCGACGTGCTTGCGCACCTCCGACAGGTAGCGCACCAGGGCGGCGTCGCCGGTGTAGAAGCCGGCCCGCAGGCCCGCCGCGTTCGACCGCTTCGACAGCGAGTGGACGGCCACCACGCCGTCGACGCCGCCCGCCAGGATCGTGCGGGGCGGCCCCTCCCAGGTGTACTCGACGTAGCACTCGTCGCTGAACACGGGCACGCCGTGGGCCCGTCCCCATGCCGCCGCTGCGTCCAGGTCGTCGAGCTGACCGGCCGGGTTGCCGGGGCTGTTGACCCACAGGCACAGGGCGCGGGAAACGTCGGCTGGGGCGACGGCCGACAGGTCGAGACGCCACCCGTCGTCCACCGGCACCTCGACCGACCGGCAGCCGGCCAGTGTGGCCCCCATGGCGTAGCTCGGGTAGGAGACGGCCGGGTGGAGGACGGTGTCGAGGTCGGGCCGCCGCAGCCGCAGCCACTGCGGCAGGGTGGACACGAACTCCTTGGTTCCCACGCAGGCGTACACCGTGGACGGGTCGACGGTGACGCCCAGGCGGCGCGCCATCCATCCCGCCGCCGCCTCCCGGTACCGGGCGCTGCCCACCGAGAACGGGTACCCCGCCTCCGCCCCCGACGTGGCCAGGGCGGCGGCGACGGCGACGGGCGCGGGATCGGTGGGCGTGCCGATCGACAGGTCGACGGCGCCGCCGGGGTGGGCCTCCGCCTTCTCCTTGGCCCCGATCAGCCGCTCGTACGGGTAGACGGGCGGCTCGAACGGGGTCCCGCCCGCCGGCCCGCTCACCGGCCCGACGTTCTGGTACCGGAAACCGACCGCTGGCGGTCGGTTTCCGGTACCAGAACGGAGCCGGGCGTCATGCGACGTGGAACTCGGGGAAGCGGGCGGCGCCGGCCTGGTCGACCCGCACCCGGATGCGGGTACCGCCCTCGGTGTGCTCCTCGTCGATGACCTCGCCCTCGCGGTGGAGGGCGGCGACGACGTCGCCCCGGTCGAAGGGCACCAGCAGCTCGACCACGGAGGCGGCGGCCCGCAGCCGATCGCCGACCGCAGTGAGCAGTTCCTCGACGCCCTCGCCGGTGACGGCCGACAGCGCCACCGAACCCGGGTACTTGGCAGCCAGGCGCCCGGCCTCGTCGGTGACGTCGGCCTTGTTGAACCCCAGCAGCTCGGGCACCCGGTCGGCGTGCAGCTCGTCCAGCACGGCCCGCACCGCCTCGATCTGGCCCTCGGGGTTGGGCGCCGACGAGTCGACGATGTGCACCAGCAGGTCCGACTCGCGCACGACCTCCAGGGTCGACTTGAACGCCTGGACCAGTTGGTGCGGCAGCTTGCGCACGAAGCCCACGGTGTCCGACAGCAGCACGGCCTCGCCGCCCGGCAGCTCCAGGCGCCGGGTGCGGGGGTCGAGGGTGGCGAACAGGCGGTTCTCAACCAGGACGCCGGCGTCGGTGAGGGTGTTGAGCACGGTGGACTTGCCGGCGTTGGTGTAGCCGACCAGCGACACCGTGCGGGCCCGGCTGCGGGTGCGGGCGCTGCGCTGGACGCGGCGGTTCTTGTCCATCTCCTTGAGCTCGACCTCGAGCTTCACCATGCGCTTCAACAGACGCCGGCGGTCGACCTCGAGCTTGGTCTCGCCGGGGCCCCTCGTGCCGATGCCGGCGCCCTGCTGGGAGAGCGCCGTGCCCTTGCCCTTGAGGCGGGGCAGGCGGTAGCGGAGCAGGGCCAGCTCGACCTGGGCCTTGCCCTCGAGGGTGTGGGCGTTCTGGGCGAAGATGTCGAGGATCACGGCCGTGCGGTCGATGGCGGTGCGGCCCAGGATCTTCTCCAGGTTGCGGTGCTGGGCGGGCGACAGCTCGTCGTCGAACACCACCGTGTCGGAGTCGACGGCGAGCGACAGCTCGCGCAGTTCCTCGGCCTTGCCCTTGCCGATGTAGGTGGCGGGATCGGGGGTGGCCTTGCGCTGGACGACCCGCCCCACCACGTCGGCGCCGGCGGTGCCGACCAGCAGGGCCAGCTCGTCGAGGTGGGCCTCCACGTCTTCGACCTCGGCCCCGTTGCGGGCCACGCCGACGAGGATGATCTTCTCCCGGAACGACCGCTCGATGAGACTCATCGAGCGGTCACCTCGTCGAGGTCGACCTCGACCCGGGCCACCAGCTCGGAGGGGCCCGTGAGGATCACCGTGTCCGGCCGGATCTCCACCTCGGCGTCACCGCCCGGCTGGTGCACCACCACCCGGGGACCGACCAGGCCCCACTCGTGGGCGGCGGCGGCGGCGGCACAGGCGCCGGTGCCGCACGCCTGGGTCTCGCCCACGCCCCGTTCCCAGACTCGCATCGTCAACTCGTCGGCGGCCGGCCCGAGGGTGACGAACTCCACGTTCACCCCGCCCGCCGTGCGGGCCTCGATCTGGGGGCCCATGCCGAGCACGTCCTCGGTGGTGAAGGCGGGGCCCCACACGACCAGGTGGGGATTGCCCATGTCGACCGGGCGCACCCCCCGGCCCGGTGTGGGCTGGGGCTCCTCGGGACCGATCCTGGCCGGGCCCATGTCGACGCTCACCTGCACCACCGCCGGTCCGTCGCCTCCCCGCAGGGTGAGCCGGCGCACACCGGCGGCGGTGGCCACGGTGAGGTTCAGCCCGTCCACCAGGCCGGCGCCGTGGACGGCCTGGGCCAGGCAGCGGATGCCGTTGCCGCTCATCTCGGCCAGGCTGCCGTCGGCGTTGCGCAGCTGCATGGTGACGTCGGCCCCCTCGGTGCCGGCGGTGACCCTGATGACGCCGTCGGCGCCCACCCCCCGGTGACGGTCGCACAGGGCCCGCGCGACCAGCGCGTCGACCGGGTGGACGCCGTCGAGGTCGACCAGGACGAGGAAGTCGTTGCCGAGACCGTGGTGCTTGGTGAGGGTGAACGAGGTCATTGGTCCTCCCAGTCTCCCAGCAGGGCGGGAAGAACGGCGACAGGATGCTCGCTCGCCCCGTACCAGGTGACCCGAGGGTCCCGGCGGAACCACATCCGCTGGCGCCGGGCGAAGGCCCTCGTGCGCCGCACCGCCTCTGCCACCGCCTCCTCCAGCGTGCAGTCGCCGGCCACGTGGCGGAGCACCTCCCGGTAGCCGAGCGCCTGCCCGGCCGTGCGGGACAGGCCGCCGGGCCGTGCCAGCAGCGCCCGGACCTCGTCGACGAACCCGTTGGCAACCATGGCCTGCAGGCGCACCGTGATGCGCTCGGAGACGACCGGGCGGGGCAGCCACACGCCGGCCAGGCGGAAGCGGGTGGCCGGGTGGACGTCGAGGCCCAGGCCGAAGCTCGAGAACGGCCGCCCGGAGCCGACCACCACCTCCAGCGCCCGCACCACCCGGCGTCGGTTGGCCGGCTCCATGCGGGCGGCGGCGGCCGGGTCGGCCTCCTCCAGGCGCCGGTACAGCACCGCAGTGTCCGGCTCCTCCTCCAGCTCGGCCCGCACCTGCGGCCACTGCGCCGGCAGCTGGAGGCCGTCGACCACCGCCCGCAGGTACAGCCCGGTGCCCCCCACCAGCAGGGCGCGGTGGCCGCGGTCCTCGATGGCGGCCACGGTCGCACGGGCGGCGGCCTGGAACGCGGCCACCGAGTACTCCTCGCACGGCTCGGCCAGGTCCAGAAGGTGCACGGGCACCTCGCCCTGCTCGGCCGGCGACGGCTTGGCCGTACCGATGTCCATGCCCCGGTACACCTGCATGGAGTCCACCGACACCAGCTCCACGTCGGGGCAGCGGTGGGCCACCTCGACGGCCAGGGCCGACTTGCCGGACGCCGTCGAACCCACGAGCGCCAGGTGCGCCCTGGTACCGGACGGGCTCAAGTGGAGGCGGGCGACAACGGCCAAGAACCACCGACACCGACCGGCGGCCTCGCCCCGGCGTCGCTGATTCCGGCCGTTGCGCTCACTCGGCGGCGCTCACCGGGATGCGGGAGCGGTGCCGGGGGCGGGCGGTGACCGCGACCAACTCGCCTCGCAGGTGGTGGGGTGCCGCGCCGGTGACCCTGACGGTGGCGAACGTGCCGGCGCCGAGCGGCGCCGACGGGAAGTGCAGGAGCTTGTTCTGACGGGTGCGGCCCGTGAGCACCGAGGCGTCCTTGCGGCTGGAGCCCTCGACCACGACCTCCTCGACCCGGCCGATGCGTGCCTGGTGGCGGGCCAGGGCGGAGCGTTCCACCACGACCTTGAGGCGGTCGAAACGCTCGGCCACCACCTCGGGCGCCACGAAATCCGCCGTGCGGGTGGCTGCCTCCGTACCGGTCCGGGGCGAGTAGAGAAAGGTGTAGGCGCTGTCGTAGCCCGCTTCGGCCACGACCTCGAGGGTGGCGGCGAAGTCGTCGTCGGTCTCGCCGGGGAACCCCACGATGATGTCGGTGGTGACGGCCAGGTCGGGCACGGACGCCCGGGCGGAGGCCAGCTTCTGGAGGTAACGCTCAGCCGTGTAGCCCCGGTGCATGGCGGCCAGGATGCGGTCGCTGCCCGACTGCAGCGGGAGGTGCAGGTGCTCGCACACCGCCGGCACCTCGGCCATGGCGTCGATCGTCTCCGGGCGCAGGTCCTTCGGATGGGGGCTGGTCCAGCGCACGCGGCGGATGCCGTCGACCGCGCCCACTGACCGCAGCAGCGAGGAGAACAGCGGCCCGCGCCTGGTGATGTCCCGGCCATAGGAGTTCACGTTCTGGCCGAGGAGGGTGACCTCGATCGTGCCGGCGGTGGCCAGGCGCTCGACCTCGGCCACGACCTCGCCGGGCGCCCGGCTGATCTCGCGGCCGCGCACGGACGGCACGATGCAAAAGGCGCAGGCGTTGTCACAGCCGATCTGGATGGTGACCCAGGCCGCCCACGGGACATCCCGGCGGGCGGGCAGCGCCGAGGGGAACGCCTCGGACTCCTCCAGGATCTCCATCACCGGGCCCTCGGCCCGGGCCCGGTCCAGGAGCGTGACGGCGGAGGCCACGTTGTGGGTGCCGAACACCACGTCGGCGTGCGGCGCCCGCTGCTGGATCATCTCGCGGTCCTTCTGGGCCAGGCAGCCGGCCACCGCGATCTGCAGGCCCGGGTTGCGGTCCTTCAGGGACTTGAGATGGCCGAGGTGGCCGTAGAGCTTGTTGTCGGCGTTCTCGCGGATGCAGCACGTGTTGAGCACGACGACGTCGGCCGACTCGAGGTCGTCGGTGGCCTCCATGCCGTCGGACTCGAGCAGCCCGGCGATGCGCTCGGAGTCGTGCTCGTTCATCTGGCACCCGAAGGTGCGGATCAGGTACGTGCGGGCCATTCGACGCCCATTCTCGCGCCGCCTCGCCGGCGGGCCGCCTCCGAAGGGCCGGGTGCCCGGCTACCGAGGGCGGGATGGGACCTGCGGGAGCTTCGCCTCGCCGGCCAGGGCCTCCTCTTGCCGGCCGCGCCCGCCGGCCCGGTAGAAGCGCTTCGCCGGTCCGGCCTCCGTGCGCGGCACCTGCGGACGTCCGCCGGCCGCCGCAGCCGCCGCGTCGTCGCCCCGGCGGTGGCGGCCTCGCACCATGCGCATCCGGCCCAGGAAGCCCCCGGCCACCGGCTGGATGACCTCCTCCAGCCGCGCCTCCGCCCTGAGGTCGGGACGCTCGTAGAACGGCGCGAAGCGGTCGGGAAAGCCAGGCATGGTGCATCCGATGCAGATGCCGCCCACCGCCATGCAGCCGCCGTTGCCGTCGATCACGCCCCGCTCGGCGATGTTGCACTGGACGATGGGGCCCCAACAGCCCAGCTCCACCAGGCACGTCTCGGCGCCGGCCTCGGTGGCGAACACGCCTTCGTCGTAGTAGCCAGCCCGGGGGCACGTGCTGTGCACCGTCTCGGAGAACAGCCACGCCGGCCGGCCCGAATCGTCGAGCTCGGGCAGCGGCGCCAGGCCGTTCAGGTGCAGCAGCAGGGCGGCCGCCGTCTCCGTGTAGTTGTCGCCGAGCGGAGCGCACCCCGGGATCTTCACCACGGGGACGCCGGCTGCCGACCGGTAGACCGCGCCCAGATGCTCACCCAGGCCTGTGGCGCCGGTGACGTTGCCGCTGGCCGCCGGGATGCCGCCCCACGAGGCGCACGTGCCGATGGCGATGACGGCGGCCGCCTTGGGGGCGAGGCGGTCGAGCCACTCCCGGCTGGTGATCTGGCGCCCGGTGCGCGGATCCTCGCCGAGGCCGTACCAGTAGCCGGAGCCGGCTGTGGACTCGTCCATCACCGAGCCCTCCCAGGTGATGATGTAGGGCGCGTCCAGCTCGCCCCGCTCGGCCATGAACAGGTTCTCGATCCATGCCGAGCCCGACTCGACGGACAGCAGCGGATGGATCAGCTCGACCCTCGGAAGGCCCGGGATCGAGCCGCTCAGCAGCTGCTCCACCCGTGGATGGGTGCCCCCGATGGCCGCCACCGTGCATCCCTCGCACGACGCCCCCGCCAGCCAGATCAGGTACACCTTGCGAAGAGGGCCAAGAGCGAGCGGATCGTCCCAGTAGGACGTGGATGCGCTGCGCAGCGCCGCCGTCGAGAACGCGTCCGGTGCCGTGCGCCCCGGGGACGCGAGTAACTTCACAGACCTTCATCGGCAGGCTGGACGGGCCTGTGAGCACAGGACCGATTGGCACGTCGCCCTCACAACCAGACGGGGCGGACCGATGAAGGAGGACGTGAAGACCCGCCTGTGGACCGGTTCGGCCACTTCCGCCGCGTGTGGCGCCGGCGTCGGTGTCATCCGGCACCGGGGTGCCCGCCAGGCCGGAGCTGTGGTCTACGTCCCGGTCGTCGCTCTCGGCGTGCTGTCCGCCATCGCACTGGTGGTGGCGGCCATCTGGATCGCAGGGGGGACGCCGTCGCACGCCGGTCGCTGGGCCGGCCCACTGGCAGTCGAGACCGCCGTCACGGCCGTCACCCTGGCCGTCGCGTCGGCGGTCACCGTCCGTCGACGCGTCGTGGTCCCCCTCGACCGCCTGGAGCAGCTGGCCACCCACGTGGTGGCAGGTGACCGGGCCGTACTCGGCCTGGCCCACAGAGCCACGCCGGCTGCTCCCCAGGACCTGACCGCGCTGGTGGACGCGGTGCAGGCCCTCGTCGCCGAGGTCGAGAGCAACCGGCGCGCCCTGGCCGTGGAGCAGCGCTCCCCGGACGTCACCATGGCCGTCGACCCGGACGGCAACGTCGTCCATGCGTCGCCGTCGGCCGACGTCATGCTCGGACGGCCGGCGGCCTGGATGGCGGGAAGGAGCCTGGCCGCCCTGGTGCACCCCGAGGACCGGGCCCGGCTGGACGAGCTGCGCACCAGGCGGGTCGAAGCGGGCGTGCGATCGTACGAGGAGGTGCGGCTGTCACACCTCCACGGCCATTGGGTACCGACCGAGATCACCGCCATCGACCTCGGGGACGACCCTGGCGTGGTGGGACGGGTGCTGAACATCCGGGACGTGAGCGACCGCAAGGCACACGAGGAGAGCCTGATGCGGCGCGCGCTCTACGACCCGCTGACGGGACTGTCCAACCGGGCGTTGTTCCGCGAGCACGTGGACAAGGCGCTGGCCCGGCTACGGCGGACCGCCGCCCGTCCGCATGCCGTCCTGTTCGTCGACCTCGATGGTTTCAAGACGATCAACGACAGCCTGGGCCACGCCGCCGGCGACGAGGTGCTGGCCGAGGTCGGCAATCGCCTCCTGCGCTGGATGAGGCCGGGCGACACCGCCGCCCGTCTCGGCGGTGACGAATTCGCCGTGCTCCTGGAGAACACCTCGCAGATCGACACGGGCGTGCTGGCCAGGCGCATCCTCGATGTGCTGCTGGCACCAATCGTGGTGCAGGGCAGGGAAGTCGTGCTCACGGGAAGCATCGGCATCGCCCTGTCCGAGGTGGGCCAGGACTCCGACGCCCTCCTGCGCAACGCCGACACCGCCATGTACACGGCCAAAAGAGCGGGCAAGGGCCAGTTCCGGGTCTTCGAGCCCGAGATGCACCAGGCCGCCATGCGCCGGCTGGACCTGGAGGCAGACCTGCGGCGGGCCGTCGGCCGCGACGAGGTGTACCTGGCGTACCAGCCCATCGTCGACCTGGCCACCGGCCAGGTGACGGCGGCCGAGGTGCTGGTGCGTTGGGAACATCCCGAGCGGGGCCTCCTCCTGCCCCTCGACTTCATCCCGGTGGCCGAGGACAGCGGCTACATCAATGAGCTCGGCCGCCACATCCTCGAGCAGGCATGCCATCAGGCCCGCCGGTGGCACCGCCGGTACCCCGCCGACAAGCCGCTGCGCATCTGCGTCAACACCTCGGTGCGCCAGATCGAGCACCCCGACTTCTACGACGAGGTCGTCCACGCCCTCGCCGGCTCGGGCCTGGACGGCAGCCTCCTCACCCTCGAGATCACCGAGAGCCTGTTCATGAACGACTTCACGGCCACCGTGGCGAAGCTGGGTCGACTCAAAGAGCTGGGACTGAAGCTCGCCGTCGACGACTTCGGCACCGGCTACTCGTCCTTGAGCTACCTGCGATCCCTGCCTATCGACATCCTCAAGATCGACAAGTCGTTCGTGGTCGGCGTCACCCACGGCCCCGAGCAGTCGGCTGTCGCACGCGCCGTGGTGAAGTTGGCCCGCACCTTCAACCTGCAGACCGTGGCGGAGGGCATCGAACATCCGGAGCAGGCGGCCGAGCTCCTGGCCATGGGCGCCGACATGGGCCAGGGCTACTGGTACACACGCCCACTGCGGGCCGACGCCATGGAGTCATTCCTCGACGCCAACAACACCGCCCCCCAGCTCCCGCCGTCGCCGGTGGCCTCCCCGACCCCCGCCGGCCTGCTCAGCAGCTGAGGCTGCGGGCGCCGGCGCCGGCGCCGGCCAGGAACGTCGGGTCGCCACCAGGAGGCCGCGCCGTCAGGGAAGGACGTCGGCCAGGAGAATGGCGTCGGTGGACCCGGTACCAGTCGGCAGGACCGCCCGCTCGGCACGCGCAGGCTCCTGCCGGGTCGCAACGGCCCCATCGCCCTCGCCGGCATGCCGGTCGGACCGGGCCCCCGCCAGAGCGCCGGCAGCCACCACTGCGGCAGGCGGGTGCCGATGGTCCCGGTCCTCCACCAGCAGGCGGATGGCCGTCCGGCTCTGCCCGTCGATCTCGATGTCGGCGAACATCGGCACGCACACCAGGTCGAGGCCGGACGACACCAGGAACCCGCGGGCGATGGCAATGGCCTTGACGGCCTGGTTGAGCGCGCCCGCGCCGACGACCTGCATCTCTGCCATCCCCTCATGGCTGATCACTCCCGCAAGGGCGCCGGCGCACGAATTGGGATTGGACCTGCTGCTCACCTTGAGAACGTCCATGGCGCGGACCCCCAGTCGCCGCCCGGTGCGGGGCGGCCCTCACGAACAAGTTCGACGGGCGGGGACGGCGTTCCTCTGCCCCCACCGACGGAACCGGCGCGCCGCCGTCAGCGCCCGCCCCGGCCGATCAGTCGTTCAAGAGGATGGGGTCGTCGTCGCCCGGCTGGCCCAGTGCGTCATCGGCCGCCGCCTCGGCGCCCGGGACCAGGCCCACCTGGCGGCGGATCCGGTCGTCGAGCTCCACCATGATCTCGGGATGCTCGATCAGGAACTGCTTGGCGTTCTCCCGCCCCTGACCCAGCTGCTCGCCCTCGTAGGTGTACCAGGCGCCCGACTTCTTCACGATGCCCACGCTGGCTCCCACGTCGATGAGCGAGCCCTCGCGGCTGATCCCCTTGCCGAACCCGATATCGAACTCGCACTGCTTGAAAGGCGGTGCACAGTTCGACACCACGATGTCGTTGGCCACGAACGTGTGGAGGTCGTCGACCTCGATGTCGTAGATGGGCCGCCACTCCGCCGGGCTGATGGCGACGATGCGGTCGTACCAGAGGTCCTCGGCCAGCACGCCCCGGAGGAACTCGCTGTCGAGGGCATCGGCCAGCAGCTGCAGCCGGTCACGCCGCAGGCGCGGCGACCCGAGAACGGCCTGTAGTGACCCGCCGGCCCGCTCGGTGCCCTCACCGAGCAGCTGGGAGGCTGCCTGCGGCGTGACCCCGAGGCCCCGCAGGTACGCCAGCACCGGCACGGACTGCGCCGCCGGCACATATCCCAGCTGCGAGCCGCGGTGCTTACGCAGCTCGGGGTTGCCCAGCTCGGTGGTGAGCTTCTGCCCCCTCGGGCCCCACATGGGCACGGCTTCGGCGAAGGCGGCGATGTTGTCGATGCCGCTCACCCGGACCTCCCAGCACGGCAACTTGCCGTGCACCAGGCGCCCACTGATGACGCTCGGCCGCTTGGCCTTCGGGTCGTAGACCCGCACCGAGCTGCCGATGCCCCACCGGAGCAGCAGCCAGTGGAGCTGCCGGGCCAACTCCTCGGAGGCGGTGCAGTACCCGACCCGAATCCCGCCGGTCTGCTCGCGGCTGACCCATCCGTCGGTCTCGAACAGGCCGAACAGCAGGTTGGCGACGACCTCCGCCGACACGTCGGGAGCGAAGAACGGCGCCGGGATGCGCTTGGTGGGGGCCAGGTGGCCCCAGATCTCCGCCCACCTGGCCAACGCAAGCAGGCCGTTGGCCTCGCCCTTGCGGTGCGAGAAGCTGGCTTCGATGCCCCGTTGATGGGCGTCGCACCCGAGCGTGGCGGCGATGGCGTTGGCGTCGTCCACCAGCGGCCCTTCGACGTTGACGAACGTGATCGGCGTCTTGCCGCCCACATAGCCGTCGCCGATGAGATAGCCGAGCAGGCGGGCGTGGTCGGGCGGCACCGGCTGCTGGTCGCCGAAGCCGACTGCGGTGCGGGGCCGAGCCACCCGGTCGGCGGTGGTGAGCTCACCCGCCTTGTGCCACCCGCGGTCGGTGAGAATCTTGTGATCGGCGGTGGCCCACAGGGCTGTGCCGTCCCGGAGGTGGAGGCCGATGACCTCGTGCTCACCCTGGTCCATGCGGCCCACGATCGGGCGCATGTGGAGCTGGCCGAGCTTGTCGGCCGCCACCACCGAGGTTCCCTCGCCCTTGTCGACGATGTCCTCGATGCGGTGGGTGCGGCCGGTGGTGGGATCGAACACGGTGGTGCCGGCGGCGACACACTTGTTCTTCACGACCTTCACCCGGGTACGGCTGCCGACGACCTCGCCGCCGTCCTTGATGGACTCGATGCGGCGGATGTCGAGCCGGACCGAGCTGTAGAACTTCAGCGCCCGACCGCCGGGGGTCACCTCAGGCGAGCCATAAATCACACCAATTTTTTCCCGCAGCTGGTTGATGAAGATGGCGATGGTGTCGGAGCGGCTCAGCGTGCCGGTGAGCTTGCGCAGGGCCTGCGACATGAGGCGGGCCTGGAGGCCGACGTGGGTGTCGCCCATCTCGCCCTCGATCTCGGCCCGGGGCGTGAGGGCGGCGACCGAGTCGATCACCAGCACGTCGAGGGCGCCGGAGCGGATGAGCATGTCGGAGATCTCGAGGGCCTGCTCCCCCGTGTCGGGCTGGGAGATGAGCAGGTCGTCGATGTTGACGCCGATGGCGTTGGCGTACACCGGGTCCATGGCGTGCTCGGCGTCGATGTAGGCGCAGATGCCGCCGTTGCGCTGGGCCTCGGCGACCACGTGCATGGCGAGGGTGGACTTGCCCGACGACTCGGGGCCGTAGATCTCCACGATGCGCCCGCGGGGCAGGCCGCCCACCCCGAGGGCGAGGTCGAGGGCCATGGCCCCCGTGGGGATGGCCTTGATGGCCATGTTCGGACGGTCGCCCATCCGCATGACCGAGCCCTTCCCGAACTGCTTGTCGATCTGCCCCAGTGCCACGTCGAGTGCGGTGTCCCGCTCCATCGGTGCTCCCCTCATCCTGGTCGTCCGTTCTGGTCGAAGGTCACCCTACGGAAAGGGTGTGACACTGACATCGTCGAAGTTCCGTCAGTGTAATTGCGAACAGGCGTTCGAACAAGGACCCTCGGGATCACCGCCGCCCCGACCGCGGAAGCGGACGCCGGCCGGGCTCGACGCCGAGCTCCCTGAGATCCCGCGGCGCCTGCGCCCGAAGGACTACATCCGTTCGAGCAGCTGGGTCTTCTTGGCGTCGAACTCGGCCTGGGAGATGATCCCCCGCTGGCGCAGGTCGTCGAGCTTCTCGAGCTGCTCGGGAATCGACAGTTCGCGTTGGCCACCGCCGCCCGTCCGGCCGGCGTCACGGGCCTTGGCCCGCTCCATCTCCACGTAGATCACGTTCTGGACGATGAACGGCTTGCCGATGTCGACGAACCGCTGCTGGCCCCGCTCGCCGCCGGACTCGACGGTGACGTCGCCCGCCCCGATGAGCCGCTCGAAGAAGGTCTGGTGGACGCTGATGTCGTTCACCCGCTCGAGGGGGATCTCCTTTCCCCGCTTGCCGAGGACGCCCTCCCGGTGGATCAGCCGGTCCGTGGTGACCACCACGTTGGTGGTGCTCCACTTGGCGTAGGTGATACCCATCCACACGAGCGCGGCCAGGACGAGTACGAGGGCGGCCATGAAGAAGAAACGGCCGACGCCGTCGTCCTGGTTCCGCAGGGCGATGGCGGCCACGCAGGCCGCCACGACGGCGGCCACCGGCCCGGCGAAATACCGCCAGTGCGGATGCAGGTCGAGGACCACGTCCTCGCCCTCGTTCAACAGCTTTCGGGGGAAAGGCACTGAGTCAGCGTAGAGGACCGGATACCGCGATCAGCGGTACATCCTGCGGCGGAACACGGCGGCGGCCGAGCTCACCCGGTCGAGGAACAACAAGCCGTCCAGGTGGTCGAGCTCGTGCTGCACCGCCCTCGCCTCGAAGGCGTCGGTCTGAAGCACCCGCTCCTCACCGTCAGGCGTGAGCCCCCGGACCACCACCTCGGTCCAGCGGGCCACGTCCCCGGTGAGGTCCGGCACGCTCATGCACCCCTCCCGCCCGTGGACGGGGTCCGAGCACACCAGGATCTCCGGGTCGAACAGCACCACCTCGCCGTGGCACGAACGGGCCTTGCGATGCCCGGTGACGTCGATGGCGAAGGCCCGCAGGCCGACTCCGATCTGGGGCGCAGCCAGGCCGACGCACGCGGGCGATGCCCGCATGGTGTCCACCAGGTCGACGGCCAGCGCCCGCGCCGAGTCGTCGATCTCCCCCACCGGTCGGGCCCGCTCCGAAAGGACCCGCTCGGGCACGCGCAGCACCGGCCGCACCGCCATCAGCAGGATCGTGGGGCGTCTGCGCGAGCCGCTGTCACAGGATGTCGGCCTCAGACGGGTGCGTGCTGCACTCGACGCCGAGCTCGGTGGCCAATGCCGCCAGTCGGCCCGACAGGGCGGCGCCGTCGAGGTCGGGCGGGAGGCTCACCTCGAGGATCATGGCGTAGACAGGCCGGGCCGGCTCGCCGATCACGCGGGTGGTGAGGTCGATCACGTTGACGCCCTCGGCGGCCAGCAGGGCCGTGAACCGGTGGACTATGCCGGGGCGGTCGGCGCCGTAGACGGCCACCGCCCAGGCCTCACCCTCCGCCGCCACGGGCACCTCCTCCGCCACCGCCCGGACGGCTACCACCAGGTCGAGTTCGGCCGCCGGCCCCGCCATTGCCTGTTCGAGGGTGGCTGCGTCGAGCCCGTCGGGGCCGGCGACGATCAACATCATGGCGAACTGGCCCCGGAGGATCGACATCGAGGTGTCCTCCAGGTTGCAGCCGTGCTCCACCAGCGCACCGGTGACAGCGGCCACGATGCCGGGCCGGTCGGCGCCGACGGCACTCAGCGCAAAATGGGCCACGCCCTAGCCGTCCAGCCGGTCGTTGCGATAGTCGTCGTAGGCCGACAGGTCGAGAAGGCCATGACCCGAGTAGCCGAACAGGATGACCCGCTCGGCGCCCTCCTCCTTTGCCGCCAGCGCCTCGTCGACCACGGCCCGTATGGCGTGGCTCGTCTCCGGCGCCGGGATGGTGCCCTGGGTGCGGGCGAAGTGCACGGCCGCCTCGAACACCTTCGCCTGCGGGTAGGCCACCGCCTCCATGCGGCCCGACTTCACGAGGTTGGAGATGATCGGCGCGTCGCCGTGGTAGCGCAGACCGCCGGCGTGGATGGATGGCGGAACGAACTCGTGGCCGAGTGTGTACATGGGCAGCAGCGGCGTGAGGCCGACGGTGTCGCCGAAGTCGTAGTCGAAGCGGCCGGCCGTGAGGGTGGGGCACGACGACGGCTCGACCGCCACCAGGCGCACGCCGGCATCCGCCACGAAGGGCAGCGTCAGCCCGCCCAGGTTCGACCCGCCGCCGCAGCAGCCGATGACGACGTCGGGCAGGTCCTCCCCGGCCAGCGCCAGCTGCTCCTTGGCCTCGAGGCCGATCACGGTCTGGTGCAAAAGGACGTGGTTCAGCACCGACCCCAGGGCGTAATGGGTGCCCTGGCGGGAGGCTGCGTCGGCCACCGCGTCGCTGATGGCGCTGCCGAGGGAGCCCGGCTGCGAGGGATCGGCGACCGGCGACGGGACGACCTGGCCGCCCCAGGTCTCAATCATCATGCGGCGGTAGGGCTTCTGGTCGTACGACGCCCGCACCATGTACACCTTGCACTCCATGGCGAACAGGGCCGCGGCGAACGCCAGGGCGCTCCCCCACTGGCCGGCGCCGGTCTCGGTGGCGAGCCGGTCGATACCCTCGGCCTTGTTGTAGAAGGCCTGGGGCACGGCCGTGTTCGGCTTGTGCGACCCGGCCGGCGAGACCGACTCGTCCTTGTAGTAGATCCGGGCCGGGGTGCCGAGCGCCTGCTCCAGGCGGGTGGCGCGCACAAGGGGCGTGGGCCGCCACAGCCGCAGGACGTCGAGCACCTCGCCGGGGACGTCGATCCACGGCTCGGAGCTGACCTCCTGGCCGATCAGCTCCATCGGGAACAGCGGCGCCAGGTCGTCGGGGCCCACTGGCAGGCGTGTGCCGGGGTGCAGTGGCGGGTCGAGCGGCGGGACCAGGCTCGGCACCACGTTGAACCACGCCTCGGGAACCTTGTCGGGCGGCATCGTCCAGCGCACGCGGTCTTTCCTCCTTGATCGTGGCGACGGCAAACGTACTTCCCGCCCCGCCTTTCGAGTAAATAGGGTGTCATTTTGACACCCTATTTACTCGGGAGCGGCGAGTTCCTACGCCCAGCCCAGCTCGTCGAGACGCTCGTCGGAGATGCCGAAGTGGTGGGCGACCTCGTGGACGACGGTGATGCGCACCTGGGCCACGACCTCCTCCTCGCCGGCGCACATCCGGCAGATGGCGCGGCGGAAGACGGTGATGCGGTCGGGCATGGCCATGCCGCCGTACTCGGCCCGCTCGGTGAGCGGGACCCCTTCGTACAGACCGAGCAGGCTGCCGGGAGGGGAAGTGTCGTTCACGACCACGGCGACGTTGTCCATCAGGTCGCCGAGCGCCGGCGGGAGCTCGTCGAGGGCGTCGGCCACCAGTTGGCGGAATCGCTCCGGGTCGACCTCCGTCACCGGTGCGCCATCCCTTCGTGATGGCGCACCGGTGAGTAGCCCAGGGACCGTCCTCCCGGGCCGGTCACGAGAGCTTGGAGGCGATGCTGCCGGCCGCCCGCAGGGCGGTGCCGTCGGCGCCCTGGGTGCTCCACGAGAACGAAGGGCGGCGGACGGCCTCGTCGAGCATGTCGTCGAGCAGGCGACGGAAAGGGACGGCCGGCTCGACCCACAGGTACCGGGCCAGCGATCCGGGGATGGTGTTGATCTCGTTGACGTACAGCTCGTCGAACCCGTCGCCGGCGGCCAGGAAGTCGATGCGGGCGATGCCCCGCACTGCGGCCAGGCCGGCCACCGTGGTGGCCATCTCCCGCAGGCGCTCCGCCACCGCGTCGGGCAGGTGGGCCGGCAGCTCCCGGGGGGCGCTGGCCATGCCCTCGCCACCCAGGTACTTGTCCTTGTAGCCGAGGATGCTGCCGCCCTCCTTGCGCACTGGGCGCTCGATGGCGGACAGCTCCAGGTGGGGCCAGGAACGCACCGCCACGTTGAGGTCGAAGGCGTCCTTCCGGTAGGGCTCCACCACCGCGCCTGCCCGCAGGTGCGGGCTGCGGGTGAGCAGGGCGGCGGCGGTTGCCGCGTCAGCCACCACCTCGATACCGATCGACGAGCCGCCGTAGCGGGGCTTGACGATGGACGGCCCGTCCCACGGGATCTCGACACCAGGTGACAGGGCGATGCGCGGGAGCGACGGCAGGCCGGCGCCGGCGACCAGGTTGGCGAACGCCAGCTTGTCCATGCCGAGTGCAGCGCCGGCCGACGACGGGCCGGTATAGGCGATGCCCGCAAGGTCGAGGGCGCCTTGCACGCTGCCGTCCTCGCCCGGGCCGCCGTGGCAGCAGTTCACCATCGCCGACAGGTCGATCGGCTTGTCCCGCCTGCCGAGCAGGCCTTCCCCCGCGGCCAGCCGCAGCCGGCCCGCCCTGCGGGGGACGCCCTCGGCGAACGCCTCCGCCTCCAAATTCGCGTCAACCTCCCAGAATGCGCCGTCCTTGGACCAGTAGACGCCGGTGACGTCGCCGAGGGCCCTGGCCGCCTGGAGGCCGGTGAGGATGCTCACGTCGTGCTCGGGGGACGGCCCTCCGAAGAGGACGGCGGGCTTGGGCATGTTCGGCTCCTGGCGGGGTCGGGTGGTCGGTCAGGCGTAGTGGTCGGGCAGGTCGTTCTCGTAAAGGACGGCGTCGCCTTCCCCGACATGCTCACGTACCCACGCCACAGCCTGGTCTCTCGTCTCGACGGGCACCACCTGGGCGGGCCCGGCGGCGGCGCCTTCGAGCAGGGCCCGCCGGTTGGTGTGGCCCACCACCACCAGGTGGGAGGCCACGGCGGCGGCCGCCTCGGCGAAGCGGGCGTTCTCGGCGTGCTGCAACGGGCCCAGCTCCACCATCCCCGGCGTCACCACCACCCGCAGCCGCTCGGGCGAACTGTGCCGGGTCAGCGTCGCCAGGGCGCTGGCGGCGCCGGCCGGGTTGGCGTTGTAGGTGTCATCGATCACGGTGGCTCCGCTGGCTCCGGTGGACACGCTGAGCCTGTTGCGGGCGGCGGGCAGGGTGGTGAGCCCGTCGGCGATCACCGATCCCGGCACGCCGAGCTCGACGGCCACCGCCACCGCGCACGCCACGTTCGTGGCCTGCGCGTCCTCGCCCCCGATCCGCCCGACCACCCGGCCGTGCACGAACACCTCCCCGTGAATGACCGTCACGTCGGCCCGGGTGCCGGCAACTCCCGAGCACCGCAGCACCTTCTGCCCTGCTGCCTCACGCCGGTCGGCCAGTGCGGCCAGCAGCGGGTGGTCGACGTTGAGCACGGCCACCCGCGCCCGGTCGAGAATCTCGGCCTTCGCCGTGGCGATGGTCTCCTCGGTGCGCATGCGCTCGAGGTGGACGGGGCCGATGGCGGTGATGACGGCCACCTCCGGAGGGCACCAGGAGCACAGGTCGGCGATCTCGCCCGGGCCGTAGGTGCCCATCTCGGCCACGAAGACCTCGGTGCCCGGCGTGAGGTTCTCGTTCACCGCCCGGGCCAGGCCGGCCCGGTTGTTGAAGCTGGCCGGCGTGGCCACCACGGACCGGGTGGCCGACAGGAGGTGGGCGACGTAGCCCTTGGTGGTGGTCTTGCCGTACGAGCCGGTGATGGCCACCACTGTGGGGCGGACCTGGCCGAGCCGCTTCGTGGCGCGCTGCACGTAGGGCCCGGCCAGCCGGCGCTCGAGGGGGGACGTGACGGCGAGTGCGGCGTCGACCAGCACCGGCGTGAAGGCGGCGACGGCCAGCGCGACGGTGGGGCCGGTGCCCACCAGGACGCCGGCAGCGACGGCGGCGACGGTGAGCACAGCCCACACGGCGGCCAGCGTCCGCAGGCGCCGGGTCCACGCCAGGCGGGCCGTGCGACCCCGCAGCGACAGCCCGAAGGGCCCGACGGCCATAGCGCCGCAGGCGACGCCGGCGGCCAGCGACGACCGGGTCGACGAGAGCAGGCCGACGCCCACAGCCGCGGCGAGGATCTTGTTGACCCCGAGCAGCCACCACCGCGCCGCGAAGCGCGACACCGAGCCGGGCAGGTAGTGCTCGCGCTGGGCCACGCGCAGCCAGCGCACACCGGCCAGGCCCGACGCCACCACCCCGGCGACGACGGCGACAGTCCTCACCGGCTGCTCCTGCGGCAGGCGGGCGCCGGTACGGCGTCGGCCGGGGCCGCCGGCCGCCGGCCGCCGGCTGGGGCCGGCGGGGCGTCGGCTCGGGCCGGCACCGGCCGCTTCATCCGGCGCTCCCGCCGGCGAGGCGCGCCCGGGCCACGGCATCACGCAGGGCGCCGGGCGCGGTGAGGGGGGTGAGGTGGCCGGCACCGGGGACCACGGTGAGGGTGGCGCGGGCCAGCCTGGCGACGGCCACCTCTGCGACCGCGACCGGCACCTCGGTGTCGTCGTCGCCCCACACCAGCTCGACCGGGCAGGCGATGGTGGCCATCTGGTCCTCGTACGTCTCGTTGACGACGGTGACGTGCACGCCGCGCATCACCCCGGTGGCGGCCAGGTAGTCGGGGGAGCCGTAACGGCGGCGCAGCGCGTCCATCCGGGACTCCGGGAGCACCCCGCGCCGGTGCAGGGCCCTGCCCAGCCGGTAGGCGGGCGCCGGCCGCCTGGGCACCGCTCCGGGCCGGCGCACCAGCGGGACGCCGGTGAGGACCAGGCCTGCCACCGCGTCGGGGTGCGAGGCGGCCAGGTGGACGGCGATCCGGCCGCCGAAGGAGTGGCCGACGACGACCACCGGCGTGTCGAGCTCGTGGAGGACGTCGGCCACCGCGTTCGCGTACCCGGCTGCTCCCCATGCCTCGGACGGCGGCGGAGTGGCGCCGAAGCCGGGCAGGTCGAGGGCGACCGCGTCGAGCCCGCTCAGCGTGGCCGTGAAGTCCCCGGAGCTGCGGCCCCACCCGTGCAAGGCAAGGACGGACGGCCGCCCGGTGCCCGACGCCACGCCGAACAACCGACCGTCGGCAAAGGCTTTGAGCACGACGATGGAACCTACCGGACCGCCCTTGCTGGGGATGTCATGGGGGCCGGCTGGGGATGACACACGAAGTTCAGGGGAGCTCCTGGGGATTTGCCTTTTGCCCCTTGACGCCCGCCTGTCGCGGGTGCACACTGCCTTCACTCCAGCACGACGCAAACCGGTGCGCTGAGGACGGAGGGCCCCAGGCCCGCCCCCACGGCACACAGGGGAGCGCACGGCCGGAGGGAAGATCACAGCCAAATGTGAGCTGGTGCGCCGCAAGGCAGGCCGGAGCACGGAAGCTGTGGTCCGATGGAGTGGCCCCGAGGAGCAGCGAAGCGCAAGCTGAGCGGCTACTCGGGGTCGTTCCGCGTCCGGGCACACGTTGCTCGGACCGCCGGCCAAAGCCTGCGCCGCCGTTCACGTCGGCGTAGGGGCCCGGAACCCGGGTCCCGGTGCCGTCCGGATCGGGCGGCGGGCGCCGACCGGCGCCGACCATCCACCGCTGTGTCACACCCCCTCGGTAGCTTCGCCAGGGTGGACCTGCTCGAAGGGCTCGACCCCGCCCAGCACCAGGCTGTGGTGTCCGACGCCCAGCCCCTGTGCATCCTGGCGCCGGCCGGGTCGGGCAAGACGCGCGTCCTAACCCGCCGCATCGCCCACCGGGTGGCCACCGGCTCGGCCGACGGCGCCCGGGTGCTCGCCCTCACCTTCACCCGCAAGGCGGCCGGCGAGCTGCGCAGCCGGCTCGGTTCCCTCGGCGTGCGCGAGCCGGTGGCGGCCGGCACGTTCCACGCCGTGGCCTATGCCCAGCTCCGCCGGCGCTGGGCCGACCGGGGCGAACGGGCGCCGGTGCTGCTCGAGCGCAAGACCCGGCTGCTGGCGCCGCTGGTCCCCCGGGCCCGGGCGGGCGTGAAGGCGTCCGCCGCCATCCAACCGGCCGACCTGGCGGCAGAGATCGAGTGGGCAAAGGCCCGCCTCGTCCGCCCCGCCGACTACGTGGCCGAGGTCGAGGTGGCCGGCCGGCGCCCACCGGTGCCGCCCGCCACCATGGCCGCCCTCTACGACCGCTACGAGAACGAGAAGCGCCGCAAGGGCCTGGTCGACTTCGACGACCTGCTCCTGCTGTGCGCCGTCGCCCTGCACGACGACGCCGAGTTCGCGGCGGCCCAGCGCTGGCGGTTCCGCCACCTGTTCGTCGACGAGTTCCAGGACGTCAACCCGGTGCAGTTCCGCCTACTGCAGGGCTGGCTGGGCGACCGCACCGACCTGTGCGTGGTGGGCGACCCCAACCAGGCCATCTACTCCTGGAACGGCGCCGACCCCACCCTGCTCACCGACTTCGCCCGCCACTTCCCCGCCGCCGAGACCGTGCGGCTCGACCGCAACTACCGGTCCACGCCCCAGGTCGTGGCCCTCGGCCGCACGGTGCTGCCGGGTGGCGGCGGCCACGACGTGGCGGCTATGCGTCCGGAGGGTGCGGCGCCCGTCGTCCGCCAGTTCGACACCGACGTCGACGAGGCGTTCGGCGTGGCCCGCGCCCTGCGGCGGGCCCACGCCCCGGGGGTGGCGTGGTCGTCCATGGCGGTGCTGGCCCGCACCAACGCCCAACTGGTGCTGCTCGAGGAGCAGTTCCGGGCCGCCGGCATCCCGTGCCGGGTGGGCGGTGGCGGGGCCCTCCTGCGCCAGCCCGAGGTGCGCGGTGCCCTCGACCAGCTGCGCCGGCTGCCCCCGTCGGTGCCCTTCCTGTCCCGCCTCGGCGACCTCGAGGACGACAGCGGCGAGGGCGGGGCCGAGGAGCGGCGCGACAACGTCGACGCCCTCGTGCGGCTGGGCCACGACTATGCAGCGGTCGACGCCACCGCCTCCGTCGAAGGGTTCGTGGCGTGGCTGGGCGCCGGCGACCAGGGCGATCTGGCCGCCGGGCGCGACGCCGTCGAGCTCACCACGTTCCACCGGGCCAAAGGTCTCGAATGGCCGGTGGTGTTCGTCACGGGCCTGGAGAAGGGCCTCGTGCCCATCGGCCATGCCACAACTCCGGCGGCCGAGGCCGAGGAGCGCCGCCTGCTGCACGTCGCCCTCACCCGGGCCGTCGACGAGGTCCACTGCACGTGGGCCGAGCGGCGCACTTTCGGCTCCCGGTCGGTGGCCCGTTCGCCTTCGCCGCTGCTGGAGCCCATCCAGGAGGCGGTGGCGGTCATGTCGGCCGGCGTGGCCCCCGGTGAGTGGCGGGAACGCATCGCCGCCGAGCGGGCCAAGCTGCGGTCGCTGCCGGTCGGCGCCCGGCGGGCCGGCGCCCATGCGGCCGGCGCCCGCAACGGCGGCTCCCCCACCGGCCCCGGCCGCAACGCCGAACCCGAGGTGTGGGAGGCGCTCACCGCCTGGCGCTCCGCGGCCGCCCAGGCGTCGGGGGTGCCCGCATACCTCATCTTCCACGACGCCACCCTGGCGGCCGTGGCCGAGGCCCGCCCCACCACCCTCGACGAACTCCTGGCCCTGCCCGGCCTCGGGCCGGTGAAGGCCCAGCGTTACGCCGATACCCTGCTGGCCCTCATCGCCTCCACGGGGGCCTAACTTCGGTCCGTGCGGTTCCGGGTCGAGCAGCGCTTCGATGCGCCGCCGGCCGCCGTCGAGGCGGCCCTGCTCGACCCCGGGTTCCTCCTGCGCTTGGCCGGGCTCCCCAAGCTCGGCGCGCCCGAGTTGCTCAGCACCGAGGTCGACGGGCACCTCGTCCACCAACGGGTGCGGTACCGCTTCGCCGGCGACCTGGCCCCCGCCGTCACCGCCGTGATCGACCCGGAACGGCTCACCTGGGTGGAGGAGACCACCTACGACTTGGTCGTGCACTGCGGCGAGCACCGCATCATCCCGGACCACCACGCCGGCCGTCTCACCAGCTCGTACTCGACGCATCTCACGCCGGCCGGCGACGATCCCGACGCCACCGTCCGCACCACCGACGGGGAGGTGAAGGTGCGCTTCGCGCTGGTGGGCGGCAAGGTCGAGAAGGCCATCGTCTCCGGCCTGATCTCCCACGCCGCCCTGGAGGCCGAGGTCGTGACCGGATGGCTGGCGGAACAGGGTTGACTCTGCCGGGTAGCGGCGCGACAACAGGAACATGCGGACGTTCCTCTGGCCGGCAGAAGGTGGATGGCCCTATCCCGACACCGCTCACGAGGTGGCCGACCCGCAGGGAGAGGTCGATGACGACCTGCTGTCCCTGAACGCCGGGTCCCTTCACCTGCTGGACGGGCTCGACGAGATGGAACGGCAGGTGATCGCCAGCCATTACGGCCTCGGCGGCCGTCTCCCCTGCACGATGAAGCAGCTGCACACCGAGACCGGGATGTCACGCGCCCAGCTCCGCGAGGTCCTCGGGTCCGGGCTGGGGAAGTTGCGGGTGCAGCTCCGGGACTGAACGCGGCGGCGGCCGCACGGCCCGCCTCAGGCGGCGGGGTCGCCCATGCCCTCCAAGCACCGGGCCCTCCAAGCACCGGGCCCTCCAAGCACCGGGCCCTCCAAGCACCGGCCCGCCTTGACATCGCTCGGGTAGAAGCAGTTGCCGGTCCTGCCGCGGGCCGACGAGACATGCCGCGATGTCGCGTCTCTATCAGTCGACCTGAGCGCCTGCAACAGGGCTGCCGCTGTTGGCCGGCCTGCCAGCGGTCCGCTTCGTCGACAAGAGCGCCCACCGGTCGGTCAGCCCCGCACCGCCTCCACCGGGCAGTTCGACAGCCGCCTGCGAAGCGCCCGTCAGCAGTCGGGCCCCGTCCGGGTCGCTGGGCCCCGACGGTGGGTGTCGAGCCACGCCTCGACGTCCGCCAGCCGCACGCGCTTCACCTCGCCGGCCACATCCACCAGATCGCCGCGACCGATCGCCTCGTAGATCAGGTCGCGCGATACGCCGACGAACTCCGCCGCCTGCCGGACGGTCAGCGCAACATCGCTCACGGATCCCGATTTCAACTCGTCCGCTCCAGGTCTCGACGTTGTTCGGGCCACAGTGTGACGGCTGCCGGCGCCCCCTCGAATCGGTCAAATGACCCTATTACCCTACAAGACAGGAGATCCGGGCGCTCTCGCGAGACCTCATCTGTACGAGGTGTACATCGGTGTACAGCGGATCATGGCGACGACGATGACGGTGAGCGAGGCCCGGGCCGCCCTTCCCGCGATCCTCGACCGGGTGCTCGCCGGCGAGGAGGTAAACTCTCACGCGTCACGGCCGCCCGGTCGCGGTGGTCGTGCGGCCGGACACGCTCCGAGCGCGCCGCGCCGATGAGGCTCTTGCCGCCGTCGAGCGCCTCCGGGATGTCGTTGCCCGTAGCCGGGATCGACGACTCGAAGCGAGGCCGACGCTGAGCGACGAACGCGCAGAGGCGCTCTTGGCCGACGTGCGAACAGCCCGCTCGAACCGCTCCACCACCTAGCCGGGATTGCAGGGGTGGACGCCTTCGATGCAGGCGTCCTGATCTACGCCGCCGTGCCCGATCACCCACTGGGACGCCGAGTGCGAGCGCTCTTCCCACCTGAGCCGGTCACGTCGTCCGGCGTGGTCGCCGGTATCGGCTCGGTGTTGCTGATCCCGGAACTGCTGACCAAACCGCTGCGCGAGAACAGGGCCGACGAACTCGATGAGCTCGGCAGCCTGTTGAGCCGACTCGACCTCCGCCCGACCGACGAGGCCACCGCCGAACTGGCAACGGCGCTCGGCGCCACCTACAAGCTTCGTGCCTCTGACGCGGTTCATCTCGCGACGGCTGTCGCCGCTGGCGCCGATCGTCTCTTGACGAACAACCGCGCAGACTTCACCAAGGCGATCAGCGAAATCGACGTCGTGTACCCCGACGAGCTGCCCGCCTGAGCGAACGGCGGAACTCCGAGACGGGGGGAGCGGGTGGGAGCTCATCCGGGTGGCCAGCTCCCCGAACGTGCGGGGGCGTCGCAGAGCGGAACCCTCGTAGAGCCCGAGAAGCGGCCCGTCATGGCAGGTGCACGGGGGGCTGAATGGCGCCAGGACGCCCTCTCGCGCGCATCCGCTGAGTACGACTGCCACTCGCTCGCGGTTCTCGACGAACCCGTGGTGAAGAACACCAGCGCCGAGCGGCCGGTGTCGTCCTGCACCAGCGTGTACTCGCTCCGGCGGAGCTCGATCGCGGGATTGCCGGCGCCGGTCGAGCGTCCATGGTCCGCGCCTGATATATAGGTACAGGGACCGACAAGATGCCCATCCGCTCCCGAGATCATGGAGGAGCACAATGACAAGCCCCAGTTCCCCACGCGGATTGCGGCGCACCGTGGCCGCCGTGGCGATGTTCTCCCTCGTGCTGGCTGCCTGCGGTGGTGGAGGCGCTGGTGATGGTGACAAAAGCGCCGGAGGAGGTGGTGGTGGGGCGGCCAAGAAAACGCTCAACATCTCCGGCCCGGAGACCGGTTCGGAGGCCGACGGATTCACCGAGTCCTTCGCACCGTTCACCGACAAGACCGGGATCAAGATCAACTACTCCGGCTCGCGCGACTTCGAGACCCAGATCCGCGTGGCGCTCGAGGGCGGCGACCTCCCCGACATCGCCGTCCTCCCCCAGCCCGGTCTCCTGAGAGACCTGGCCGAGAAGATCACCCCGGTGCCACAGAGCGTCCTCGACGCCCACCGGGACCAGTTCGACGAGTACCTCTGGAAGCTGGCCACCGTGAAGGGCAAGGTGCTCGGCGTTCCCAACAAGGGCGACGTGAAGAGCCTCGTGTGGTACTCGCCCAAGGTCTTCAAGAAGAATGGCTACACGGTCCCGGAAACCTGGGACGCCCTGATCGCCCTCCAGAACAAGATGAAGGCCGACGGCATCACGCCGTGGTGCATCGGCATCGAGTCGGGTGAGGCCACCGGCTGGCCCCTCACCGACTGGATGGAGGACCTCATGCTCCGGGTCAACGGCCCCGCTGTCTACGACCAATGGGTGGCCCACGAGATCCCCTTCAACGACCCCAAGGTCAAGAAGGTGGCCCAGATGGTCCAGGACATCTGGTTCACCAACGGCAACGTGCTCAACGGCCGCCAGTCCATCGCCTCCACCGGATTCGCCCAGGCCGGCCTGCCGGTGACGGAGGGGAAGTGCGGCATGCACCGCCAGGCCAACTTCTACGGCGCCCAGTTCAAGGACCAGAACGCCAACGTGAAGTTCGGTGCCGACGGTGACGTCAACATCTTCTACCTGCCCACGGTCAGCGACGACTTCGGCAAGGTCACCCTCAGCGGCGGCACCTACGTCGTGGCCTTCAACGACAACAAGGCCACCCTCGACGCCATCGAGTTCCTGGCCAGCCCGGAGTACGCCAACGCCAGGGTGAAGGCCGGCAAGGGCGGGTTTCTGTCGCCCAACAAGAAGCACGACACCTCCCTTTATGCCGACGAGCTGGACCGGTCGCTGGCCAACATCCTGATCACCGCCGACCCGCTCCGCTTCGACGGGTCCGACCTCATGCCCAGCTCCGTGGGAGCGGGCTCGTTCTGGAAGGAGGGCACCAACTGGGTGCTCGGCTCCTCCGACCTCAACACCTTCCTCGACAACGTGGAGGCGTCCTGGCCCAAGTAGCCGAAGCGGGCCGGCACCCCGGGGCGCCGGCCCACTGGTTCGGCGGCGCGAACTGGAGGGGGTGATCGGTTGGGCACACTGGTATCCACCGTGGTGAGCGTCACTGTCGCGCTGGCAGTGGTGGCCGGGCTGTTCACGGCGCTGAACCTGGCGCTCGACAAGGGTTCGCAGCGCTGGGACGACCGCCTCCGCCCGTGGGTGTTCGCAGGCCCGGCGTTCCTGTTCCTCCTGGCAATGCTGATCGTGCCGGCCGTGCGGACGGTCATCCTCAGTTTCAGGGGTGGGCGGCGCGGGGAGGAGGGCTTCACCCTCGCCAACTGGCGGGACGCCCTCACCAACAAGACGGTGGTGAGCTTCGAGCGCGTCGGCGACATCTTCACCAGCCGCCTGTTCATCGCCGCCGTCGTCCTCGTGGTGATCGCCGTGTTGGTAGCCCGGGGCAGTGCCCGCCGCGGCATGGGTGGCGGTGGTGGCCTCGACCTGTCGCACCCACTGGCCTCCAGCGCCATCGCCATCGCCCTCATCGCCGTCCTCCTCGCCGTCTTCTCGACCCTGCGGGGCGTCATCTGGAACAACCTGTGGTGGGTGGCGGCGGTGGCCGGGTTCGCCACGCTGTTCGGGCTGGCCCTCGCCGTGCTGGCCGACCGCTCCCGCAGCGAGACGGCGGCCAAGACGCTGATCTTCATGCCGATGGCGATCTCGCTGGTTGGCGCGGCGGTGATCTGGAAGTACGTCTACGACACGCCCGGCGCGGGCCAGGCCGAGGGCCTGCTCAACGTGCTCTGGCCCGGCGATCCGATCGACTTCCTGCGGGGCACGTCGGGAAGCGGCACCATCGCCCCCTGGAACAACTTCTTCATCATGCTGATCATGATCTGGATCCAGGCCGGGTTCGCCATGGTCGTCATCTCGGCGGCCATCAAGGGGGTCGCCGTCGAGCTCCTCGAAGCCGCCCGTGTCGACGGCGCCAGCGAGATCCAGGTGTTCTGGCGGGTCACCCTGCCGCAGATAACCACCACCCTCGCGGTGGTGGTCACCACCCTCTCCATCACCGTGCTGAAGATCTTCGACCTCGTGAAGGCCACCACAGGTGGCGCGGCCGACACCGACGTGCTGGCCAACCGCATGTACGACAACCTCCGCAACGGCAATTTCGCGGCGTCGTCCACCTTCGCCGTCATGATCCTCCTGCTGGTGCTCCCGATCATGTGGTACAACGTCCGCCGCGCCCGCCGGGAGGCGGGAGTATGAGCATCCAGGCCCCGCCGCCGCCCGTCGGCGTGCCCGATGCGGGTGAGGCGGGTGGGGCCAGGGCTGCCCTCGAGCCCGTCGGCGCCCACACCCACCGCCTCCTGTCGTCGGTGCCCACCGCCATGTTGTGGGGCCTGGTGGTGCTCTGGACGGTCCCCACCTTCGGCCTGTTGGTCAACTCGTTCCGGCCCGAGTCCGCCCAGTTCCGGTCGGGTTGGTGGTCCACGTTCACCCACCCGTCTCTCACCGTGGAGAACTACCGCTTGGCCCTGTTCGACCCGCCCGGAGGGTCGCTGCCGTTCTGGAAGGCGCTGATCAACTCCTTCGCAATCGCCATTCCCGGCACGCTTGTTCCCATCGCCATCGCCGCCGCCGCCGCCTACGCCTTCGCCTGGATGGACTTCCGGGGCCGCCACTGGCTGTTCCTCGGGGTGCTGGCCATGATGGCGGTGCCCATCCAGATGGCCCTCGTGCCCCTCCAGCAGCTCTACTCCGGCGGCGCCCACCTCACCCTCGTGGGTACCACCTTCACCGTCTTCCCCGACCTCGACCTGAACAACAAGCCAATCGCTGTATGGCTGGCCCACACCGGCTTCGGGTTGCCGCTCGCCATCTACCTGCTGCACAACTACATATCCTCGCTACCCCGTGACGTGTTCGAGGCGGCCCGCATCGACGGGGCCAGCCATTTCGGCATCTTCTGGCGCATCGTGCTGCCGCTGGCCAAGCCTGCGCTGGCGGCGTTCGCCATCTTCCAGTTCCTCTGGGTATGGAACGACTACCTGGTGGCGCTCATCTACCTCGGGCAGAACAAGGCGGCCAGCCCCCTCACCGTGCAACTGGTCAACCTGGTCACCTCACGCGGGCAGGGCACCGAGCTGTTGCCGGCGGCCGCGTTCATCTCGATGGTCGTGCCCTTGATCATCTTCTTCTCGCTGCAGCGCTACTTCGTCCGGGGCCTGCTGGCCGGCTCGGTGAAGGGATGAGCAGGCGGGCCCGAACCGGCGAAGGAGCCTGACGTGGCAACGGTGGTCCTCGACAAGATCGACAAGGTCTACCCGAACGGCTTCCACGCCGTGCACGAGCTCGAGCTCGACGTGGCCGACTCCGAGTTCCTGGTGCTCGTCGGCCCCTCGGGTTGCGGCAAGTCGACCGCCCTGCGGATGGTGGCCGGACTGGAGTCCATCTCGTCGGGGACGCTGCGCATCGGCGAACGGGTGGTGAACGACGTCCACCCCAAGGACCGCGACATCGCCTTCGTCTTCCAGAACTACGCCCTCTACCCCCACATGACCGTTCGCGACAACATCGGCTTCGCCCTGAAGCTGCGCCGCGTCCCGAGGGACGACATCGATGCACGGGTGAAAGAGGCGGCCCGCCTGCTCGAGCTCACCGATCTTCTCGACCGCAAGCCGGGGGTGCTCTCGGGCGGGCAGCGCCAGCGGGTGGCGATGGGTCGGGCCATCGTGCGCCGCCCGCACGTGTTCTTGATGGACGAGCCCCTTTCCAACCTCGACGCCAAGCTACGGGTGCAGATGCGGGCCGAGATCAGCCGCCTGCAACACAACCTGGGGGTCACCACGATCTACGTGACCCACGACCAGGTCGAGGCCATGACGATGGGCGACCGCGTGGCCGTCCTTTCGGCCGGCTACCTCAAGCAGGTGGACACGCCCCAGAACCTCTACGACCACCCGGACAACCTGTTCGTGGCCACGTTCATCGGATCGCCGCAGATGAACCTGGTCCTCGGCACCATCGAGCTGTCCGGTGCCCCCCAGGTCAACCTGGGCACCCACCGCCTCGACCTGCCTGCCTCGGTGCTCGCCGCCCGGCCGCGGCTCAACGAGCACGACGGCGCCGAGGTGGTCGTCGGCATCCGCCCCGAGGACCTCGAGGACGCCTCGCTCACCGGCGAGACGCCGGGTGCCCGTACGCTGCCCGTGCTGGTGCTGCTCCGGGAGGGCCTCGGCTCCGAGGTGGTGGTTCATGCCCGGCTCGACGCCCGGGCGCCGGAGGTCCAGACCGCCCAGGGCGACGCCCAGTCGCTCCTGGAGAAGGGGGGGGTCAGCGTCATCGCCCGCCTCGACCCCCGTACCCGCGTGGCCATCGACCAGCCGGCGACACTCAGCGTCGACGTTGAGCAACTGCACTTCTTCGACCCGGCCACCGGCCTGGCCATCAGGGACTGATCCGGGGGGCCGTCGAAAGCAGGCACTGTGGCCATCCGCGTCCAGTTCGTTCCCGGCCGGGAGCCGCCTGAGCTGCTCGACCTGGCGTGGGGGGCACCCCTCGCCACGTGGGACGACGACCGCCTGGTGGACATGGCACGCGGAGAGAGCCGGCACGTGGTGCGCTTCGTCCGCGACGGTGAGCGGGTGTACGCCCTCAAGGAGACCGCTCCCGCCGACGCCGAGCGGGAGTACTCCATGCTGAGGTTGCTGGCGGTCGAGCGGCTGCCGGTGGTCGAGGCGGTGGGCCTGGTGACGGGTCGCCAGTCGCCCGCCGGCGACCACCTCGGCGCCGTGCTCATCACCCGCTACCTCGACTACTCGCTGCCCTTCCGCTACCTGCTCGGAGCCGAGGGCGGCTCGCTGCTCGGCCCCCGCCTGGTGGACGCAGCCGTGGTCCTGCTCACCCGGCTTCATCTCGACGGCTTCTACTGGGGCGACTGCTCTTTGTCGAACCTGCTGTTCCGCAGGGACGCCGGCGCGCTCACCGCCCACCTGGTGGATGCCGAGACGGCCGAGCGCCACCGGCCGCTGCCGGAAGGGCTTCGCCAAAGCGACGTGGAGCTGGCGCGCGAGAACGTGGCCGGCGGGCTGCTCGACCTGCACGCCGAGGGCCGCCTGGAGATCGAGGCCGACGTGGCCGGACTGGCCGACGCCCTCGAGGAGCGCTACCGCCTGCTCTGGGACGAGCTCACCGGCACCCACGAGGTGGACGCCGCCGAGCGCCACCTGATCGATCGCCGTATCCGGCGGCTGAACGAGCTGGGCTTCGACGTGGGCGAGCTGGTGGTCGAGCGCGACAGCCCCGGCGGCGGCGCCCGGATGCGGGTCACGCCCGTGCTGGTGGAGGAGGGCCATCACTCGGGCGAGCTTCGGCGCCTCACCGGCCTGGAGGTCCAGGAGAACCAAGCCCGCAGGCTGCTCAACGACATCGCCGCCTTCGGCGCCTATCTCGGCCGCACCGAAGGCCGGCCGCCGCCGGGCGCGCTGGTGGCGGCGCGGTGGCTGGCGGAGGTGTACGAGCCGATCGTGGCCAGCATCCCCGACGAGCTGCTCGGCCGGCTGGAACCGGCCGAGCTGTTCCACGAGCTGCTCGAGCACCGATATTTCCTCTCGATGAACGCCGCCGACGAGGTGGACAACGCCACTGCGCTGGTGTCGTACCTCGAGACCGTGCTCCAGTTCCGGCCCGAGGAGCGGGTGGTGCTGGACGAATGACCGACCCGGCGCCCACCTCCGGCGCGGGCGACCGGTCCGCCGGCGAAGGAACGGCGACGGTGCCGCGGTGAGTTCCCTCCCCACCGGTTTCGGCACGCGGGCGGCGGCCCTGCTCGGCACCGCGGAGGCGGCGGTCCTCCTCGCGCGGGTCGAGCACTCCCTCGCCGACGCCAGCGACGCCCTCGCCCGCGTCTACGGCGCATCGTTCGACCTCGACGCCCTGGTCCGGCGCCTGCTGGACCGGGTGCTGGAGGCGGCGGCCGCCCGCCCCACCGACCTGCGCCTGCTCGACCACCGGCGCGAGATCGACCCGGCGTGGTTCCAGCACGAGCACATGGTCGGCTACGTGTGCTATGTCGACCGCTTCGCCGGCCACCTGGCCGACGTGGCCGCCCATCTCGACTACCTGGGCGAGCTGGGGGTGCGCTACGTGCACCTGATGCCCCTCCTGCGCACGCGCCCCGGCGAGAACGACGGCGGCTACGCGGTCGCCGACTACCGGGAGGTCGAGCCCCGGCTCGGCACCATGGAAGACCTGGAGCGGCTCGCCGCCGCCATGCGGGCCCGCGGCATGAGCCTGTGCGTAGACGTGGTCCTCAACCACACCGCCCGGGAACACGAGTGGGCCCGCCGGGCCATGGCCGGATCAGCCGAGCACCGGGCCCGCTACCACGTGTTCCCAGATCGGGCCCTGCCCGATGCCTACGAGAGCGCGCTGCCGGAGGTCTTCCCCGACTTCGCCCCAGGCAACTTCACATGGGCCCCTGAACTCGACGGGTGGGTGTGGACCACGTTCCACGAGTACCAGTGGGACCTCAATTACGGGAACCCGGTGGTGTTCGAGGAGATGCTCGACGTGATGCTCTTCCTGGCCAACCGAGGGGTCGATGTGCTCCGCCTCGACGCCGTCCCCTTCCTGTGGAAGCGGTTGGGCACCGACTGCCAGAACCAGCCCGAGGCGCACGACCTCCTCCAGGCGTTCCGGGCGCTTGTGCGCATGACGGCGCCGGCCACCATCGCCAAGGCAGAGGCGATCGTCCCCCCTGACCTGCTCGTGCCCTACCTCGGGTGCCACGACCGCTACCGCCCCGAGTGCGACCTGGCCTACCACAACCAGCTCATGGTGATGTTGTGGAGCAGCCTGGCGTCGCGGGACGCCCGGCTGATGACGGCCTCCCTGGCCCGCATGCCCCCGGCGCCCCCGCCGACGTCGTGGGTCACCTACGTGCGCGGCCACGACGACATCGGCTGGGCGGTCACAGACGAGGACGCCGCCGCCGTGGGATTGGACGCCTCCGCCCACCGCCGCTTCCTGAGCGACTTCTACTCGGGGCGGTTCCCGGGCTCGTTCGCCGACGGGCTGCTGTTCCAGGAGAACCCGCTCACCGGCGACGCCCGCATCTCGGGCACGGCGGCGG
>JAHFUS010000079.1 GCA_023264975.1 Actinomycetes bacterium | reverse complement strand
TCCTCCCGGGTCGGGGCATCCAACACGATCGGCTCAGCCTTGAACGCCAACGCGCTCTCCCTCCGTCACCATGTCCATAGGGATAAACTACACGCGTGTGATTTGTAAGACGGTGCACTAGTGCGGCCGGAAGGCGGTGGAGCGGCGAATACGGGGCCGGCCGACATGCGGGCCCCGACGATGTTTCTGCCCTGCGCTGTCCCTCGTTGACGACGGCTGATCACCCTCAACTGGATGCCGAATGATGGCCATTCCTACCGTACCGGCGAGACGGATGTGATGATTCAAAGCCCAGTGGCCTAGCGAGCCCTGTGGCCCTCCCTGGCCCGAACGATTAGTCAATCGCCACCCGGACAATCCCTTGGTCGACGCTGACCTCGTAGGTTCGAACTACCTCTCTGGCCGGAGGATTGAGCACCTCCCCGGTTCGAACGTCGAACACGCTGGCGTGCAGCGGGCACTCGAGCGCCCATTGGTGCCAGTCGAAATTGATCTCCCCCTCGCCCAAGAAGCCACCTCGGTGCGGACACTCGTTGCCGACTGCGTAGAAGGTGCCGTCCACGTTGACCAAGGCCAACTCGACGGCCCCGGCGTGGACGACGGTTACTGTGCTCGGAGGCACGTCATCGACTCTGGCTACCTCGACGAACTCAGCCATGGGCACCCTTGCGAGTACGACCTCGCTTCCGAGCGTAATCGAAAATCTGGGGAAACCCCGGCCCGCGTCCCCATCGCGCAGAAGAAGCCGGAGCCGCGTGGAACGGACTTCTGCACTGCACTGCGGTGATGCGGAAGGTCCTTGTCGAAGCCGGTGATCTCGAAAAGCTTGAAGGCATTGTTCGCCGGCCCTCGGCTCCCCCAACGCGGGTGTGCGTTGTCAGCTTCGGCAACCACGGATGACTGCGTCACGGACGTCGTGCGTGCAGGCACAAGCTGACAACTGGGCGCAGTCACCACCCCGGTCACATACTTCAGGTGGAGTGGCCGACCACCCGGAGCGCGCCCGCGGCTGGGACGAATGTCGATTCCTCGCCGCTCGACCACCGCACCCGAAGCAGACTTCCGGTCACCGCCACGACCAAACCGGATCGGGGCTGGGTCCCCACCTTCTCACCCTCGATCTCGACCAGGTCGCCGATCTCCACCATGGCAAACCTCCGATGTCGCAGGAACGTCCGCAAGTATCCCGCCGCGAGGTGGATCCTTGCAAGGGGTGGCCCAAGTCGTCGGGCGCACTCCCGACGGGTCCATCCACTTCGCGATTGCCGGTGCTCACCGAACCCTCCGCCCCGCCGCCGAGGCAAAGGGGACCGAATCGAATCCTCGGGCCGCTGTATTGGTCAGCCGGTCCGGAAGGAGTTGCTGGTCGTGGTCTGCGGCGTTGGCGGCGCCGGCGTCGATGAGCTGTCTTGGTCAGCCGGTCCGGACGGAGCTGCTGGGGCTCGGCCTGAGCCGTGGAGGGGCCATGACAGCGGGCAAGCGGCCGCCCGGACCGCGCCAGGTCGGAGGACGTCGGCCGGCACGAGGGAACCGGAGCACCTGGACGTCGTGACAGCCGGGTTCTCCCGAGGGCCACGTCCTGAGCGTGATGCGCGTCTTCTTGCGCCGTCAAGGTGCCGTACTCGGGCGTCTCAACTCAGGTCGGCGGTTTACGGGCTCTGACTGAGGGCCCCCTTGTTGACCAGGCGTGGCTTGTTCCAGATCTGAACACGAGCCTCCCGAACGCCAACCCCAGACCAGGCGCACCGGCGCATCGGGGGGCACGCCGGTGAGCGCCAAGGTCGGCGTCGTCAGCGAGGCACTGGCCCCTCCTCACGCCGTCGCACCTCCAGCCGGCAGTTCGCCTGCTCCGCGTTCTCGGCCACCAAACCGGCCACCTCCACGTCGCCGCCCAGAGCGTCGGTGATGCCCTCGGCGAGACCGAGATGGAGCTGGCACACCACCTCGGGGTTGGCCAGAGCCACGACCTGGAACGCGCAGCGCTGCAACACGAGCTCGATCGAGGAGGTGCCGTCCACCCGCCGTGGGTGGAAGCCACGCCGGGCCATCTCGGCCTGCAGCTCGTCCACCGCGTCGGCCCGGTCCGCCGAGGCGACCCGCCTCCCCGTCTCGGCTCCGACCTCCCGGGGGCTGCGCCCGCTCGAGATGGCCTCGGCCAGCATGACCGCCAGCTGGCTGTAGGCGCCGAGCGTGTCCCACGCGCTGGCCGCCTCGGGCGACGACCGGTACTGGAGGGCGGGCCGGCCCGGCCCGGAACGGGGGGCCTGGTCCTCGATCAGAAGGCCGGCGTCGCACAGCTTGGCCAGGTGCTGGCGGACGGCGTTGTGGTTGAGCCCGAAGTGCTTCGCCAACCCCGCGACCCGGACCGGCTCGCCGGCGGCGGCCACGTGGCGGAAGATGGCATGGCGGGTCGGGTCACCCAGCGCCCGGGCTTGGCGCTGCACCGAGGTGGGGCCTGTGTCGATCGGGCTGGGCACGCCAGAACCACCTATCCCGCCGGATACAAAAGAGCTGCGTCAGCTCGTCATTCTGGCCGAGGGCCGGGTGCGGGGCCAACATGCAGCTCCAGCCCGCTGTCGGTTGCCCCCGGCATCGCTCGTCGACGGGGTGGCAGCCGGCGAGGTGGTGGTTGTCGAGGGCATGTAGGTGCTGTAGTCTCTATAAGTACCATATCTATAGTGAATACCATGCATGCGGCCGGCCGGTGTCTCTGGCCGTGACCTGGCTCGTCCTCCGACCGCGCTGAACGGAGGAGGACCGCCATGTGCTTCAAGAACCTGCCCATCGAGTTCGACCAGAGCGGGAGGGCCACCCTGCGCGAGGGCGTGGGCGATCCCTACACCATCTCACCGGCGCCGCCCAAAGGCTACGTGCGCCGCCAGGAGGGCCCCGGCGCCCAGCTGGCCGCCCCGCCCCGCCTGCGGGACTGGAACATCGACCCGATGACCCGGGTGGCGGGCGCCCTGGCCATCCACTGCGTGCTCGACCTGGAGAACCGGGTGGCCGTCGAGGCCCACTCTCGCGCCATGCTGTTCCGGGGCTACGAGATCATCCTCCAGGGCCGTGACCCCCGCGACGCCATCGACATCAGCTCCCGGGCCTGCGGCGTGTGCGGTGGCGTGCACGCCACGGTGTCGTCGCTGGCCCTGGACATGGCCTTCGACGCCTGCCCGCCCCCCCTCGGCACCGAGGTGCGAAACCTGGGCGAGGTGGGCGAGATGTTCTACGACCACCCGCTGCACCTCGGGCTGCTGGCCGGCCCCGACTACTCCACCGCCCTGGTGTCGATCACCAACCCCGAGCTCGTCACGAGGGCGGAGCGGACCCTCGCCCCCCACGGCGACATCCACGGCTACCGCACCATCAAAGACATCATGGACGGCCTCAACCCGCTCACTGGCCAGATCTACCTGGAGGCCCTGGAGTGGACCCGGGTGGGCCGCATCATGTGCATGCTGATGTACGGCAAGTACCCGCACCCCTCGACGCTGGCCCCCGGCGGCGTCACCACCACCATCTCCACCTCGTCGTTCAACGAGTACTACACCCAGCTGGGCAAGATCTTCGACTTCTGCAAGGTCATCTGCCGCATCTGGGACGACCTGATGGACTTCTTCCTGGAGGCCAACCCGGCCTACGAGCAGGTGGGGGCCCGGGAGTGCAACCTCGCACAGACCGGCATCTGGGACGACTCCGAGGCCTACGACGCCACCTACGCCAACGTCGACGCCTGGGGCAACCGGCGCTGGGCCAAACCGGGCATGATCATCGACGGCAAGCTGGTCACCACCAACCTCACCGACATCAACATGGGCTTCGAGGAGTTCGTTGACCACTCGTTTTATGAGGACTGGACGACCGGCGGAGGCGGCCCGCGCTTCCGCACCGACCCCCTGGGCAACCCCATCTCGCCGTACCACCCGTGGAACAAGACCACGATCCCCAGGCCCATGGCCACCGACTTCCGGGGCAAGTACACCTGGTCCACCGCCCCCCGCTGGGACCGGCGCAGCGTCGAGACGGGCGCCTACGGGCGCATGTGGACCACGGCGCTGGCCAACAACACGGCCACCAACCCGTTCATGGAGGCGACGGGCGACGGCCTGCGCATGGTGATGCCCCGCCACGGCCTGCCCGAGGAGGAGCTGTTCTGGAAGGTGCCGCGCACCCTCAACGCGGTCGAGCGCAACCGGGGCCGGGCCTATGCAATGGCCTTCACCGCCGCCATCGGCATGAACTGCATGCTCAAGGCCCTCGAGTACTGGCGGCGGGGCGAGACCAAGGTGCACACCCCCTACAAGGTGCCCAAGGACGAGCGGATCGCGGTGGGCTTCTGGGAGGCCGGCCGGGGCTGGTTGGTCCACCACGTGCACATGGACAAGGGCAAGCTGCTCAACTACCAGATCACCACCCCCTCGACGATGAATGCCTCGCCCCGCGACCCGTTCGGCGGCCTCGGGCCCTACGAGCAGGCCGTCGTCGGCACCCCGATCCTCGAGAGCGTGCCCGACGCCCAGGTGAAGGGCCTGGACGTGCTTCGGGCCGTGCGCAGCTTCGACCCCTGCATGCCCTGCACCACCCACATGGACACTGGTAGGGGCATCATCGTGCGTGAGGTCAACTCCTGCGGTTGCACGCTGGAGTGACGGTCTTCCCGCCGAGCCCGGCCGCTTGCTCCCCTTGCGGCCGGGCTCGTACGGGCGGGCTGTTCGGGCGTGGGCCCCGACCCGCCAACTCCCTGCCTCGGGGCCGTTACGGGAGGAGGGCTCTGGTCACCGAGATGCGACGGCTGGCCCGCAGACGCTGAACGTCGCCCCGTGGCGGCGGGCCTGCTCGGCGGGGAAGCACAGGGTGCCCACCGCCAGGGGATCACCGAGGTGGGCATCGGTCAGGTCCAACACGACGTCGAGATTTCCCTGATCCTCGATCAGGTCGCTCAGAACCCGTTCGAGGATCGTGGCGCCCGGCCCGTCGAGCTCGCCATGCACCGTGACGACGACCCTGCCCAGTGCCCGACGGACGGCGATCGAGCAAGCCAGCACGCTCACACGCGGTCATCCGACGGCACGGGGAGCTCCCAGTCGACGCTGAAGCCAACCGGCAGGGCCGAGCCAGGGGTCAGCACTGAGGCCTGCATCGCCCGACGGCGCTTCTCGGCCATGGTCCCGAACCGCTCGAGATCGCCCTGCTCCGGCCGCTCGGGCGTCCCGGCGGCGTGCCCCGATGGCGGGGTCGCCAGCCGTGGGGACGCCACGACTGCAGCGCTCAACTGCGGCATGCGACGAACCCTACGGTCGTCCTGCAGCCCGAACATCCGGACTTTGACGTAATTTTTCGCTTCTCGGGTCGAGGATCGGGCCTGGTCGGCGCTGCCGCCGCGGAGTTGGCCATGGCCATCAGTGCACGCTGGGAGTGGATGCCGAGCTTGGCGTAGATCCGGTGGAGGTGCGTCTCGATCGTCCGGATCGACAACGAGAGCTGGCTGGCGATCTCCCGGCAGCTCCGGCCCGCGCCCGCCAGCTCCGCCACCCGCTGCTCCTGGGGCGTGAGGCTGTCGGGGGACTCCCTGGGGCGTCGCCGTCCCCGGGCCACGGTCAGCTCCTTCTCCACCTGGCCGGCGAGCCAGAGCGAACCGCTCCGCTCGGCCAGCAGCAGCGCCTGGCGGAGGGCTCCCCGCCCGTCGACCACTCGCCCCGTCCGGCGCAGGAAGGCGCCCCAGTGCAGCAACGTCTCGACGTGTTCGAGGGCAAGGTCCACCTCGCCGTGGAGGGTGAGGGCGGCGCGGAGGTGGGTCTCCGCCGCCAGGTGGTCGTCCCCTGACTCGGCCAGGACGGCTCGGCCCACCTCGGCGGCGATGCGAGGCCAGCGGCAGGGCAGCCGATTCGAACAGCCCTCCACCCAGGCCTGAACCCGCTCGGCATCGACGTGGCGACCATGGCCCACCAGTGCGGTGACCGCACGACGGGCCCAGGGCACCAAGCACGGCTCGGCGATGCCGAGGCGCGCCGTCTCCGCCTCGAGCCTGGCGTAGAGAGCGCAGGCCTGGTCGAGGCGCCCCTCGTGGAAATGGCGCAGGGCCCGCAGATGCCACACCCGCATGAGCGGCAGCCACTGCCCTCGAGCCGTCGCCGCCTGCTCGGCCCGCTCGCAGGCCTCCTCGCTTTCCTCCAGCCGGGCGGAGTGGAGCAGCAGCGACGCCTCGACGACGTGGGCGAAGGCGGCGGCCATCGGGGCCACCTCGGCCAAGGCCACGGCGTGGGAGGCGAGTTGCAGCGCTTCGTCGAGACGACCCTGGCGAGCCAGGGTGTCGGCGTGGTGGGCGGCGAGCGAGGCAATGGCGTGGGGTGAACCGGAATGCTCGGCCCGCACGAACATGGCGCTGAACACGGCCTCCGCCTCGTCGAAGCGTTCGGCGTACTTGGCCGCCCGGCCCGTGTTGCGCAGCGTTCCCCAGTTCCAGGCGAGGTCGCGGAGGACCGACGCGTCGTCGAGCGCCGCGTCTCTGCCCGCAGCCGCAGTGGCCTCCAGGCCGGCGGGGTCGCCTGCGATGAAGGCGACGTACCCCCACACCGCCTCCGCCTGCAGCCGGGAGCTCTCGCCTGCGCCGCGGGCCATCTCCCGTGCCCGGACGGCGACCGGCAGGGCGCCCGCCGGCCCGGCCGTCATCCACGCGGCCCGGGACAAGTCGAGGAGGGCCTGGACGGCCGGTTCGGGTCGATCGTCTCCCCACAGCGCGGCCGCCCCCTCCGATCTCCGCTCGGCCCGCACGACCTCACCCGTGAGGAACAGGGCCCGCGCCAGCATCCGCTGGGCCTCGGCGGCGGTGCCGGGGGGGAGATCAGCCTGGCCGAGCACCCGCTCGTAGACGGCGGCGGCCCTGTCGGCCAAACCCTCGGCCATGAGGGCCTCACCGAGCAGGAGCAGCACGGTGGGATCGGGTTGCTCGCCGGCGAGGGCGACCGCTCGCTCCAGTCGCTGGACGGCAGTGGCCACCGCTCCCGCCCGTAGGGCGGCCCCGCCAGCTCTGGTGAGGACCCCGACCGCTTCAACGTCGCCCGAGAGGTTCCCCCGCACGGCGTGCTCGGAGGCCTCCTCCTCCAGTCCCCGCTCGAGCAGCAGCCGGAAGGCCCGGCGGTGGAGCTGGCCACGGAGGAGCGACGCGAGATCGTCGTACAGCGCCTGGGGGAAGAGCGGGTACGTGAACTCGGCGAAGCCGACGCCGGCATGACGGACCAGGCCGGTTCGGCTGAGCGCCTCGAGAGCGATCTCGGCCTGCCCCTCGTCGAGCCGGGTCAGGGCCGTGGCCACGTCGGGGCGGAACCTCCTGCCCAGCACGCTCGCCGCTCGGGCGAAGGCCACGCTTGCCTCCGGGAGGTGGGCGAACCGGCGCAGCACGAGCGCCCGAGCCACGGGCCGCGGAAGAGCGCCGCCGTGGTCGCCCATGCCGGGCGACGTTCCCCCCTCGCCGAGGACCAGCGCTGCAAGCTCCAGCAGCAGCGGGTTCCCGGCGCTCGCCTCGCACGCCTGGGCGAGCACCTCGGCCGGCGGCCGGCGACCAAGCCGAGCGGCAAGGAGCGCGCCGGAGGCCTCCGTGCTCAACGGATGGAGGCACTCCACCGACGCGTACCCCGCCTCGGCCAGCCTGAGGCTCACCTCCTCCGCCGCCGGCGGCCACGGCCGCAGGGTGGCCACGACGGCGACCGGCATCCCGGTGATGTGCCGGCACAGGTACGACAGCAGCGCCAGGGAGTCCGGATCGGCCCAGTGCACGTCGTCGAAGGCGAGAAGCAGGGGGCCACTGTCGGCCACGCTCCGCAACCATCGGTGTACCTGGTGGAACTTGGATGCCCGGATGTCGTCCGCCGACGGGTTCACGGCGTCCTGGGCGAGGAGCGTAGTGCCGCCGAGGTCCTCGATGACCTGGGTCATGAACCCGAAGGCCAGCGCCGTCCCCATGACGTCGCCCCGGGCCAGGCCGACCCGGGCGTGCGGGGCAGCCAGCTTGCACGCGTGGTCGAGGACGGTCGTCTTGCCGAGGCCTGCCTCTCCCGTGACGAAGAGGGCGCCACCGCGTCCCCGCCGGGCCCCATCGACGATGTGTCCGATGGTCCACACGACATCATCCCGTTCCAACACGGTGCACTCAAGACTACATTGGCCGTGCCGTTCCCTGTCGGGTGGCAGCGACGTCGGTGCCGGGTGTTTCGACCGGTTCTGCGGCCCCACCGAGCGGGTAAGGACGACCCGGGACCAGGGCGCGGGAAACCTGGCCACGCCGAGCACGAGCAGGACGAACCGCGACGGCGCCGCGTCTGGCGATGTTCCCGGGCGGCCCACAGGGCCTGGCTCGATGGCGCATCTTGCCCCGTACGGACGGCTTGCGGCGACGGCGACTGCCGCCGGCACAGCTTGGCCATCCGCCCGATATCCGGCGTAGTGCTGCGTCCCGACCGCCCGGTAACGCTCGGTGCCGCCGCCGTGTCACCGGCGACACTCGTGCGAGTACGCCCGCACCGGGCGCTAGTCCGCCGCTGATGCCGGGCGACGATCGAGCCAGGTGCCCGACCGGTAGTGCTTGTCTGCCAGGAGCGACTGGTCGGGCAGGGCGTGCCCGAATCGGATGTCAGCGATTCGAAGGCCGGTCCGTGCGATCCTCCCCTCAGGAGCCCTTGACGATCCTCCGGACCGCCTGGAGCGTGCCGACAGGGACCGGTCGTAGTGATACGACCTCGCCGGTCCGCGGAGCGATGACCATCAGGCCGCTACCTGCGTAGATAGCGACGTGGCCAAGGTCGTGGGTTGGCTGGCCGCCCCGGAAGAAGAGCAGGTCTCCGGCGACCAGCCCGCTGGCGTCGGGGTCCACCTCGACGCCCACGGCGACCTGACCGGCCGTGGTGCGGGGCAACTCGATCCCCGCCGAGCGGAACGCCACCAAGACGAGACCGGAGCAATCGAGGGCCACGCCGGGCGTGGATCCACCCCAGCGGTACGGGACGCCGAGCTGGCTGAGCGCCGCCTGGACTACGACACTCGGATCGCCGACGAAGGTGCGTCCCGGGCCAGGAACGGCGAGCTGACTGGGGCCCTCGCCGACGCCGGCCGACCCGTCAGGCGCCATGCCGTAGGCGATGGCCTTGGCCCACACGGCCTCGTAGTAGGACTCGGAGCGGTTGTAGCTGAGGATGGCCGCCCGAAGGTCGCCCATCTGGGCAGCGCCCGCGCACAGCTTGGCGCCGGCGCTGTAGGCGGCGTCCCAGATGTTCTGGGGGTCGGGCCGGAAGACGTGGGCTCGCTCCGGCGCCAGCCGGGCCCAACGGTTCCAGGTGGCGGGAAGGAACTGGCCCGGCCCGAGCGTTATCTCGGGGTGGCGGACGTCGGTGCTGGTCAGGCGTGTCTGAGTCCCTGAGACACGTGGGGCACGTGGTCGCAGGAGCTGCGCCGACTGGCGCCGGGCTGTCCCGAGGCCGGTGGCGATCCTCGCCGGCCGTGTGGGTGGCGGTTCTCTGCCGGTCGCGCTCGGAGGGGCGTCAGGGCCTCGCCGGCAGGCGGAGCACGTTGACGTGGCGGGGGAAGGTGGGTCCGTCGACGAGCTTGTGGTCGTCGGTGAGGAAGTCGGCGCCAAGGTGCTCGGCGAGCGCGACGTAAAGGGCGTCAGCAGCGGTCATGTTGTGGCGGTAGCCCAGGCGGCGTCGACGAGCGGTGCGATGGAGGCGTGGTGGAGTGGCCAGCGGCGGAGTCGGGCCACCGCGGCGGTGGCCTGCACTTCGGTGACGGCCTTCTCGATGAGGAACCGGCGGCGGAGCACGCCGAGCACCTCGGCGTAGAAGTGTTCGGGCACCCAGCCCTCGGCGTCGGCGGGCACGAGCCGGGCCAGGGCCCGACCCCGGCGGGTATCAGCCACGATCTCGGCGCCGGCGGAGGCGTCGATGACGACCTCGCTCACGCTCCGATGTCGACGCGCAGCTCGCGGAGCGCCTCGGCGGCGCCGATGCTGTCGAGCTCGGGTTCGGGACCGGCGAGCAGCTCGTCGACGAACGCGCGGAAAGCGCTCGGCGAACCGTCCTCGTCGGGGTTGGTCACCACGATGACGGGATGGGTCGGAAGGTCGGAGGCGTCGCGAGCCACACCACGACGTTACATTCACCTCGGCCGGGCTCGGCCGGAGTGACCGCGTGATCAGGGCGTGGGGATTGGGCGTGGCGCGCTGAGGGCGGGCCGGGTGGCGCCGAGGTAGCTGTCCCAGCGGTAGGGCTCGACCCGCACGACGGCGCCGGCGTGGGGGGCGTCGATCATCTGGCCGTCGCCGAGGTAGAGCCCGACGTGGGTGACGTGGTCGGTGCCGCTGCCGAAGAAGACGAGGTCGCCGGGCTCGGGCTCCGCGCCCCAGGCCAGCTGGGGTCCCGCGTCGCGCTGGGCCTGGGCGGTGCGAGGCATGGTGATGCCAGCGGTGTGCCAGTTGCTCAGGGCTCTGGTGGGCATGCACGCCCTTGGCTGGGCGGCTGGCCAGCACCGCACCTTGGGCCGCGCCCGGCCCCGAGCGCCCGAGGGCGGCCAGGAGCGCGTCGCGCTGGGCCGAGCGCTGGGAGAAGCAGTCGATGACGGCCCGAGGAACGCCGACCAGGTCGGCCACGCCGTTGTGAGGCTGGTGGAACTCGACGCCGAGACGCTTGGTCAGCTCCGCCCGCAGGCGCGCCTGGTAGACGAAACCGGCCGGACGGGCCCAGGCGTACAGGGCGGTGCCGTCGACGGCGGCCGTGCGCCCGTCCACCCCCCGGGCGACGTTGGCCACCACCAGATGGGTGTGCAGCAGCGGGTCGCCCATGCGCGAGGAGCGGTGGTCGAAGGCGGCGATGGTCAGCACGACGGCCTGCACCCGCCCGCCGGGGCCGCGTATCCACGCCGCATGGCGCTCCAGCACGGCGATGGCGTCATCCACGGCCGCGTGGTGGGCGGCCAGCACCTCACCGGCCAGATCGCGGGGCAGACCGCGGGCGGCCAGCACCTCCGGCGGCACCAGCGCCCCGAGGGCGTGGAGGATGGAGACGGACTTCGGCGGACGGACGGCCACGTCGTAAGCGGGCACCACCCGGGCCGAGACCCGCCTGGCCATGAAGCGGTCGAGCTCGTCGGCTGCCACCCTCCACCGGTCCTGATCGTCGCGGCGCCCGACGAGATACTGGATCAGACGGCCGTCTTCGCGGGTCGTCGTATCCGGTGCCGCCTCGGCGATGATGCGGGCGAGGTAGGAGCGGCTGACCCCGGCCAGGCGGGCGGCCTCGGCCAGGGAGTAGGTGTTGTCAGGCGCCGGAGCCGGAAGGTTGCCAAGCGCGCTGGGCTGGGGACGGCCCTGCTCGTAGGCATCGAGCGCGTCAGTGGCAACACGCCAGGTGCCGGTCCGGCGCTTCTCGCCGGCCAACTCGCCCGTGCGCAACAGCGTGCGCACTTTGTCAGCAGGCAGCCCCAGGCGAGCGGCGGCGGCACCGACTTCGAGATCGCGCCCACTCGACCGGGCACCGGCGCGGGCCGATGAGCCCCGCGCCGAGGCCAGGTAGACGCCGGTGTTCGGGTGCTTGCCGCAGAACAGCGTCCTCAGCGCGGCCGGCGTCACTTCCCCGGCCAGGCCGAGCGCCCTGGCGCCGTCGCCCGTCCAGCGCCCCGGCGCCTCGCCCTTCCGCAGGTAGTAGTCGGCCCGGTCGTTGGTCACTTCCTTGAAGGGGTAGTCCGGGTCGAAGCACGGCGAGATGTTGATCACCGACGGAGGTAGTGGCCGTCGGTGGCGGCATTCGCGACAGCATCAGCGGGCGCGCGTCAGGTTTTCCAACGCAGGTGGCTCTGCCACCTGCAAGTCTGTGCTTCAGTCGGGCGTTAGCTGGCAGATCGCGGGAATGGGTGGTTTTGATCGTTGTGTGCGCCGGCTCATGTGATCATGGGCGGGGTTGGTGGCGACGCACGCGGAGACGATTCTGGTCCAGCGCGAGCTGTTGATCCGGCGCCTCGAAGACCCCGGGGGCCGACGCCATCGTCGTGGAGCCTCCGGGGATCCCAAGCCGATTCATCTCGTCTCCGGGAACGTGACGCCGTCGTCCCCAACGAGCGCGACGCCCCAACAGCGTCCATCGCCCGCACCCCGCCGTCCCTGCTAGGCCACCCAATCGGCTACCCGGTGGCCAGCGATGAAACCCCCTCCACCACCACGACTGCCTCAGTCAAACACCCATCTCGTTGTGCTGTGGCTCGACGGCCTGGTCGTCGGGAGCAAACCCGGCCGTGACGACCGTGGGGCGAGGGCCGGGATGGGCCAACGAGAACGGTGTCCCACCACCGCGAACCATGGCGGGCAGGGTGCGGGCTAGGATGGCAAGGTCGGTGCACAGGCTGCGGCGGGCCACGTAGGCGGCGTCGAGGGCGACGCGCTCGGGGTAGGCGAGGCGGTTGCGCCCGCTGACCTGCCACAGCCCGGTCACACCTGGACGCACCGCCTCATAGCAAAGCCGGGACGCCCCGTAGCAGGCCAGCTCGGCCTCGGGCACCGGCCGGGGACCCACCAGGCTCATGTCGCCTTTGACGACGTTCCAGAGTTGAGGCAACTCGTCGAGATCGAAGCGGCGCAACCAGCGCCCTGCGCCGGTGATCCTGGGGTCGGCATGGAGCGCCAGCTTGTACCCCGAGGCGGCATGGGCCGACGCCAGGGACGGATCGAGGACCAACACGTTCTCGGCGTCTCGACACATGGTGCGGAACTTGAGAATGTCGAAGCTGATGCCCCCCTTGCCCACCCGCCGCTGGCGGAACAGCGCCGGCCCAGGCGACGAGACGACCACGGCCACGGCGACGGCCGCCAGCACCGGGGCGATAAGAACCAACAGCAATGCCGCCACCACGATGTCGAACAACCGCTTGGCGCCAGCGGGCCCAGCCGGCGGATCGGCGTCGAGATGGCGTGGCCCAACCGGCGCCTGTCGCGTCGAGGGCCTGCGCTCAAAGGCGGGCTCAACGAAGCCATGAGTTCGACTCCCCTCAGACAAGCCTGCGCCGAGCGACAAAGCGGATGTCCTGAATCGCGGAGGTTGGCCCGCCCAGCCGGCGACACATCGAAGGCGGGACAGGCTGTCGGGACAGCGGCAGGAGCAACCGCCGCAGGGGCGCGACGGGTCAGACCCCTGTGCATTCTCCATCGGTCCCCCCTCCCGTCCGGGTGTGCATCGCTATGTGCGTTCCTGCCCTATTGCAACAAGGAAAGCAGGGCAATCGCCCGATGTCAACCCTCGTTGTACTGAAACGAGACAACTGTTCTCACACTGCCGGGCGACCGGAACCGGCGGGCGAGATCCTCGGGCATGCCCCGGCCGCGCGCGGCCGTCTCCCTGCAGGCGCGACGCGCTCGCCGCCGCGACCAACCTCGCCATTCACCCGCCGATCCTCCTTGCGCCTTGCAGCGACGCCCGCCGTTCGTTGGGAGTCCCAACAATAGTTCGGCATGACCTTGCCGGTGTCCTGCTCCGATGCGCTGCCGCCGTACGTGCTCAACCTGAACCGGCCGGGTGGCGATCCCGTACTTCCTCGACGGCGGGGCCGACGTGGCCGAGACCACCGAGTGCTCTCGGGCGCGAATTCCAGCGTGTAGTTCCTCGTCATCACGCCACCTTGAGCGGATCGCCGGAGTAGTCCAGACGAACGGCTTGGCCGTCTCGTCGTAGTCGGTGATGAAGGCGAGCAGCTTGGCGACGAGGTCGTCGCGGGAGGAGAAGTTGCCGTTGCGGATGACCTTGCGCTGCAGGACCGAGAAAATCAGTGAGATCTGGTTGACCCAGCTGGTGTTGGCGGCCTGACTATCTGGTGACGACGGAGCCGGTGTGCACGTCCATGGCGGCGACGAGGCTGGCGGGCCTCAATGTCATGGCCCACTGCCTGGCCCGATGGACCACCCCGATCAGTCTGGGCGGTCGCTGATCGCCACCGACACCCCTGCGCCAGCGCTACCTGCGGGTGCCCGGCCGCCTCACCACCTCGGCCCGATGCTTCACGCCTGCACCTGCCGACGAAGTGGCCTTGGGCGAAGCGCTTCGATTCGACACCTCGTTGGCCAACCTCCCGGCGGTCGTGCTCGTCATCTGAGACGACCGGGCAGGGTGGTGGCCTTGATCGACAGCCCCGCTCAGCAGCCCGTGGCCACACGGCGCCCTCTCGGGTGTCCTCACCCATTCCGGCGACACGATCGTCCCGCCACGGCGGACGGCTGATGCTGATCGGTGGATCGAGGCTAAGCACGACGCCAACTCGAGTCGTCAACTCCGGTCCGAACGATCACCCCTCAAGTGGCCCCGAGGCCCGCCGAGCCGGGGTGCTCGAGCCAAACCCTGCTATGGCGACGCGCACTTCTTTCCGAAGCCCTCGCGCGGACCGTCCCCATGGTCGGGTTCCGGATCGCACCGGTCGCCCTTGTGCTCCTTGTGGTGACTGCTCGCCGGGGAACGAGATGATGATGCGCCGGCTTCCTGGCTCCCAGCCGCCGGAACGACAAACAGCGCAAGGGCCAAACCCGTGCCACCGATGGTCGCCAGAACGCCCCGTCGCGGTTTCATTGCCTCATCCTACGCCGCCTGCCACCGCATTGCCATGGCGGCAAGCGGACAATGTCAACCACGGACGAGTCTCAGACCTCCGGAAGTCGCTCGATGACAGACCGTTGACCAGCACTTATGGGCGGGCAGGGGTCGGCGAATAGTGTTGAAGATTCCCGCTGAAAATGGTAGAGCTGGGCATGGGAT
>JAHFUS010000123.1 GCA_023264975.1 Actinomycetes bacterium | reverse complement strand
GAAGTGCCCTTCTGGTCGGGGGTCCTGCGGCTTCGAACACCAGCAGTTTCCCTTGCCAGAAGGGCCTTTTCGCGGACCTACGGCCACCAACCAAAGGGATTTACTGAAAGGGGCGGGCTAGAGACGCTGTTATCGAGCGGATGGATCACCCGTGTCCGCCGGTTCCCGGGCGGAAGGCCGCTGCTTTGGGTGGTCGGTCAGGAGCGAGGGGCGCGTCAATTATCGAGTGCCGTATTCAGACGTATCCGCGATATGCGCCTATAATCCGTGCCGGGTCGTGCAAATCGCCGCCGCGTCAGTAGGGCTATAAACCTTGCGTAAGTACGCCGTGCCGCCCGCGACTCGCTGACACCAGGACGGCCTCGACTTCGGGCGCGATCACCGGACGGCTCCAAAAGAACCCCTGCCCGACGTCGCATCCCATCTCGCGAAGTCGCTCGACCTGGTCGACCGTCTCGACGCCCTCGGCGACGACGTGGAGGCCCAAGGCGTGCGAAAGCCCGACCACCGCCCGAACAATCGTAGCCTCGGCACCCTTCCGAATGTCGCCGATGAATGAGCGATCGATCTTAAGCTCGTCCACGGGGAGCGAGTTGACGTAGCTGAGCGAGGAGTAACCGGTCCCGAAGTCGTCGATGCTGAGCCGCAAACCCAGCGACTTGAGGGAGTGGAGCACCTGCAGGGCGAGCGGCGCGTCGGCCATGAGCACCGTCTCGGTGATCTCGAGGCACAGGCGCGAGGCGTCGGCACCGGCGGCAGAAAGAGCGGCCGAAACCATACTCGGGAGCTGCGGCGTCAGTTGGCGCGCAGACACGTTGACGTTCACCGTGATGTCCTGCATCGGTTTCAAGGAGTGCCATCGGGCCAGCTGGCGGCACGCCTCGTGGAGAACCCACTCACCCATCGGGACGATGAGCCCGCTCTCCTCGGCGACGCTCAGGAACTCGCCGGGGCCAAGCAGACCCCGCAGTGGGTGGTCCCAGCGGACGAGGGCCTCCACGGCGACGCACTGCTCTCCCGCAAGCTCCATCAGGGGTTGGTACACCAACGTGAACTGCTCGTCGTGCAGCGCCTCGCGGAGGGATTTCTCGATGTGGAGACGGGCGATGGCCTCGTCGTGCATCGCATTGTCGAAGACCTGGAACCGGGCCTTGCCGCGCTCCTTGGCCTGATACATCGCCGCGTCGGCGTGGCCCAATACGGTCTCGGGGGTATCTCCCTCGCGAAGGAACGCGATCCCGATGCTCGCGGTGAGCTGCACCTCGTCGTCCTCGACCAGGAAGGCGCAGCGCACTGCCTGCGCGATCCGGTCTGCTATGCCGACGGCCTCGAGCTCGCCGACGATCGGGTCGCACAGCACCACGAACTCGTCGCCCCCAAGGCGCGCCACCGTGTCGCTGGGTCGCACGACGGAGTGAAGACGCTGGGTCAGGTCGACCAGGACGCTGTCGCCGGCCTCGTGGCCATACCGGTCGTTGAGCGCCTTGAAGCGGTCGAGGTCCAAGAACAACACCGCCGCCTTTGTGCGGTCGCGTGCCAGTCGCTGCAGTGCGTGCCCGAGGCGGTCAGCGACCAGGGTGCGGTTGGCAGCGCCCGTCAGTGGGTCGTGGATGGCGCGGTGGGCGAGTTCCTCCAGGGCGCCGTACCGCCCGATCGCCAGGGCGGCCACCTGGGCCAGTCGGCGCAGGAGCTCCCAGTCGTCGCCATCGGGACGGTGCTTCTCGTCGCAATAGAGCACGAGGGCGCCGACCACCCGGCCGCGGTCGGCCACGATCGGCAACGACCAACAGGTGCGAAGCCCGAGGCCGAGCACGGCGTCCCGGCATGGTGCCCACCTGGTGTCAGTGACCAGATCGGCGGCCATCAGGGCCGCCCGCCCCGAGTGCCCGCCCGGCGCATCGGCGAGGAGCTCGTCGGCTGGAGTGTCCGCGAGGCCGGGCAGGCGCAGGCCGCCCCCATGACGCAGTCGCTCCGAGTCCTCGTCCGTGAGAACAACTGTGCATCGCACCCCCGTGGTATGGCTCTCGACCAGGTCCGCCAGCGCGTCCAGCGTCTCGTTCAGGCTGGCGCCGGCGGCGATCATCTCCAGCACGCGGGCCTGTCCATTGAGCAGTGATTCCGCCCGCTTGCGTTGGCTGATGTCCCGCGCGACCTCAGACGCACCGGCCACGCGGTCGCAATCGTCGATGATCGGGGCGATGCTCAGCGCCACTTCGACGCCGGTCCCGTCGGGCCGCCGACGGATCGTCTCGTAGTTCTCGATCCGCTCCCCTGTCGCGACTCGCGCCAGTATCGCGGCTATATCCGCTGCCCACTCGCCGGGCAGCACGTCGGACACGAGGCGGCCAGCCGCGTCGTCGGCATGGATCTGATAGAGCCGCTCCGCCGCCGGGTTCCAGTGCGTGATCCTTCCGTCGAGCGAGTACCCGGTGATGGCGTCGCCAGAGGAGGCGACGATGGCGGCGGCGCGGCGTGCGGATCCGGCATCGCCTTCTCCGATCGAGTGGAACAAGCGGACGACGTTCACCTGAGAACCACGGTTCTCGCGCCCGGGCCCGGCAAGCCAAACGAGGCATCGCACGGGCGTGATGGCCCCGCCGGGTCGCCGGAGACGCTGGCGCCTCTGGTATGAGACGGTCTCGCCGTCGAGCAGGTGACGCAGCTGCACGCCGTCCTCAGCGAGGTCTCGCCGATCGAGGATGCCGTCGATTCCGGCTTTGAGCAGCTCCGCTTCGCCACGGCCCACCGCGGCGCAAAGCTGCTGGTTCACTGCGAGGAACATGCCGGACCGGTCGGTCACAGCGAGGGGCCAAGGGATCGCTCGAAGTACCTCCCACGCGCTGCTGTCGGACTGCACTGCGTCGTTCACGTCATACCGCCCATCCTCGTCGCCTGCGGAGGTCTTGGGCCGTCTGCCCAACGCCCCCCGCGTACTCGGCCCCGTCCGGTCAACGGTACTCTCCTGGTCGGCCACGGGCTGCCTCCCTGTGACAGTTGTGCCCCGACGCCGTGCGGCCGAGGGAGGCCGACATCGAGGCCTACAGGGTGGCCCTCAGAGTGACGTCCGGGTTGCCGCGTTCCAATCGGGGAGCCAGCAACCCAACGCGGTAGGTGTGGTTCGCTTTCGACAGCCAACCGACGTAGCGCGGCGGGTTCGATGCTGCACTGGGCGTGAAAGGCGACGAGGCACCCGGCCCGCTGCTCTCCTAGGTGGCTGCTGAAGTATGCGGTGTTCACGCTCCGGCGGTAGGGCAGGCGGCCAGGAGCAGGTGACGGCCGTTAGGCGTTATGGCTCGGCCGATACGCTCCGCGATCCCTCGGATCGTCACCGGGTGTCCCACGACCCTGCGGGATCGTCGCCGGAGAAGCGCCCGGAGCACCGGACGGCCGACAACAGCCTCTCTCAGGCCGGGTTCGCCACCCAGGAGCCGTTGATGCAGCCCAGGCCGAGGACCGCCAGGCGCGACCAGTTCACCGCTGCCGCCCGGGTATCGGCGTCGGTGGCGATTCGTCGCCGTCCTCGCACCCGCGCCTTGCGCCCACCCCACATGACCCGAACGAAGTGGGCGATCTTGCGCTCGACTTTGGGGCGGGTGGAGCGATAGGCCTCCTTCCATGCGGGGTCGGCCTGAGCGGCCTTAGCCCGCCCCTTTCAGTAAATCCCTTTGGTTGGTGGCCGTAGGTCCGCGAAAAGGCCCTTCTGGCAAGGGAAACTGCTGGTGTTCGAAGCCGCAGGACCCCCGACCAGAAGGGC
>JAHFUS010000078.1 GCA_023264975.1 Actinomycetes bacterium | reverse complement strand
GGCGACTTCGACGACTACTGGCGGTTCCACCTGGACCAAGAACGAAGCCGGGTCCACGAATCCCGCTACTCGAACGAGGTCATCCCGCTGGCTGCGTAGTCACTCCTGCGGAGCCGCACCCGAACGATTTCGTCCACCGGCTGTACGGGCGGGAGGTCACCGAGGAGGACCTGGCGACGTTCTTGGAGTACGCCGGTTTCGTGGCGACTCGGGCCGAGGCCCGCCATCACCCGAACTGGGAACGGTGGTTGCCTCACCGGATGGCGCTGTCATGGCAGGGAGAGGACCTGGACCATCCCGCTCGCGACGTGGACGATCTCGGTCGCGTCTCGTGCCCAACACTGCTGGTGAAGGGCACCGTCACCGCCGACTGGCTGAAGCGTGTGGTGGACGTCCTCGGTCAGCGCCTCCCCGAGGCCACGGTCAAAGAACTCCCAGGCGACCACGCGTGCCACATTCAGAGCATCGACGCCTTCTTGAGCGCGCTCGACGGGCACGTGGGCCGGGAGGCTCCCTCCATTGACAATATTCACAGTTCACGCGAGTCCAAGCGGACGGACGGGTGTTAGTTAGCATGAGTCCTCCCGGGGTTCGCCCGGGTCGACCAGTCCCAGGGGGCAATCACATGCGTATGGTTCGGCGTACCGCGGTAGTGGCGGCACTTGTGGTGGGCACGGTAGGTGCGGCCGGTTCGCTCGCATCAGCCGATCCCACCGGCTCGAAGAATTCGTTCTCTTTCCCGACCAACTGTGGCGGCCGGGCCCTGCAGTTCGTGGTGAACAGCGCCAACGGCCAGGGTGGAGGGACCGAAAACGGGACCCAGGCAGAATTCACGCCCGCTCATGTGGTGGGCACGAACGAGGTGTTCCTGCCCACGGCGTTCAACCTGACCTTCACCTTCACGCCCACCGGGTCGACCACCCCCTTCACCTTCACGGACACCGCCACCCGGAAGAACCAGCAGGGCACGACGACGTGCTCGATCCACGTGACGGAGACTGATCCTGACGGGACCTTCACGATCAACGGGACCGTGGTCGGGAATTTCCGCTAGCGCCTGACGTGGGCGTCGCGACGCCGCACACCATTCTGCGAGGGGGTACCCGTTGATCGGGTGCCCCCTCCGGGCACTTATAGCGCTTTTGCATGCCCGCGGGTTAACAAGCGCGTCGTGGACCATGTTGACTGCTCCGAGATCACCCTGAACGACGAGTACCGAGCCAAGCTGACCCGGCGGGTGGTGGCGCACATGACGCCGGTGCGCGCGTGCCGACGGCTCCGGATCATCCGTCCGGCCGCCGACGGTGTGCCATCACGGCAAATCTCGGCCATCGTCGGGATGCACGAGTCAACCAGGACGACGCCGGGGCGCCGCGTCGACGCGGTCGGTCGTGATCCCAGCTCCGCAACCGCTTGAGACCGTCCTCACTACGGGAGCCGGCGACGTCTTGGCGCCGTTGGGCCCTGCGTGGATCATCGTCAGCGATCGACTCCAAAGGTCCGACGTGGTCCCTAGGTCGTGGCAACAGGGTGGTCCCATGACCCTGGCAAACGACAGTTCAGCGTCGGGCGAAGCCGACGCATCGGCTGCCACGGCGTTCCGGACAAAGGAGGCGACGGTGGATGTCGAGCGCGCTGCCCGGCGGCTGGCCGGGTCCTACCAGGACGGCGAGATCTCCAGACGGGAGCTCATCGGGGGGGCACTGAAACTCGGCATGTCGGTCACCGCCGCTGCCGCCATCCTGGCCGCCTGCAGGAAGTCAAGCGACAAGACGGGCGCGGCCTCGTGGACATCGAGCACGACGAGCGCCACGCACCTAGCCGGCAAGATCCAGATACCCGTGGGGTTCGGCACCGGGAACGCACCGGCCCAGATCCCGGTCCAGGAAGCGCTGGCCAGGCGTTCACCGCCAAGCACGCCGACGTGACGATCGAGTTCCTCCCGGTGCCCGGGTCGAGCGACGCGCGGACGAAGCTGACGACCCTCATCGCCGGCGGTTCCCCGCCCGATCTCCTGCTTCCGGCTGGGCTGTACGGGGTCTCCCTCTTCGTCGACCAGAACATCTGGCTGGACCTGCGCCCGTTCTTCGACAAGGACGGCCTGGCCCTCGATGCGTTCGTGCCCGAGACGCAGGCCGCCACGCGCGTCACGAACTACTACGGGCCGGAAGGCAAGGCGATCATCGGTGTGCCCGTCGGCGTACACGACCACGCGCTGGCCTACAACGAAGAGTTGTTCTCGAAGGCCGGTATAGCCGTGCCGCCGTCCTCGTGGAGCGACACCGGGAGCACCCGAGAACCGGCGAGACCGGCGTTCTCAGCGCCCGGTATTGCCACCGGCCCCGTCAGCGGGAGGCGCCGGCCAGGAACGTTGCCACGATGTAGGCAGCGCGTCGGTCGAGTGATCCACGGCTCCCGTTGTGTCGGCCTCCGTGGGGGTGAATCGCAGTCGGTTGAGTCCGATTGACGGCGAACGGGACTGCACTTCGTGAGGTCGAGGTCCGACCCCCGATCAGTGCGCCGCAGGTGCGAAGAACTCGAGTTGGATGTTGTCGGGGTCGCGGAACACGAGGATTGACCCGTAGGGCTCGTCGGCAATCGGCGACTGGGTGAGTGGCTCGTTGGCGGTGACAGCGCGGGTGACGCCGTTGCCTTCGAGGTGGTCCTGCCAAGCTTGCAGGTCGGCGCGGGTCGGGACCATGAACCCGGCGTGGTCGAGGCCGGTGGCGGTCTCGGCAAAAAGCCCGCCGTCGTTGGCGTCATGGCGGTGCAGGACGATGATGAGGTCCATGGTGTCGGTGGCCAGCAGCTTGCCGACGCCACCTGGGTGGGGTGCGTCCATGCGGTAGCGGACGCCGAAGACGTTCTCGTACCAGGGGATACTGGCGTCGACGTCGGTGACGGTGATGGCAATGTGGTGTAGCCGGGGAGGGGCGACGCTGCTCATGACAATTCTCCTTGCTTCGGGGTGGGTGAGTTCGAGGTGGCGATGCGATCGGTGGAGGCGCGGGCGGACTCGATGTGGCCGAACGCGATCCAGCGGAGCCGTTCGAGGGACATGACACGCTCGATCGCGTCTCGCACGGCCGGGAACATGGAGCGGTGCCCGGTGCGGACGAGCAGCGGCTCCTCGTCATCGAGCAGGAACTGGTTGAAGGTGAAGCCAGCGGGCCCGATGTCGGGCGCCAGCGTGGAGAGCCGGTAGATGCGGGGGCCGATCTCGTCAACCTTGGTGGGCACGTCGGGCTCCTTTCGCGTTCGGGTTGCTGCCGGGCGGTGAGCTGCGACGACGGATGGGTCGGCAGTGGGCGAGGTACATGTCCGACGCCTCCTCGACGAGGGAGACCCATCGGGTTCCGCCGAGGTCGTTGGAGATCTGCTGGTCGACCAGACCGGTGGTGAGCGCGGTCCACAGGTCGAGGTGGCGCGGCTCGGTGATCCCGTTGGCGGCGAGGCGTTGACGCGACGCGTCTAAAGCCTGCACCGACGGCGCGAACGACTCGGGTGACGGCTCGAAACCCGGGATCGTGCGTTGGAACAGCAGCTGGTAGCGGGGGGGATCGGAGGTGCAGAACTCGACGAACCGTCCCAAGCCTTCGACCAGCACGCCGCGGGGGTCGGCGGCGGCGTAGGGCTCGGTCATCCGTTGGAGGAAGGTGGTAGCCGAGGCGCCGAACATGGCGTCGTAGATCGCGTTCTTGGAATCGAAGTAGGCGTAGATGGTCGGCGTGGTAACGCCGGCGAGTTTGGCCAGTTCTCGCAATGACAGCCCCGCCAACCCCTCGGCGTGGACCAGCCCCCAGGCAGCATCGACGATCGCGTCGCGAGCCGACTGGCGACGCCTCTCACGCCAAACGTCCGTCCGGCGGGCCACGTTGGCCTTCGACATCACACATGAAGACTTGCACAGCGTATACGCCTCGTCAAGACATTCGCTTGACGGACACCCACCCCGTCGGCCACGATCTCGGTTGGAGGCACAGGCAGCCGCCCGGTATCCGGCTTGAGCGGGCGGGCGACCCGCACGAGTTTGTGCACGAGGTGTCACCCGCCACGTCGCCGTCGTTACCTTGCACCGCACCGGTGCCGTTCCCGAGCACGGGTCACTCCGGTCGGGGCGGGGGAGCTTCGCAACCTATGCTGCCAGTATGAACGCGGTCGACATGGATCGCCGGGCAGCTGCCGGTATGGCCGAAATCCTGGCGATGATCTCAGCGGATGAGCATTCCAAACCGACCCCGTGTCCCGGGTGGAGCGTCGAGGATCTGATTGCTCATGTTCTTGCTGGAAACATCAAGTACGCCGAGATCGCAATGGGTCGCGAGTGGTCGCCGGGCGTTCCTGCGATCGTGGTCGGGAAAGATCCGCTTGATGCATACCGAACAACGGTGGAGTCGATGCTCACAGCGTGGGCCGAGCCAGGTGCGCTGGATCGGGAGATCGGCCTGCCGGTCGGTCGGGGCCGAGCTGAGGCAGCCCTGTATATCCATCTGGGAGAAACGCTCGTCCACGGCTGGGATCTCGCTGTCTCTACGGGCCGATCTGCGATCTTCGATACCGACGTCGTCGAGGCAAGCCTCGGCCAGTTCAGAAGCTGGCTTCCCGCGACCCGTTCTGGCCAAGCCCCATTCTCCGACGCCACGAGCATCCCCGACGACGCCGACGCCATCGATCGCCTTGCCGCGTATCTCGGCCGTGATGTGAGCTTCCGTCGCCATTGATCGCTGGGATGCCGGCGGTCGTACAGCGTCTCGCGGCCGAGTCAGGTCAGGCGTAGATGGCGTCGGACCCGCGACCGCGGCGAGGCGTTGAGTGTGTAAGGGTAAGCGCATGCCGTTCGTCTCGGTAACCAGAGCTCACCTCAGCTCGCCACTTTTCGTCGACGCATTTTTGGCTGACGTGGTCGCCTCGAATGCTCAGGCCCTTGCGGCCCGGGGCAATCTCGGTACTGAGCTCCTCGGTGAGGATACCCATGCGTACTGGACCAAGTCGATATGGGTCGACCAAACAACGATGCGGGAGTTCATGAGCTCCGGTAGGCACGCCGAGGCGATGCCGCGGCTGCGGAAATGGTGTGACGAAGCAGCAGTGGTTCATTGGGAGCAGGACTCCGAGGAGCTGCCTTCGTGGACCGAGGCGCACCGCCGGCTTGTCAGCGAGGGGCGTCCCTCCGCGGTCGAGCAACCATCGCCTGTCAACCAGTCGGTGGAGATCCCTTCTCCGGTGCTGCCGGCGTAGCGTCTCCGGGGGGACGACCCGACTTGAGCGCGCCCGCCCGAGATCCGGCGGGTAAGGCGTTACCAGCGCCCGGTATCGCCAGCTCCCACCGTGGCGATCACCGTGAGGCGCCGGCCAGGAACGTGACCACGATGTAGGTGGCATGGCGATCGGGCGATCCTCGCCCCCGGTCGTAGCGCATGGTGGTTCGGGGATCGGCGTGGCTGGCCGCCTCCCGCACTTCCCGCAGCGGCGTGGCTTCGATGTCAGCTCCACGTCGCAGCTACGTTGACGCGACGTGAACCGTCGATCTGTTCGGGTCTCGAGCGGTGACGACGACTGCGCTCGTTACGGGGTCAGCGACGCCGCCGGTGCACGCTCGAGGACCAACGCTCGGGGTGAACCCGCGAGCGCCGGCGCGTTGCCTGGATTCGACCAGACCACGGTCTCCAGGAACTGCAGGAACGCGTTCGCCTCGTCGACGGTGTCGAAGTCCAAGTCGACGACCACGTAGTTCGGGTCGGCCACGGGTTGGTGGACGCGCTCGTCTCGCGCTCCGGCGTTTCGCCGTGCGCCGGAGAACTGACCGAACGCGGCCTGCCACGTCGGGAAGTCGGTGATGGCGTGCTCGATGTGCAGTGTCGGCATGGTGGCTCCCGAATTGGCGCGAAGGGTCGATCCACCGTACGAACGCGGCCGGTTGGCGGCCATCCCAACTTCCTGGGGTCTTCGACTCCGAGGGAGCGGGTCCGCTGCAGTCCTACGCTGGGAGAATGGGGAGAGGCGCCGCGATCGAGCGTGCCGTCGATCGAGTCGCCCGGCGTTGCCGCGAGCACGACGACGCCAGGGCGCTGCGACTCGCAGTCGTCGAGGAGATCCGACACACGATCGGCTTCGACGCCTACGCGTGGCTCCTCACCGATCCCGTGACCGAGGTCGGCGGCTCCCCGCTCGCCGACGTCCCCTGGATTGGGGAGCTGCCGCAGCAGATACGCCTGAAGTACCTGACCCCCCTGAACCGCTGGACGACCCTGTCCCAGCCGCCGGTCGGGTGTCTGCGCTCCGTGACCGGTGATCGCCCGGAGGAGAGCCTCGTGTGGCGCGAGCTGCTCGTCCGGTATGACGTCACCGACATTGCCTCCGTCGTGTTCCGCGACCAGTACGGGTGCTGGGCTTTCCTCGAGCTCTGGCGAACGGGCTCGGCCACGCCCTACAGCGACGCCGACGCCGATGCCCTCTCCGCGATCGCCGCGCCCCTGACAACCGCGCTCCGCCCCTGTCAGGCCCGCACGTTCGAACTCCCCGCGCCGCCCCCGGAGCGCACCGGACCCATCGTCCTCATGCTCACCGGTGACCTCGAAGTCCGGGCCCAGACTCCGGAGACCGACGAGTACCTCCGCCTCCTCGTGCCGCCCGACGCCGACCGCCGCCCGATCCCCGCCGGCGCGTACAACACCGCCGCACAACTGCTCGCCGCGGAGGCAGGGGTCGATCACCACGCACCCTCGGCGCGCGTACATCTCGCCAACGGCGTGTGGCTCACGCTGCGCGCCGCCCGCCTGGGCCAGACCGGCGTAGCCGACGACATCGCGGTGACCATCGAGCGAACGTCGCCGGGGGAACGCCTCGAGATCTTCTCCCGAGCCTGCGGGCTGACGACACATGAAGCCGAGCTCCTCGCCCACCTCACGACCGGCGCCGACACGCGCCAGACGGCCGAGAGCATGTTTCTTTCCGAACACACAATCCAGGATCACCTGAAGGCGATCTTCGCCAAGAGCGGCGCGCCGAACCGCAGGATGCTGCTCGCGAGAGCAACCGGGCGCTGACCCGGCGCACAGCTCGCTCAGGTTCCACGCACGTCACCGAATCTGCGGCCGGGGGGATCGTTCGGGACGTCAGGTCGGCGCCGGATTCGCGCGACGGAACGTGCGTAGGTTGCTGCCTCAACCTGATGCTGGGGCTCGTGGGCTCCGCCTTCCGGGTCTCAGCCTGACCTCGGAGGTGCTGCATGTCCGCTGAGACCAATTCATCCCCGAGTACGGTCGTCGCCGTCGTCGATCCGGCGTTCTCGGACGCGGAGAGGTCGGCGCTTGCCGCGTTCCTGGCCGGCTACCCGCACCGCCGAACAGTCCCGCCGGCGCCGCCAAGGCAAGAGCGAAGCCTCGGACTCGGTTCGCATCGCCCGCGAGGCCCAGGCCGACGCCGCCAGCCCCGTGGCGTTCAAGCGGGCGGCGACGACTCCGGCCCGGACGAGGCAACCGAGATGATCGCCTTGTGGCACAAGGCCCGCCGCTCGCTGCTCAAGAGCCGCCTGCACACCTGTTGAACGAGGCCGAGGCGTTGTCGTGCGAGCTGCCCGAAGCCATTTGCTCGGCGCCGCCGGACACGAGCGAGGGGCACACGAAAAAAGAGGTCATGCGCGTCCTCAAGCGCCACCTCGGCAACGTCATCTACCGCCGGATCACGCGTGACCTCACGGCACGCCTTGAGACTCCCGCTCTGGACGCCGAGGCAGCATGATCGCCGGCGCGCCCTGCGGGATCGTCCTCCGCCATGATCCTGTCAAGTCGGACTCGTGGACGAGCCCCCTTGACACCGGAGCTTCAGACAGCGGATGTTACCGAGCGCACCTCCTTTGCCGGGCGGGGACCTGGACGCGAGACATCCCCTGACGGACGGCACACCGCTACATCATCGACGGACCGATTCACCCCCCCTCTGGCACGATGTTGTTGTTCAGCCGGAAGAGGTTGGTCGGGTCGTACTTCGCCTTGATCTCGGCTAGGCGGCGCATGTTGTCGCCGTAGCCCCTGTCGACGCCGGTGGTGGGCGCCTCGTCATCGAGACCGGTGAAGTTGAGGTACACCCCACCGGTGCCCAGCTCGGCGACCTCGCCCCAGGCTTCCCGCGCCCAGGAGATGACGGCCGAGTCCTGGGCCGGGTCCGTCCAGTTGCCGTCGATCGATACCATCCACGGCGCCGACCGCTCGCTGTACGCCGTGTCCGCTGCGCTCAAGCGGTTGATCTCGCCTCCCATCAGGAACACGACCACGAAGGTCCGCTCCGACGGGCGATTCTGCGCCCGCCCCGCGATCAGGTCGACGGCCTGATCGGTGAGTTCGCCCAGGTAGGTGGATTTCCAGTAGCTGCGCAGGTCCCCGCGCTGGAAGAACGGGTCGAAGGCGGCCTGGACGCCCACGAAGGGAAGGGGCTGGGAGATGTCCACCAGTGGTGTGCCGAGCTCACGCAGGGGCGCGAGGACGTCCATGCCCTCGTCCACGTCACCGGCGTACACGGCGCCCACAACGACGAAGGGGGTGTCATGGATCTCGGGCGGGAGCTGTTCGTGGGCCGGCAGCGTGGTGCAGCCCCACAGCGCCGTCACCTCGTCCGGTGCCGTGGCGGCCCACTCACGGAAGCCGCGCAGCACTTGGGCAGCATCCGCGGCCGGGTAGAAGACCCCGGCGAAGGCCACCATCGGGCCGAGGGGATGGAGCGTGAACGTCAACGACGTCACGACGCCGAAGTTGCCGCCGCCGCCTCGGATGGCCCAGAACAGGTCGGGATTGACATCGGCCGACGCCGTGCGCACCTGGCCGTCGGCGGTGACCACCTGGGCGGAGACCACGTTGTCGCAGGACAGCCCGTGCTTACGCCTGACCCATCCCTCGCCGCCGCCGAGGGTGAGGCCGGCCACGCCGGTGTCGGACACCACGCCGCCCGGCGCCACTAGGCCGAACACCTGCGTCTCACGGTCGACGTCGCCCCACAGGGCGCCACCCTGCACCCTGACGATTCGGGCGTCGGGATCGACGTCGACCCCGTTCATGAGGGCAAGGTCGAGGAGCATCCCGCCGTCCACACTCGACAGGCCCGCCACCGAGTGGCCGCCGCCGCGCACGGCGAGCAGGAGGCCGTTCTCCCGGGCGAAGTTCACCGCGTCGATCACGTCTGCAGTGCCCGAGGCCCGAACGACTAGGGCGGGGCTCCCCGGGTGCATGGCGTTGTACGGGCGACGGATCTCCGCGAACGCCGGATCGCCCGGTACGAGCACGTTCCCCCGTACCGTCATGCGAAGTTGCGCTAGGGCCTCTTCGGGCACCTCGGTATCGGCGCCGGACAGCGTCACCACCCTTGTCGGCATCATCTCCCCTTCCCAGTGGGCGCATCTCGCTCACTGTGCCGGGCCCAGGGTAAACCTGGAAGTTGAACCCTGCACGGGGTTCCGCGATCCAGTCCGATGAAGGATGCGCCTTCCTTCGCGCGAAGCTGCGCTCCGGGCAAACGCTACTGACCCTTGCCGGCACCGCCGGCGGCGACGGGAACGTCGTAGAGCGGCCCGCGGCAGCCTGTTGAGGAACCTGAGCGGGTGACCGGTACGTCGGGATCCACTCCGGACCGCCCGATAACCGGCTCGTGCGGGCGTTACCAACGCCCGGTATCGCCCGCTCCCACAGGGTTGATCACCGTGAGGCGCCGGCCAGGAACGTGGCCACGATGTACGTGTGACCCCAGGTCGCTCTACGGGACCACCCGCGGCGCCGGGACGGTGTCGGAACTCGACCTCGCAGCCGGCTTTGCACGCGACGTGCGCGTCGGCGAAAGCACCGACACGGGCGGCGTCAGCGCCAATTGGACCCAGCTGCGGCTCTCGGGTCGCTACGACCGCGCCCTGTACGTCATAAGACAACGCGACGGGGATACTCCTGCACACGATCGCCGACGGGAAGGGACCGCACGGCTTTGCGTTTGGCCAAGCCCTGCCGCTACAGCCTCGGTCACACCGGGAACACGAGATGACCCGTAAAAGAGCAAGGGCCCGAGAGAAAACCATCGTGCGCGGCCGAAGGCCGGGGAGGCCTCCGCGAAAAAGGCCCTCTTTGCGAAATCGGGTGAAGGGGCTGTCGGTGTGGCGCTGTCGGTGAGCATATCCCTCCGTAAGCACCTCGGTCATTCCGTCGCGAAGAAACAGTGCACCGGAGGTGCAGTCGGTGGCTGAGGGGGCCAGCTCCTTCTACCGGTTTGGCTCCCCCGAGCGAAGGAGTGTGTCGATGTCAACAGCGCGCAATCCCATTTTCCGGAGGCCGTCGAGCAGCAGTGGCAGCGCCTCCATTGTCTTGGTGCGGTCGACCACGCGGCGATTTGGAGCGTCCACGCGACCGCCATCATGAGCGAGCACAATAGACCCAGGATGAAGTCGTTCCAAGACAGCCTGCACTCCCTCGGCGACGGACGGCGAGCGATCGACGAAACGCTCGACGCATTCGGTCCAGAAAATCGTACGGTACCGGCCGGCGTCCGCGAACACGCCGACAACCTCGTCGGTGAAACCTTTGGGCGGCCGGAACAGGCGCGGCCGTGGCGCGCCTGCAGAGATGAGAGCCCGTTCGCCACCGTCGATCTCTGTGGCCACCTGCTCGGGCGTAAGCAGCTCGAGCTCGGCGTGATCGAGCGTGTGGTTTCCGATCGTGTGCCCAGCGGCGAGGTGCGCGGCGATGAGTCTGCCGTTCGCTGTCGCATTGACGCCGATGAGAAAGAAGGTCGCCTTAACGTCGAAGCGGGCCAGGATGTCTTGTACCGTCGGCGTGTAATCCGGGTCGGGGCCGTCGTCGAAGGTGAGTCCTACCAGTGGTTGCTTGGTCTTGACACCGAAAACACCATCGGGTTGAGCCTCGGCTCGTAGCTTGGCCGTGCTTGTGCGCTCGCCGGCGCGAAGATCGCTCGACGCGTGCGGCGGAGCCGTGCGTCGACCGATGACCCCGGCCCCGACCGCACACAACACGCACGCGCCCGCTCCGCGGAGAAAGCCTCGCCGGTCCATGACACGCCATTATGAGGCACTTCGGATCTGAGCGGGGGTTGACGATCAAGGCGGCGTCGTCCACCACGCCGTCGATCAACTGACGCCCCGGCGACGATCTTCGCGGGGTGAAGGCGGTCGCGCCCGACGCTCGTCCGCCCACGCTGACGTCGATCCGCACCGTGTAGCCGGCTGTCGCTCCCGAGATGGCGTAGGCGAGATCGGCTTGCCGACACCGTCGGTGCCGGCCCAGGGGCGGCCGGCGGAACTACGGCGGAGCCGAGGAATCGGGCATCGCCAAAGGTGAATACCCCGCCGGCGATGTGGTGATTCGCCAACGACGCGAGGCTATCGCGGTCGCTACGCATGAACCGACGGACTTCGAGCACTCCAACATTGGGTGCGAGCCTGGCCGGAGTGAGGTATCCGATCCGGGACGAAGCGCACAGGTTCGCCGGCCGCCCGACCACCTGCGGGGATCGTCACCTCGCGCCGCTACCGTGCCATAGTCGTGCGGTCGGCCGGTGCCGCAACCGTCCCGGAGTCGAGCGATCGGCTCGTCGGCGTCGGCAGAGCCGGCGGAGCCAGCGGGGGAACGAGGCTGATCGCCGGGCCGACACCGTTGCGGCGGCGACCATCACACCGGCCGCCCACAGGGCGTAGAGCGCGAGCACGACATAGCCCAGTTGCGGCAGAACCGATTGTCCAACGTCGAGGATTCGCGCCTCGTCGAAGAGGCCACCGAAGGCGAGCGTGACGGACACGGTCACCAAGGCTGCGCCGCCCACGAGCAGCAACGCGACGAAGACGAGCCCGGCACTGAACATGGTGTTCGGAAGCGTCGCTGACGACGCGTCGACGGGCTGAAGCCGACGGCGGAGGTGGTGGAGGAACCAGATGAACACGAATGCCGAGGCGCCGAGCAGGCCGGCGCCGACGATGTTCCCTGTCCGGTTGCTTGCGGAGGCAAAGTACCTGTCGAACGTGGCGTCCGAGTCGCCGAAGCTCCCAGAAGTTCGCCAAGGGGGACGATGCCGGCGATGAAGAGCACGACAAAGAGGACGCCGCTCGCTACGCCCGAGCGGTCCCCTTCGTGCTGCTCGTTCGTGGTCATGCCTCACGTTAGAAGAGGCGTGCGGCAGACGCAGCTGACAACTGCCGCAACTGCGCTTACGCTCCGAGTCCGCTCGTCGGTCCAGCGGCTCGCGTGCCGCAGCAATTTTCTCTCGCCGCACCGGTGCCAGAGTCGTGCGGGGCCGGCCAGGATCGCGCAGTCCGCGCCCGACCCTCCGGAGGTCTCCCGGCGTGGGGCGCACTCCTCGCGCCCGAGCATGGCGGGCGATCTCGCGGCACGATGGGCACTGTGGCTTCGCACGCCGGCTCAGGGGACGCGATGGAACACGTTGACATTGGAGGTTTGCGGGTCGCCTTTCAGCGGCGAGGCCATGGCCCGGTCCTCCTTCTCCTGCACGGCGCCGTCTGCGACAGCCGGGTCTGGCGGGTCGAGCTCGAGTCCTTCTCCGACGCGTTCACCGTCGTGGCCTGGGACGCGCCGGGCTGCGGGGGCTCCGCCGATCCACCTGACACCTTCCGGATGGGTGACTTCGCCGACTGCCTCGCGGCCTTCATCGACGCCCTCGATCTGGATAGGCCGCACCTGCTCGGTCATTCCTGGGGATCGACGCTCGCCCTCGAGCTCTGCCGGCGGCAGCCGGCCAAGGTGCGAAGCCTCGTGCTGGTGGGGGCCTACGCCGGATGGGCGGGGTCGCTGCCGGACAGCGAGCGCCGCCGGCGCCTCGACTTCGCCCTGAGGTTCGTAGACACGGGCCCGAACGGCCTCCAGCCGTCCTCCATGCCCGGCCTGTTCTCCGATGTGATGCCCCCGGACCGAGCCCGCGAACTGGCGACGATCATGTCGCAGACCCACCCAGCGGGAACCCGGATCATGGCCTACGCGCTGGCCGAGGCCGACCTCCGCGAAGCGCTTCCCGACATCGAGGTACCGACGCTGCTGGTGTACGGCGATGCCGACGAGCGCTCACCGCTGGGCGTCGCCCAGGCCCTTCACCACTCGATCCCCGGGTCGACACTGAGGGTCCTCCCGGGGCTGGGCCACGAGTGCTACCTGGAGGCTGCCGCGTTGTTCGAAGCCGAGGTTCGCCCGTTCCTGTTGGCCCAACGGTGACGACCGGCCCGATGACCAGGGACGCCGGCGAGCGTTTACGGCGCGCTGCTCCGATCCGATCTCGGGTACCTGGCGCCAGCGCCTACCGGGCGTTTGCAGAGAGTTGGTCTCCTCGGACGCAGGATCTCCCGGGTACGCGACTGGCACAGGCAGTCGGGGAAGGCCCAGCATGGCGGCCTTTCGTCAGTCCCGCTGATCGCCGGGTGGTGAAGGGTAACGCCTGGGTCGTCTCTCAGGCGTGCCCCGGCCGCATCTGTGAAGCTCCTGGAAACCAGTGTTGATGTCTGGGAGCATCGTTCAGCGGAGGGGCATTCGAGGAGGAATCATGGGAACGATCAAGCTGACAGCTGCGGATGAGATCAAGGTCGAGGAGTTTTCCGGAAGCCTGTTCATGGCGTGTCTGGCCACGATGGAGCTGGCCAACGTCGAGCTCGGGGTGCGTCTCGGTCTCTACGAGATCCTCGCCGATGCCGGGCCGATGAACGCGAGAGAACTGTCAGCGGCTGCCAAGATCCACGAGCGCTACGGGCGGGAGTGGCTCGAACAGCAGGCAGCGGCCGGGGTTATCGAGGTCGACGACGCCGCCAAACCCCCATCGGACCGCCGGTTCACGCTGCCGAACGCACACGCACATGTGCTCATCGACGATGACAGCGAGGCGTGCATGAAGCCTTGCAGCGGGGTTGTGCCTTGGGTCGGAAAGGCGCTCGACATCATGGTCGAGGAGTTCCGCAGCGGCACTGGCGCTGCGTTCGGCCTCTTTGAATTGCACGACCTGCAGGCGGCGTTCACGCGGCCGGTCTTCGCGAACCACTTGACGCAGAACTGGTTGCCAGCCCTACCCGAGCTACAGGCCAAGCTGATGGCAAGCGATCCGGTACGCATCGCGGAGGTGGGCTGCGGTGAGGGATCGGCCGCCATCACGATCGCCAAGACGTACCCCAATGCGAGGATCGACGGGTATGACCTCGACGAGGCCTCCATCTCGGCAGCACGCACCGCTGCCGCTGCTGCCGGCGTACAGGACCAGGTCCACTTCGAAGTTCGCGACGCGGGCGATTCGATGCTGAGCGGCGACTACGACCTTGTGCTCGCCATCGAGATGCTGCACGACGTGCCCGATCCTGTCGGGATCCTACGAGCGATGAAGCGGCTGGCCGGGGTCAACGGCATCGTGCTGATCGTCGATGAGCGGACCGCCGAGGCCTTCGAAGTGCCGACGAACGAGATGGAGCGATTCTTCTACAGCTTCAGCACGCTTCATTGCCTGGCCGTGAGCATGCAGGACGGCGGCGCCGGCACGGGAACGGTCATCCGCGCCGAGACAGTGCGCAACTATGCGATCGCAGCGGGCTTCGGGAGCGTCGAGGTGCTAGATGTCGACCATCCGCAGTTCCGCCTCTACCGCCTGACGTGAAACGGACAGCCGTGGGTTTGTGGGCATCCCTACGGCCGACTCTGGGCGCACCTAGACCGCCCCTGGTGGGCTGGGTATGGTCGCCAGGCCGGACGCCCGGTAACCTGCAGACACGGGTGATCCACCCGCTCGATAACAGCGTCTAGTGCACCGTCTTACAAATCACACGCGTGTAGTTTATTCCTATGGACATGGTGACGGAGGGAGAGCGCGTTGGCGTTCAAGGCTGAGCCGATCGTGTTGGATGCCCCGACCCGGGAGGAGTTGGAGCGGCGGGTACGGGCAACGACGACGACGCAGCG
>JAHFUS010000015.1 GCA_023264975.1 Actinomycetes bacterium | reverse complement strand
AGTCCCCCCTCCGACACCACCAACTGGGAGCCTTCCCACTTCGACGAGGCGCCGAACGGGGCCACGGCGCGTGAGACAGCCTGTCAGCCGGGCCTACATCGAGCGTGTCCACGGCTTCGCCATGGCCAAAAGGCTGGCTCCGCCACGCGCTCGGATCCGATGACACCTTGATCTACTGCGGTGCGTCCCGGGCGAGGTTGGCGAAACCGCTCGGTGGTGGAACGGGGAGCGCTGACAACGTCCCTACTCGAGGACATCTCGGAGGTCGCTATCCGCTTGTGGCGATGGAGTTTCTGATCCTCGTTCGTTCGACTGCCGCCGGCGGACCGGGCGCCTCGATCGCATCATCGACATGCTGAGGAAGTTGCGTTACGAGAAGGACGTATACGACGCAACGTGTCTTGTGCTTGGGGAGTGGAGCGACCCGGCGTGGGGGTTCCGGAGTAGGCGCATGGTCAGCGGGCCCCGATGCGGGCGGTGAGGGTGTCGACCATGGGGACCAGGCGGGCCCGCTCGGGCACCAGGGGCGCCAGCACACCTTCCTCCAGGGCCGCCTCGGCGCACACCGGCCCGATGCAGGCGGCCACGACCGGTCCGTTGAACGCGTCGCGCAGCGCGCCCCGGAGCCCTGCGCCGGCGGCGACGGTGAAGAGGTTGTGCAGTGCCGGGGCGGTGGTGAAGGTGACGGCCGCCAGGGCGGCGGCGCAGGCCGCCTCGGCCAGGACGAGGGCGGGGCCGGTGTCGTCGGGCATGGTGGAGCTGTAGGCGTCGATCTCGATCACGGTGGCGCCGGCCGCAGCCAGGCGGACGACGGAGCGGGGAAGTCGTGCGCCGTGCAGCTGGAGGACGACACGGGCGCCGGCCAGTGGCTCCGTCAAGAGGCGGTCGACCAGTTCCTCGAAGCGCTCGTTCGGCGCCCGCCACCACTCGACGAGACCTGCTGCCGTGTTGGCCGACGCCGCCTTGGCGCCCCGGTTGGCCACCTGCGCCGACCCCAGGGCGCACAGCAGGTCCTCCCGGCGCCCCCAGCCGTCGGCCGCCGCCAGCCATGCCCGCATGCCGTACCCGGTGGAGGCGAGGAGGTAGTCGGGCGGGTCGGCGAGGACCGCCTCGGTGGCCGCCCGCAGAGCGGTGTCGTCTCCGGCGGTGGACAGCGCCAGCGTCGGGCCGTGCAGGGTCTCGGCCCCTCGGGTGTGGAACATGCGCGCCTGCTCGTCGGCCCGCCGTTGGGCGGTGATGCCGATGGTGCGACCGGCCAGCGCGGCTGCGTCCACCTCCTCATACTCGCACCGCTAAGGCGAGGAGTCCCCGATCTCGTGCTCGGTCACGCCGGGCCCGTGGTGGGGGAGCGGTCGACCAGGTGGTAGCCCACACCCCGGATCGGTGACCAGGCGGGGGTGACGGGCGGCATTCTCGGGCACTGCCAGCCGGTCGGTCTCCCCGGTCGGCCGCTCCCGCTCCGCCCTGACTGCCGTGTCGCGGTCGTGCAGCGTGGACATCTCCTCGGTGGCCCGGTCGACGCTGCGCCGGCGGTCCTCCTCGCGGCTACCTGGGTGTCCTCCACACCGGCCACGGCGAGGAACACGGCGAGGGCGACGACGTCCTCCTCGACGGCCACCCCGATGGCCACCTTCACCATCCAGGAGGGGCTCGTCGCACGAAGTTGCCGCTCGACCCCGGTGGGCGGCGGCTTGTGCGGGAGGGCGACCGACGACCATGCTTCGCCCATGCCGCGCTCGCGCGTTCTGCTGGTCACCGTTGTCCGTGACGACCGCTGGTTGGCTCCCACCTGCCTTGAGTCGGCTGCGACCACGCGCGAGGGCGTCCACCACGTCGACGCGCTGGTGATCGACGACCGCCACCCCGACGAGGCGAGCTGCCTCGACCTGAACAACAGGTGCGACGAGCTCGGCCTCACGTACTACCGCTCGCCCCGCCGGCTCGGGGTGGCACGCGGCATGAACCTTGGCCTCGGCCGGGCCGTCACCGAGGGGTACGACCACGCCCTGCTGGTCCGGTCGCCCGCGGTGCTGCCGCAGCGGATCGCCGACGCGATGATCCGGGTCACCGAGGCGAATGCGGGTATCGGGTCGGTCACCGCGTGGTCGAACCTCGGGTCGTCGCTGTCGGTGCCGAGCGGCGACGGCACGGGGATGCTCCGGCGCGCGGGCATGGTGGACTGGGTCGCATCGCAGCTGGCGGACGAGTTCGGCTCGTCGGCGCTCGACATCCCGGCCGGGGCCGGGCCCTGCATGTTGGTCCCGGTGCCTGCGGTGGTGAAGGTGGGCCAGTTCGATCCCGTGTACCGCTCGGGCGAGTTCGAGACGATCGACTGGTGCCTGCGAAGCCGCGAGCGGGGCTGCCGTGCCGTCCTTGCGCCTTCGGCCTTCGTGCTCGAGGACGACGGGAGCGGCCTCCGGACTGCCGGGGTCCACGGCGAGGTCCCCGTGACCGACAATGAGGAGCGAGTCGTCGACCTCCGCTATCCCTGGCGTCGCGCCGACGAGAGTGCCTTCACGGCCTCGGGAGCGCTCGATGTCATGGCGGAGCGGGCCGTGCGCTCGATCGTCGTCGGCGCCATCGCCCGCACGGGCTACGAGGTGGAGGCCACGTGGGTCCCCGGCCTGCCCGACGGCGAGGGCGTGCGGTTCGTGGTGGACCCCGACGGACGCTCGCTTACCGCCCACGTCGACTACTGCGGGTTCCGGACCGATCTCGACGTGCCGGGCGGTGACCTCCCGGCGATGCTCACGGCGCTGACGGGTACCGCCCCGACCCGCGTCGCCCTTCACGACCGGGGGCTGTTCGCGGACCAGCTGAGCGCGATGTGGGCGGGCACCATTCCCTTCGACGACCGGCGCCGCTACCCGCAGCGAATCTGAAGCCGCTCAGCGGCCGCCCGCCAGTCGCCGGAGCGAGCCGTAGAGCCGGCGCAACTCGGCCGTGTAGCGGAACGTGGCCGTGCCCCGGAGGGCTTCCAGCTCGCCGGCCGCCTCGGCCGCCGCCTTCTCCGCAACCACGCGGCGCAGGCCCTCCCGGGCGGCGACGCCGCGGGCCGCCTCTGCTGCTCGTTCGATGCGGCCGAGCTCGTCGCGCAGCTCCTCGACGGCGTCCTGCGCGGCGTGCAGTTCCGCTTCCGCCCGGCGGGCGCGGGCCTCGCTGTGATCCGTGGAGAAGCGGAACGGCATGAAGTCGTCGAGGACGTTGGCCGGCGCCGACAGGGCGGGGCCGAGGGCGTCCCGGTCCTCCTCCCGGATGTAGAAGCGGTTGAGCCCGTCGAACAACCGGTGCTCGTAGCCGTGCGAGACCAGAAGTGGCTCCCACGCCTCGTGGGATGCCTCGGTCGAGCTCGGCTGGGTCGCCTCCACCACCACGACCCGCGGCCGCCAGACTCCGAAGTCCACGCCCCGCAGGACCTGCTCCTCGTGGCCCTCCACGTCGATCTTGAGGAAGTCGATCGTGGCGTCCGCGTGTGCGTCGAGGACGGCTTGGAGGGTCGAGACCTGCGCCGTCCGCTCCTCGTACCGCTGCACGGCCTCCCCGGCCTGTTCGGCGAGCGCCGTCCCCAGGTTCACGTCGCGCGGCCGTTCCTTGCCGAGCAGCGCCAGCTTCTCGGCCACCGGCTCCACGTTTATGCCCCGCCACCCGAGGTCGTAGAAGTGCTTGGTGACGGAGTCGACCTCCGGATGGCCCGCCCCGACGTCGACGTAGAAGCCCGCCCGCCGGTCACCGAACACCCGCGCCAGCACGACGTCCTCGCCGTTGTGGGCATACGAGACCATGGGCATGCAGCTGTTCCTCTTGACCGTCGGCCGCTGTGCCGCGGCGACCGGTCGATCGGGACCGGGTGGTGCGTCGGCCCGCCAGTCAACCGTGGTCCTGCCTGGCCGACGCCGAGTGTAGTGGTCGACCTCACAGGGGGCCATGATTCGTCGGTCGCCGCGCGGCACCGGGTAGTCTCCGGCTGCGTGAGGATCGCCGTCGACCTCAGGATCCTCGTCGTGGGCGAGCGGTGGATCAACCGTGGCATGGGGAGGTTCACCCAGCAGCAGCTCAGCGCCGTTCTCGCCCTCGACCAGGCCAACGACTACCTCGTCCTGTGCGACCCGACGGCCGACGTTTCCCTCCTCGCGCCGGGCATCCGGTCGGCGGAGAACGCCTTCGTCACGGTCCCTCCGGCCTGGACGTCGGACCCGGCGTGCGGCTTCGACGAAACGCTGCGCAGGGGCGAGGAGCTCCAGGAGTGGCTTTGCAGCCTGGATGTCGGGCTCTACCACGCGGCCACACCGTTCCTGCTCTGGGAGCCGCTGGTGCCGCAGTTCGACGCCTGCCCAGTGGTGGCCACGCTCTACGACCTCATCCCCCTCGTGTATCCCTCGCACTACCTGAGCGACGGGCACGAGGGGCCGTACTTCCGCGCCCTCGAGCTGGTGACGCGGGCGGACCGGGTGCTCGCCATCTCGGAGTCGGCCAAGAAGGACGCCGAGCTCTACGTGGGCATCCAGCCCCACCGGGTCGACGTCGCCTACCCGGCGGCCGACGAGGTCTTCGCGCCCATGCCCCCGGCCCTGGCCCGCGCCGTGCTGTCCCGATGGGGGCGGGTCCCCGAGTCGTTCGCCTTCGCCGTCTCTGCGCTCCACCAGTCGAAGAACGTGGTCGTCCTGCTGGAGGCCTACGCCGCCTTGCCGGCGCCTGTCCGAACACGTCTCCCGCTGCTGCTCGGGGGCCACTTCGGCCCGCCGGAGGAAGCCACCATCCGGGGTATCGCCTCCCGCCTGGGGATCGTCGACGACCTGGTGTTCGTGGGTGTCGTCACCGATCAGCAGCTGGCTGCGCTCTACGGCCTCGCCACCGTCGTCGTGCACCCTTCCCGGTACGAGGGCTTCGGGTACCCCGTCCTCGAGGCGATGAGCTGCGGGGCGCCGGTGATCACGAGCACCTCGTCGTCGCTCCCCGAGGTGGCGGGCGATGCCGCCGTCGTGGTGGATCCCGACGATGTCGACGGTCTCACATCGGCCATGCATGACGTCGCTGGCGACGCGGGCCTGCGGCGCAGGATGCGGGATAAGGGCCTGGAGCAGGCCTCCCGGTTCAGCGCGGCAGCGTTGGGCGAGGCCACCCTGCGGTGCTTCCAGCGGACAGCCGCGGGCGAGCAGCCCGGGCGTCCCGCCGCCGTCGCTGCGCCGGGCCGCATGCGGGTGGCCATGTGGACGCCGCTGCCTCCCCTGCAGACGGGCATCGCCGACTACGCGGTCGAGCTGTTGCAGCAGCTCGACCGCCGCTTCGAGATCGAGGTCTTCGTCGACGGCGGGTACCTGCCCGATGCCGCCCTCCTCGAACGTTTCCGCGTCTATCACGCGTCAGCCTTCGACCGGCGGCACGCCCAGCGCCCGTTCGACGTGACGATCTACCAGATGGGCAACTCGAAGTTCCACTGGTACATCTATCAGCAGCTTCAGCGCCACGCCGGGATCGTGGTGCTCCACGATCTCGGGGTCAGCCCGGTCCTCTACGACCGGTGCCACACGTCCGGCGACTTCGAACCTTTCCTGCGCGCCCTGGGGGCGATCGAGGGTGAGGCCGTCCGGCGCCGGTTCGCCGAGCGCTTCTCTTCCCTGCAGGGAAGCGAGCGGGACGCCTTCAGCGTCGACTTCCTCCGGAGCCACCCGATGCTGCGCAGCGTCACGGCCGGTTCGCACGCCGTCGTGGTCCACACCGAGGATGCGGCACGACGGCTCCGGCGTGAGTGCCCGGATGCCGAGGTGACGGTGGTCGGCATGGGCGTTGCCGCCCCGCGCCCCGCCCGCGGCACACTCCGCCGGGACCGGGCCAGGCGGGCGCTCGGCTACCCGCCCGGCGCCTTCATCGTCTCGGCCTTCGGCATCGTGCACGAGACCAAGCGCCTGGCGCAGTGCATCCTCGCCCTGCCTGAGCTCGTCGCCCAGCGTCCCGACGCGCTGCTCGTCGTCGTGGGGCGGGCACTGACGCCCAGCTATGCTGACGGCTTGGTGGAGCTGGCACACGACGTCGGCGTGGCCGAGCACCTCCGGTTCCGGGGCCATGTGCGGCGCGAAACTTTCGATCTGGAGCTGGCCGCCTGCGATGTCGTCGTGAACCTCCGGGCACCGTCGGCCAGCCACATGTCGGCGATCCTCATGCGGGCCCTCGGCGCCGGCAAGCCAGTGGTGATGAGTTCCCTCGACGACTGGGCGTCCATTCCCGACGGAGCCTGCCTCCGGGTCCCGAGCGACTCGGGCGAGGTCGCTGCGGTATCGGGGCACCTCACGGCGCTGGCCCGAGACCCACGTCTGGCCGCCGTGGTCTCGGGTGCCGCGCGGTCCTGGTTCGAGCGGCACGCCACGGTGGCCGCCATGGCGGAGGGGTACAGCAGAGTCATGCACGAAGTCCGGTTGCGCACCGCCACTGTCGACGGGCCCGGCTCGCCCGTTACCTGGGCCCCCGACGCCGGAGTCGTGGCTTGAGGTTCAACAAGCTCTGTGAGCTCGAGGACTTCGCCGACCCCGAGCTGGCGTCCGTCATCCGCGAGATCTCGAGCTACAAGGTCGCGTCGTTTTCGCAGGACTTCCCGGTCGGCAGCGAGCACCGCAAGGACTGGGAGGTCGCGATGGCCGTGCGAACGCTGCGCGACCACGGCGCCCTGCGGCCCGACGCCACGATCCTCGGTGTCGCCGTCGGCACGGAGGACACCGTCTTCTACCTCAGCCGCCACGTGCACCAGGTCTTCGCGACCGACCGCTACCTGTTCGCCGAGGAGTGGGACGCCATAGCGCCCATGACCATGCTCGTGGAGCCGGAGGCGCTGGCGCCGTACGACTTCGACCCCACCCGCCTCGTGGTCCAGCACATGGACGCCAGGTCCCTGCGGTACCCGGACGCCATGTTCGACGGCATCTTCTCGTCGGGCTCCATCGAGCACTTCGGCCAGCTGCTCGACGTCGCCCATGCGGCCTACGAGATGGGCCGCGTGCTCAAGCCGGGCGGCATCCTGAGCGTCTCCACCGAGTTCAAACTGACCGGCCCGCCCGGCGGGATGGGCTGGCCCGGGCTCACGCTGCTGTTCTCGGCGGAGCAGATCCGTCGGTTCATCGTCGAGGCCAGCGGCCTGGAGCCGGTCGACGAGTTCGACGACACCGTGTCGGAGGCCACCCTGGCCACCCAGCGCGGGTTGGTGGCGTCGAAGATCGACCATGACGCGCGCATGGCGGAGATCGGCCCCGCCGCCCAGCCCACCGAGTTCGCCTTCTGGGACTTCCCCCACGTCGTGATGGTGCACGACGGGTACGTGTTCGGCTCGGTGCACCTGGCGCTGCGCAAGCCCGACAACTACCCGGTCACCCCGAACGAGTGGGCCCGCCCGACCGCCGAGGTCCAGCTGTCCATCGCCGAGAGCAACAAGGCGGCCGCCCTCTACCGGGCAGGTGCGTCGGCCGCCGGAGCCGACGGGCCGGCGTCCGCAGCCCCGGCCGCGTCGAGGCCGGCACCCGTGTCGTGGGCGGACCACGCCGAGCGACTCGAGGAGGACGCGGCCGTGATCGCGTCGAGCGAAGCGAGGGCAGCCGCGAGGGTGGCCGTGCTCGACGACCAGGTCTCGCAGGTCGTGCGCTGGGTCGACACCACGCGCGAGTTCGCGTCGGTGGTCGAGGCGAACGCCGACGAGGTCATCCGGCTCGCCACCACGCAGGTCGCCCTCCTCGACAGGGCCGAGGGCGCCGACTTCGAGCTCGCGCCGAACTGGACGGTCGCCGAGGTGGTCGTCAGCGAGGACATCCAGTTCACGGTCGTGGTCGACCCCACCATCGGCGATCCCATCGCCGACTACTTCGCCGCCGGCCACGGGATCGTCCCGGCCAACCTGTTCCTGGTCGACCTGATGCTGGCCATGGTGGGCCCCGGTCAGTGCGTCCTCGACCTGGGGGCGCACGTCGGCACCTTCGCGCTGGCGGCGGCGGCTCGCGGGTGCAAGGTCCTGGCCGTCGAGGCGTCGGCGGAGAACGCGGCCATGCTGCGGGCGAGCGCCGCGCTCAACGGCTTCAGCGAACTGCACGTGGTCCGAGCTGCCGCCATGGACGGGCCGGCCGACGTCACGTTCTCGTCCAACGGTCCGTGGGGCCGTGTCACGTCCGACGACGCGACACCGACGGAGACCACCGTGCCGGCGGTAACCGTCGACGAGCTGTTGTTCGAGTTCGGATGGGGTGGCGCCGCCTTCGTGAAGATGGATGTCGAGGGGTCCGAGCTGCGCGCCCTGCGGGGGATGAGCAGGATGCTCGCCGGGCCGGCCGCGCCCGCTCTGCTGTTCGAGTCCAACGGGCACACGCTCCGCCTGGCCGGCATCGATCCCGACGACATCGTCCGCGAGCTGGAGGCGACGGGGTACACCGGCTACATCGTCGAGCCCGACCGGCTGATCCACGTCCGCACGGGCGACGCCCAGCCCCAGACCGAGGTCGACGTGCTGGCGCTCAAGAAGGGTGCCTCCCGGCCCGCCGGGTGGACCGTCGAGCCGTCATTGTCATCGGCGGCGCGGATCGACAGGTTCGTGGCCGAGAGCGCCAGCCCCAACCTGCACTGCCGCGCCTACATCGCCCAGGTGCTGTCGGCCGAGGCGCCCGACACCTTGGCCCACCCGGCCATCGCTGCCGCCCTCACCCGTCTCCAGGCCGACCCGGAAGAGCCCGTGCGGGCGGCCGCCGGTTGGTGGGCGCCCGAGCACAGCAACGGAAGGAACGGCAGATGAGCTTCACCTCCTTCGCCCAGAACCGTGAGGACGTCCTGCTGGACCGTGCCTTCGCCCGGGGGATCAAGGGCTTCTACATCGACGTCGGCGCCCACGACCCTGTGGTGCACTCGGTCACCAAGCACTTCTACGACCAGGGCTGGCACGGCATCAACATCGAGCCGGTGCCCGAGGTGTTCGGCCGGCTGGCAGCGGACCGCGACCGCGACGTCAACCTCAACGTGGGCATCTCCGACGAGGAGGGCTCGCTCACGCTGTTCGAGTCGCCGCCAGGCACGGGGCTGTCGTCGTTCTCGCCGGAGATCGCGCGCCACCACCGCGAGGCCGGCTGGAAGCTCGTCGAGCGCTCCGTCCCGGTCACCACCCTTGCCGCCGTCTGCGAGGAGCACGTCGGCACGACCACCATCGATTTCCTGTCCGTCGATGTCGAGGGCTTCGAGCGCCACGTCCTGGAGGGCGCCGACTTCGAGCGCTTCCGGCCCCGCATCGTGCTCGTCGAGGCCACCAAGCCAGGTTCGGCCGTGCCCGCCCACGAGGACTGGGAGAAGATCCTCCTGGCCGCCGGCTACACCTTCGCCACCTTCGACGGCCTCAACCGCTATTACGTCCGCGAGGAGGACCTGCACCTGCGCGAGGTGTTCGAGGTCCCGGTGAACATCTTCGACAACTACGTGGTGCACGAGCACGTGCGCCAACTCGAGGACCTGCGGCTGGCGGCGACGTCGTACGAGCGGTACCTGGCCGCCGCCCGGGCCAGGAACGAGGCGCTCCAGACGCAACTCGGGTTGATGCCGTACCAGCTCGGCCGACTGCGGGCGGAGTACGAGAAGATGGACCGCGCCCTCACCAACATCCGGACCGAATGCGAGGCGCTCCGCCACGGCGCTCTCCAGGCGGCGGAGGACCACGCCGCCGAGCTGCAGCGCACCGTTATCGCCGTGCGGGAGGACCTCGACTCCACCCGCAGGCTGCTCGGGGGCCTGGGCCCCACCGGTATCGCCGTGGCCCGGCGGCTGTCCCGGGCGTCGAGCGGGTTCCCGGCGGCGGCCTCCATCGCCAAGCGGGGCCTGCGCGTCCTGGGGCGCCGCCCCGCCCCGTAGGCGGGCGGGCCGGCGTTCAGCCGGCCTGACCGAGGTCGCGAGACGAGGCCAGGAAGGCTTCCACGAGCGGCCGGGCAGCCTCGATGTCGGGCGGGGCGAGGATGTCGCAGTAGCCGTGGTCGATCGACCACCCCGCGGCCTGCCCGGCATCTTCGGTGACCCCGACGGTGTGGCCGAGGTGGTCGAAGCAGACGAGCTGCGGGTACCCGGCGGCCTGGAGCCACTCCAGCTCGGCCACCGGGTCGGCGGGCATGAGGCTCGGGCAGAACTCGAAGAACACTGCCGGCCGGTCACGGGCCAGGATCCCGGCCGCCCCACGGAGGACCTCGACGTCGTTGCCGTCGGTGTCGATCTTGATGAACCGCACCGGCGCGTAGCCCTCCAGGATCTCGTCGAGACTCACCACCCGCGCCGGCTGGCTGCGGGCATAGTGCGGCAGCTCCTGCACCGAGCCGCTGGTGGCGTCGGTGTAGATGAAGCCCTGGCCGGGCGCCGAGCCGACGATGTAGGGCAGCACCTCCTGCGTAGCGAAGCCCGCCAGCCTAAGGTTCTCCAGCAGCACCGCCCGGAAGGCGTCGGAGGGCTCGAAGGAGAAGATGCGCGCCCTCGGCTTCACCAGCAGGATCTCGAGGATGCTCGCCCCGATGTTGCTCCCGACCTCGCAGATGATCGGGTCGTCCTCGGCGACCAGCGCCTCCACCATGGGGCGGAGCACGGCGTCCCACTCCCACTCCCTGCCGATCGCCTGCCCGACCTGGCTGTCCGGCGGGTAGACGAACGGGTGGCCAAGGTAGGTCACCGACCGCACCGGGATTTGGCCCACCGAGCCGGCGAACAAGGTTTGCCAGCCGCCGGCCGGTTGGTCGCCCCGGCGGCTGCGGCCGAACGGGAGTCGCACCAGGAAAAAGTTAGTGCCCCTTCAGAAGCGTCGCGATGTTCGAACGCCCCTGGCGCGAATGTCCCGCAGCCGGGACTCGATGAAGGCGGCCGTGCGGGCGGGCGTGTTGTGCTCGCTGACCGCCCGCTGGGCCGCCAGGCCACGGGCGATGCCCGCCTGGCGGTCGTCGACCACGAGCCGCATCAGGCGGGCGGCATCGTCGACGCGGGGCTGGGCCCAGCGGGCATGGGCCGGGTAGGGCTCCTTGCCGGCGCCGACCGGCACCAGGTCGTAGTCGACGAGGAAGCTGTTCTCGTCGTCCATGAAGGCCAGGTTGCCTGAGTAGCCGGTGGCGATCACGGGCTTGGCCATGGCCATCGCCTCGAGAAGGGACAGGCCGAAGCCCTCGGAACGGTGGAGCGACACGACGCAGTCGGCCAGGCCGGTGAGGGCCCGCACGGTGGCCGCCGGCAGGTACCCGTCCAGCACGTGCACCCCACGGTGGCGCGACGCGTGCGCCCGCAGCGCCTCCAGGCTCTCCGCGACGTCCGACCCGTTGATCGTCTTGAGGACCAGGGTTGCTTCGCCAGGCTCGAACTCCTTGGCGAAGGCGTCGATGAGGTCGGCGGGGTTCTTGCGGCTGACCACGCTGTAGAAGTCGAACGAGGTGAGGAACAAGAAGCCCTCCGGCAGGCCGAGGTCCTGGCGTGTGAGGTGCGTCGGCGCCGACGGGACGACGGCAGGAAGGGGCACGATGTGGATCGGCTTGGCGGTGAGCGGCCGGATCGTCTCGGCGACGAACTCGCTGGCCACCCACACCTCGTCGACGTGGTCGAAGGCCCCGTGCATCGAAGGCGGGAAGACCTCGACCTCCCAGAACCACAGCCCGATGTTGTACGGCCCCCGCATGAACTGCTCGCCCATGTCCCGGGCAAAGATCGGCGTCTGGTCGGCGTTGACGCAGATGATGTTCACGTCGAACCGCTGCGCCTCGCCGCGGGAGCGGAACGGGTGCGTCTGGGAGCTGGGCGTACGCTCGTAGGCGACGGTGGAGAACGGGATGCCCGCCTCCTCGACACCGGAGAGGAGGAGCCGGCCGGCCTGGCCCACGCCGAGTTCGGCCGTGAAATAGCCGGCCACGGTGACGCCGGGTGCCAGGACGTCGACGGAGGCCGGCGGGGGGACAGTGACGTGGCGGGCGGACCGCTCCGGCGCGCTCCCTGCCGTCGTCCGCAGCGACGGGTGGCCGACCTCGGCCGCCAGGGCGGGGTCATGGGCGGCCCACTCGAGGAAGCGCTCGCCGATGGGGCCGCTGAGCTCCGGGAACGCGGACCGGACGTCGGGCCGCTCGTTCCAAAAGGCGGCGAGGTACCGCGAGGCGACGCCAGTGCCGTCCCCGGTGGCGTCGGGCGTGCGGAGCCACTGCAGCAGCCGGTCGGGACCGCCTGGCGTGAACGGGTCCGGCGGGGAACCCTCGCCGGGCGGATCGTCGATGGCCGCCCGGAGCGCCCGCCGCGCCCGAGCGTCGAGGCGCAGGCCGTTGGGGAAGGTCCCCAGGCCGTACGGGATCGAGCCGGCGTCAGCATGGCCGGCGGCGCACAGGCGGTCGGCGTAGTCGCGACACAGCCGGGCGAGGACGGGGGAGTCCTCCAGGAGCGTCCGCGGCAGTTCGCCCGCGTGCTTGGAGAGGAGCTCGGGCCGTCGGGGGTCGAAACCGCTGAAGTGGTAGAAGCGGAGCAGCTCCCCGTCGACCCGGTAGCGCCCAGCCCCCAGGGTGAGCGCCCGCTGGAAGCAGTTCCAGTAGGCCACGTTGTACGCCGGGCTGCGTACGACGTGGTGGTCGAAGAGCACCGGTACGAAATCGATCCAGCGCTGGTCGGTGAACAGGCCGCGGCGCGGGTCGATGACGGCATCGCGCCGCAGTCGCTCGCCCCACCAGTCGAGGAAGGGGGCGGCGGTCGGGCCCACCGCTATGAAGCCCAGGTTGTAGATGCCCGAGATGAGGATGTTCGCCTCCGTCGGCGTGTACCCGTCGCGCGGCATGGGCTGGAGCACGTGCGGCGTGAGGACGATTCCGTGCCGGAGGGCCAGGCCGGCCACCTCGCCGAACGGGGCGTGCACCTCGATGTCAGGGTCCAGGTAGACGACTGGGCCAGGCTCCTCGGCGAGGAGACGGCGGAGGACGAACGGCTTCAATGCGGTGGAGAACTCGGTGACGTCGTAGATCGTCGCCATCCGGTGCCACTCGCCGTCCGGGATGCCCAATTCGGCCGGTCGCAGCACACGGAACGTCTCGCCGGCGCCGACCTCGCCAGGTTCGGCATCGACCACCACGACGGTGAACCGCCACCCCGGATGGTGCTCGAGGAACGACGCCGCCAGGACGCGTGCGTAGGCGAGGTAGTTCCTCGCGACGATGGTGCACGCCTGGGCCGTGCCGGCCCGACTGGCCAGGGCCCTAGAGAAGATTGCGGATGGCCCCGATCCGGGTGGCCAGCCTGAACGCCCGCGAGCGCTGGACAAGCTCGTGCGCGAGGCGGAGCTTCTCGTACTCGCCCTGCAGCGCGGCCAGGTCCTCCTTGGCCGCCGCCAGCTCGCGGCCGGTGCCGATGAGACGCTGGGTGAGGTCGATCACCCGAGCGTTGGCCACCTCGAAGTCGTGGAGGGCGTGGACGAGCGAGAGGCGATCGATCTCGGGCCCGGGATCGGCGGCAGCATCGCTGTTCTCGGCGGCCGGCTGGACCATGCTCATCTCGTGTTCCATCATCGTCCTTCGCCGCCTCCTCTGGCCGGTGCCGCCAGGAGCGACCGGTAGACATCGACCAGCTTGGCAGCGGTGGCGGCCCACGTGAAATCCCGGCCCGCTCGCAGGGCGGCGACGACCTGGCGGTGGGCGACCTCCGGATCGTCGAGCAACTGCTTGGCGGCGTCGGCGAGCGCTTTCGGGCTCCAATCGCGCGCGTGGACGGGAAGGTCGCCTCCGACCTCGCCCAGGGGCCCGAACGGCACCATGACCGTGGGCGTGCCGAATCGCGCCGCCTCGTAGGGGACCATTCCGAACCCCTCGGCGGAGGTTGGGTACACCACCATGGCGGCGTGGCGGAGGAGCCAGTTGCGCTCCGCCGACGTGGCATCGGGGATGGCGAACACCCAGTCCTCGCCCGGTGCCCGCTGCGCCTCTTGGACCCGCGACGACCCGAACGGCACCGCCGCTCCGGCTAGTACGAGCGACAGGTCGTGGCCGCGTTTGCGCAGGTCGACCACGACGTCGATGGCCAGGTCCCGGTTCTTGTGGGCGTAGTTCGTGCCGAGCACAAGGGCGAAATCGGTCGCCACGAAGTCGCGCGCCAGCAGCTCGCGGGGCGCCGATTCCAGCTCGTCGCCGTGCCTGTGGTCCGTGCCGAGGCCGACTACCGCCACCCGCTCGGCCTCGATGGGAAGGCGCTCGAGCCGCACGTGGTGCCTGACGTCGTGGGAGATGGTGACGATGCCGTCCACCGCGCCGGCGACGGCACGGACGGCGGCGCGGTGCCTCATCCAGTCCTCTGCCGAGGCGTGGTAGATGCCCACCTGGTAGGAGATGAGGTCGAGGATGGTGACGACGGTCCGCGTGGCGACCGTCGACCACGACTGAGGGAGGGTGCCCACGGCCTGGAACGGGCGGTGGGCCACATCGACCCTCCCGAACGCCGACACGTCGCCGTCGACCACCTGACGTGCGTCGACCTTCGGGTGGGACAGGGCCGCTGCCGCGTAGGGAGGGACGTCGCCGGCCAGCGGGACGCAGACACGTTCCACGTCCGGCCGCTCGGCCAGGGCGCCGATCAGGGCGGCCGTCTGCACCTGCGTGCCCATCTCCTTGGGCCCGAGGCAAGAGCCGTCCACCAGCAGCCGCAGTCCCATCAGCTTCGACCTCGCCGTGGCGTGGACGGTCGCCAGGGCCGAGCGGTCGGACATGGACTCCTCGCGCAGGATGGCGGCGAAGTACGGATGGCGGTCCATGAGCCAAGACTGCTCGGCCGCGCTCAGCCACGGGTCGCGGAGGGGGCCCAGGTCGTAGGGGCGGGCGACGAACGTGGACGGATCGACGATGTCGAGAAAGCCCTTTGACCGGCCCCGCAGGCTGAAGTCGACAAGGGCGAGGGCGCCCCGGTGGCCCCCGACGTCCGACAGCGGGCCCACCGCCGACAGGGCGAACGACGACAACAGGACGGCGGGCCCTGCGCAGAAGGGGATAGGCGCCGGCACCTGGTCGGGCGAGGTCGTGCGCAGCACTCGGGTGATGGACTGCTCGTCGAAGCTCTCGATCTGGTGGGACACGCTGGTGTTCCGCGTCGGGAAGCTGAGGAAGGCGGCGGCGTTGCACAGGAACGACACGGTGGCCGCCCGCATGTCCTCCTCCACCAGGGCCATGGCCGGATCGAGGGCGGCGGCGGGGAAGACGGCGGCGTCGGTGACTGCGAGGACATGGCATCGGCGCTCGGCCCATACGCGGTTGACGATCTCCGGCGCAGATGCGGCCGTCGCCACCGTCGCCCCGAGTGCGGCGAGTGATGCCACGTCACCGGCGACGGGCGCGGCAACGACCACCGGAAGGTCGGGATGGGCACGGCGGAGCGACGCCACAGTGGGCGCGTAGGAGACGCCCCGGTCCTCAGCGAACACCACTGCGACGAAGCCCAGGCCGGTTCTCACCGCGCCGGCGGCGGGCAGCCCAGGGGGATGGCCGACGGGCTGATCCGCCGCGACCTGCGCCTCCGCATGGCTTGCACCCTAGATGTCGGCAGTCCCGACCCCCAACCCGATGGCATACCCGACGGCACGCCCTGCGGGCCTACACCAAGACGGCGGCCGGCGCAGAGCCGGTGGCGCCGGCTCGCCGGCTCTGGTCAGCCGGGACGGACCGCCGGGGTACCGATCGGCGGACCACTCGAGCGCCGTTCCGTCGCCGTGCCATGCATCAGCCGGACAGGAGGCGGTCGCGGGTGAAGCGGTTGGCGCCGCGGACGATGAGCAGGACGGCGATCGCCCACACCGCGGCACCGATCCCGACGGCGATGGGCAGGGTGACGAGGAGCAGGCCGGTGGACTGGCCGACCGCCAGGAAGAGCAGGGGGAGGATGACGGCGCCGCCGAGCTGGTTGGCCTCCTGGGCCGTCTTGGCCCGGGCCGAGACCCGCACCATCACGCCCATGCCGAGGGCGGCCACCGCGGGCGCCACCCACACGATGACGACCGCCCACAGCCGGGTCGGGACGAAGATCCGGTGGGTCACCGGCCATGCCACCGTGTTGGTGACGACGGCGAACAGGAGGAACCCCAACCACGACACGGCAACGGCCGGGAGGAATGCGCCGAGCACCTTGGCGTAGAACAGCTGGCGGTCGGGGATGGGCAGGTGCAGCAACGTCTCGATGGTGCGCCGTTCCTTCTCGCCGGCGAAGGCGTCGGCGGCCAGGACGGCGGCCACCATGAGGGGCACGATCAGGAACAGCGGCGCCAGCAGGTAGCCGCTCACCAGCACCACCAGCTGCTCGCCCGCCGGCAGGCGCACGATGGGCGCGACCACGTTGTCCGGGAGGCGGCTGAGGAAGCCGCTCACGTCGGCATGCTTCTGGGACCGGGCGGCCAGGCCTATGCCGATGGGCAGGACCACCAGGAGCAGGAACGGGACGGCGATCATGGGAATGATCACCGCCTTCGATCGGCGGATGGCGGTGAGGTCCTTCCGGATGACGGCGGCGACCGGGCTCGACCCCATCACGTGCGGCCCACTCCTTCGTCAGCGCGCTCGCCTTGTTGGAGGGCGAAGTAGACGTCCTCCAGGGTGGGCGGGCGGGGCACGGCCGCGTAGACGGGGACGCCCCGGTTGACCAGCGCGGCCACGAGCGGTGGCACCGCCTCTCGGTCCAGCACCCGCAACTGTGCTCCGCCCGGGGTCGACTGGCTGTCGAGCACGCCGGCACACGCGGCCATGGCCGCCACCTCCCGCTCCCCGGCCTGCCGGCCAAGGTCGATGTCGACCACGGTGCCCCGCCACAGCGCGGCGGCCAGTTCCTCGGTGGTGCCGAAGGCCCGCAGCCGACCCTGGTCGAGCACGGCCATGCGGTGGCAGAGGCGGCCGGCGTCGCCCAGGAAGTGCGTGCACACGATGACGGTGCGGCGCCGCTCACGCGCCAGGTCGGCGATGAGCTCCACCACGTCGCGCGAGGCAGCCGGGTCGAGGCCCGACGTGGGCTCGTCGAGGAAGAGGACCTCGGGATCGTGGAGCAGCGCCAGGGCCAGTGCCACCCGCTTGCGCTGGCCGGTGGAGAAACCCTGCACGAGGCGGTCGGCGTCGGGCGCCATGCCGAGGCGCTCGAGCAGGTCGCCCGCCCGGCGGCGGGCCTCGGCCGTCTTCATCCCGCGGATCCCGGCCACCAGCACCAGGTTCTCCCGTGCCGTGAGCCGGTCGTCGAGGCCGGCCGTCTCGGTGAGGACACCCGTGCGCCGGCGCAGCGCCGTTCCATCGACGGACGGGTCGAGGCCGAGCACGGTGGCGTGGCCCCTGTCGGGCCGGAGCACCCCGTTGAGGAGACGGACGGTGGTGGTCTTGCCGGCACCGTTGGGCCCGAGCAGGGCGACGATCTCACCTTCCTCGACGTCGAAGGCCAGGCCGTCGAGGGCCAGCCGCCCGTCGAAGCTCCTGCTCAGATCCTCGGAAGTGATGACGGAGCCCATGCTGCGAGTGTCCCAGAGCCGTGCGGCAACAGTGAGCGGCGGCGCTCGTGCCGCGACTTAGGCGGAGGCAGCCCCGCCGTCCTCGGGCGGGCGCAGCGTCTCCAACTCTGCATCCAGCTCGGCCGTCCGGGTGGCCACGGCGTCGGGCGCCATGGACCAGCCCCCCGAGTACTCCACGATGTGGCGCAGCAGCGTGTCGCGGTCCTCCGATGAGGTCTCGCCACTGGTGTGCACGGCACGCTGGAGTGCCTCGGTGAGGAGCCGGAGCGTGCGCTCGTTGCCCTTGTCGTACGGCATGTCCTTGGTCAGCGACAGGGCGTAGGTGCACGCACCCATAAGGTTCGTGGCGCTGCCGCCGGCGGCCATGACAGCGGAACTGACGATCTCGTTGTCATCGCTCCCCTCGGCGACGAGCTCCAGCACCAGCGCCAGAAGGTCTGCTCCCTCCATGGACATGGGCCCATTGTCGCGCCCGGCTGCCCGCTCCTAGGATCAATCGCCATGCCTGACGACAATGACGGCCTCGCCGACGTGGTGGCCCAGCTGACGACCATCCTCGAGCGGGCCGTCGACAGCCGCAAGCCGGTCCTGCCCCGGATCGCCCAGGCCAACACGGCCGGGCCGTACCTGGAGACGATCCTGCGCATCCTGGTGGGCCAGGCCCGCACGAAGGGCCATTCATGGCAGGAGCTGGCCGACGTGTTCGTGACCAGTCCTATGGGCGTGCAGAGCCGGTTTGGCGCCATCCGCACCTACGAGGGCGAGGAACTGGAGGACTAGCGCTACGAACCTGGCGCCGCCGGTGCAGTCGCTCAGAAGGCCTGGGTGCCCACGGTCCACAGGGTGGGGAAGGCGAACAGCGCGAGGCCCAGGGGCACGAGCATGAGGCGCGGGGGAGACCCCCGGCGCCCGAGGCTGCCGTACTTCCATGCCTCGCCGGCCGCGGCCAGCACGAAGCAGATCACCGACGCCAGGTAGAACCAGAACGCGACCTTCGGCTCCATCGAACCTCCTTTCGGGAGTCACTCCCAATCCGATGTTCCCCGGACCGGGCGATTGCCAACCACCGGCCCGGCCCGATCCATCCGGGCGGCCACGACCCAGGTCCCCGGGTAACGAGCAGGAATCCCTTGTGCCGGTCCCGGAACCATGCTACTTAACAGGGTTAACAATCAACTTCGGTCCGGGCCGAGCCCCTGGTGGAGGGGGAGACACCCGGCGTGGAAGGACAACAGCATGCGCCTTTCCCCGCAATCGCTGGCGCGATCGAGCAGTCGCCATCCGTGGCGCACCGTCGGCATCTGGGTCGCCTTGATGGCTGCTGCCGGCGCGGCGAGCGGCAGCCTGCTGTCGAGCGCCACGACCACGGACGTCGCGATCACCAACGACCCGGAGTCCAACCAGGCCCAGAAGCTGCTCGAGGACCGGCTCACCGGGCCTGAGCGCGACACCGAGATAGTCATCGTGCGCAACGAGTCAGCCACGGTCGACGACCCGGCCTATGCGGCCTACGTCAGGGGCCTGGCTGCCGATCTGGCCGCACTCGGGGGCGACGTGGTGGAGAGCGTCACCACGTTCGCCGACGCCGGTGACGAGGCCGGGCTGGTGTCAGAGGACCGCCACGCCACGCTTCTGCCCACGCTCCTGGCCGGCGCGCCCGAGGACGCCATCGACCACATCCCGGAGCTCCAGCAGGTGTTGAAGGCTAACGCCCAGAGCGGCTTCAAGGCTCAGATCTTCGGACCGGCCGCCTTGGGCGACGACTTCAACACCGTCTCCGAGGAGGACCTGAAGAAGGGCGAATCGGTCGGCATCCTGGCCGCCCTCGTCATCCTGGTGGTCGTGTTCGGGGCCGTGGTGGCCGGCGTGGTGCCGGTGATCATCGGCATGGCGTCGATCTTCGTCGCCGTCGGTGTGGTGTCGGTGGTCGGACAGGTCGTCCAATTCTCGTTCTTCGTCACCAACATGATCTCGATGATGGGCCTGGCCGTGGGTATCGACTACTCGCTGTTCGTCGTGTCCCGCTACAGGGAGGAACGCCAGCGAGGCAAGGACAAGCTCGACGCCATCGAGGCCACCGGCGCCACCGCCAGCAGGGCGGTGTTCTTCAGTGGCCTCACCGTGGTGCTCGCTCTTCTCGGGATGATCCTGATCCCCAATTCGATCTTCAAGAGCCTGGGCGCGGGCGCCATCTTCGTGGTGGTCATCGCCGTGCTGGCGTCGCTCACCCTCCTGCCCGCCGTGCTGGGCCTGCTGGGCGACAAGGTGAACTCGCTGCGCATCCATCGCCGCAAAGCCGTCGACCCGGACCACAGGGGCGGCTTCTGGGACGGCGTCACCCGCACGGTGATGCGCCGGCCGGTGGTGAGCCTGGTGGTCGGTGTCGGCATCCTGCTGGCCTGTGCATCCTCGGCCCTCGACATGAGGACCGGCTTCTCGGGCGTGAGCACCATCCCGAACGAGCTTCCGTCCAAGCAGGCGTTCGACGTGCTGGCCCGCGACTTCGCCGGCGGCCTCAGTTCGCCCGTGAAGATCGTGGTCGACGGCGTCGCCGACGAGCCCGCCGTTGCCGCCTCGATCGACAAGCTGCAGACGTCGCTCGCCAGCGACCACTTCTTCGGGCAGCCCGAGGTCACCGTCAACGACGGCGGCGACCTCACCCTCATAGCCGTGCCGGTCAACGGCGACCCGAGCAGCAAGGCCGCAGTCGACGCAGTGGGCAGGGTGCGGGACTACTACGTGCCCGCCGCCTTCCCCGACGGCGGTCCGGCGAGGGCGCTCGTGGGAGGCGAGACGGCATTCAACAAGGACTTCTTCGACATCGCCAGCCGCTACCTGCCGATCGTGTTCGTCTTCGTGCTCGGCCTGTCGTTCCTCCTCCTCACCATCGCCTTCCGCTCGATCGTGGTGCCGGCCAAGGCCATCGTGATGAACCTGCTGTCGGTCGGCGCGGCGTACGGGCTCATCGTGCTGGTGAGCCAGAAGGGCGTGGGGGCCGGTCTCCTCGGCTTCCAGCAGGTCGAGGTGATCGAGGCGTGGCTCCCGCTGTTCCTGTTCTCCGTGCTGTTCGGCCTGTCGATGGATTACCACGTGTTCCTGCTGTCGAGGATCCGCGAGCACTTCGACGAGACGGGCGACAACACCGAGTCGGTGGCCTACGGCCTGCGCACCACCGCCGGCATCATCACCGGCGCTGCCCTCATCATGGTCGCCGTGTTCAGCGGCTTCGCCGCCGGCCGCATGGTGGCTTTCCAGCAGATGGGCTTCGGCCTGGCCGCAGCCGTGCTGATCGACGCGACCATCGTCCGGTCCATCCTCGTGCCCGCCAGCATGAAGCTCCTCGGCAACCGTAACTGGTACCTGCCAGGCTGGCTGGAGTGGCTGCCCCACTTCGGCGTCGAGGGGCCGTCCACCCACGTCTACGACCTGCGGGGGACCACGCCGGCTGCGGCCGGGCACTCGGCCACGGTCAACGGGAACGCGCCCGACGTCCCCGCCGCCGCGGGCGGCCCCAAGGGCGACACCTGATCCAGGCCCGTCGCCGGCGGCGCCCGGTCGCCGCCGCCCTTCTCCCCGTCGTGGGCCTGCTCTGGCTCGCCACGGCCGCGTGCGGCCGCCAGAGCGCCGAGTCGCGGGCGGCCGAGCGCGCCCAGGACGCCTGCATCGGCGCTCTCGCGCCGGTCGCCGACCAGGCGCTGCCGTCGACCGAGGTGCTGGACAAGGCCCTGGCGGACGCCGGGGCGGCCGCCACTGTGGACGACCGCTGGGCGCCCCTGTTGGCGCGGCTGGAGGAACTGGAGGGAGCCCGGGGTACGCCGGGAATCGATGCCGCCGTCGACGACCTGACGGCCGAGTGCGAGCGGGTCAACGGGATTATCCGCCGGGGCGGCAAGGACCCGGACACCGCCTTACGCACCACGCCGCCGTCATCGTCGATGCGACGATGCGACGTTCGCAGCGGTCCGCCCACCGCAAGCGTGCGACCATCGGTGGCGTGGACGGCGACGGGGCGCGGCTGCGCTCGCAGTTGATCGAGGTGGTGGGGCCGGACCACGTGCTCACCGACGCCGACGTGGTGGCCGGCTACTGCGTCGATTGGACGGGTCGCTATGCCGGCGCCACGCCGGCCGTGGTGCGGCCTGGGTCGACCGCCGAGGTGGCGGGGGTGGTCGACGTGTGCCGGGCGGCCGGCGCCGCCGTGGTGGCCCAGGGCGGGAACACCGGCCTGGTGGGCGGGGGCGTGCCGCTCGCCGGCGAGGTGGTGGTGAGCCTGCGCCGGTTGTCGGCGCTCGACCCCGTCGACCGGCGGGCGGGACAGGTGACGGCCGGCGCCGGCGTCACCATCGGCGCCGTGCAGCGGGCGGCTGCCGGAGCGGGTTGGGCCTACGGCGTCGACTTCGCCAGCCGCGACTCGGCCACCATCGGAGGCTCGGTCGCCACCAACGCCGGCGGCACCCGGGTGCTGCGCTACGGCGACACGAGGGCGCAACTAGTGGGGGTGGAGGCGGTGCTGGGCGGCGGCTCGGTGGTGTCGCATCTGGGCGGGCTGGTGAAGGACAACACCGGCTATCACCTGCCGTCCCTCCTGTGTGGCAGCGAGGGCACGCTCGGTCTCGTCACCGCCGTTCGCCTCCGGCTCGTACCCCCGGCGGGCGAGCGGGTCGTGGCCCTCCTCGCCTTCGACGCCGTGGCGGCGGCCGTCGAGGCGGCCGGAGTGCTGCGCCGTGCCGTGGCGTCCCTGGAGGCAGCGGAACTGTTCCTCGACGACGGGCTGGCCCTCGTGTGCGAAGCGGTCGGGTTGGCCCCACCCTTCCCCGCCACCCACCGGGCATACCTGCTGGTGGAGGCGGCCGGTCGCACCAGCCCGCTCACCGAGTTGGCTGACGCAGTCGGCTCGCTGGCGGCGGTGGCCGACGTGGCCGTGGCCGAGGACTCGTTGCGCCGGGCCGACCTCTGGCGCTACCGGGAGTCCCACACCGAGGCGCTCGCCACACTGGGCACCCCCCACAAGCTCGATGTCGCCCTGCCCTTCGGCGCCCTGGCCGCCTTTCTGGCCGCCGCCCCCGGCGTCGTCGCGGCGGTGGCGCCGGCCGCCCGCACGTGGCTGTTCGGCCACGCCGGCGACGGCAACGTCCACGTCAACGTCACCGGTGTCGGCCCGGACGACGCGGCCGTCGACGACGCCGTGCTGGCGCTGGTCGTGGAGATGGGCGGCAGCATCAGCGCCGAGCACGGGATCGGCACCGCCAAGAAGGCGTGGCTGGCCCACGCTCGCAGCCCGGCCGAGATCGCCGCCTTCCGGGCCGTCAAGGCCGCTCTCGACCCCGCCGGCATCCTAAACCCCAACGTCCTCCTCCCCCCGGGTTTCGAGTAAATAGGGTGTCAAAATGACACCCTATTTACTCGAAAGCGGGAATTCGACGCCCTGGGCGAGGGGGAGGTCGTCGGAGGCGTTGACCGTGCAGGTCATGCGGCGCATGTAGGCACGCCAGGCGTCGGAGCCGGCCTCCCGGCCGCCGCCGGTGTCCTTCTCGCCGCCGAAAGCGCCGCCGATCTCGGCGCCGGAGGGGCCGATGTTGACGTTGGCGATGCCGCAGTCGGACCCCGCCGGCCCGGTGAAGCGCTCGGCCTCACGGAGGTCGGTGGTGAACACCGACGAGGAAAGGCCGTGGCTGGCCGCGTTGTGCAGGGCCACCGCCTCGTCCCAGTCGTCGTAGGCGAGGACGTAGAGGAGCGGGGCGAATGTCTCGTGGAGCACTAGGCCGGTCTGGGCCGGCATCACGGCGAGGGCGGGCCGGACGTAGAAGGCGTGGGGGGCTTCGTCGGCCAGCACCCGCTCGCCGCCGCACACCACCGTTCCGCCGTCGGCCGTGACGCGCGATACGGCGGTGGCGAAGCCGTCGTGGGCGGCGCCGTCGATCAGTGGCCCCACCAGGGTGGCGTCGTCGAGCGGGTCGCCAACGGGAAGGGTGGCGTACGCAGCGGCCAGGCGGTCGACCAACTCGGCCTGCCGCGAGCGGTGCACGAGGAGCCGGCGCAGGGTGGTGCAGCGCTGGCCGGCGGTGCCGGCGGCGGCGAAGGCGACGGCGCGGGTGGCGAGGTCGAGGTCGGCCGAAGGGGTGACGACCGCCGCGTTGTTGCCGCTCAACTCCAGCAGGCTGCGGCCGAACCGGGCCGCCACGATCGGCGCCACGGAACGGCCCATGACGGTGGAGCCGGTGGCCGACACCAGCGCCACGGCGGGCGACCCGGCCAGACGCCGGCCGGCGTCGGCGCCGCCCACCACCACCTGGACGAGGTCACCCGGGGCGCCCGCCGCGGTGGCTGCCCGCTCGGCCAGAGCGGCGCAGGCGAGCGCCGTGAGGGGCGTCTTCTCCGATGGCTTCCACACCACCGGGTCGCCGCACACGAGAGCCAGCGCCGCGTTCCACGCCCACACCGCCACCGGGAAGTTGAACGACGTGATCACGCCGCACACCCCGAGCGGGTGCCAGACCTCCATCATGCGGTGGGCCGGCCGTTCCGACGCCATGGTGAGCCCGTAGAGCTGGCGGGAGAGGCCGACGGCGAAGTCGCACATGTCGATCATCTCCTGAACCTCGCCCAGGGCCTCGGAACCGATCTTGCCCGCCTCCAGCGTGACCAATGCCGCCAGGTCATCCTTGTGGGCGCGGAGGAGGACGCCGAGGCGGCGCACCACATCGCCCCGCACAGGAGCGGGCACGGTGCGCCAGGCCAGGAAGGCGGCGGACGCACGCTCGATGGCCATATCGACGCCGGCCGCGTCGACCGCGACGAGCGTGGTGAGGGTGCCGCCGGTGATCGGCGTACGGGCGGCGACCCCGCCCGTGTCATCGCCGGGCCACGGGACGCCCAGCCGCTCGAAGGCGAGGCGGGCCGACTGCGCCAGGTGGTCGGTGCTGGGAAGCGGGCTCATGGTGAGGTGAACCCATGATGACAGGAGCCTCGTACCATGTGGAGGTGGCTCGGGTGTTCTCGAGGGTCCTCGTGGTCGGGCTTGGGAACGTGGGAGAGCTGCTGGCCCGGTTGCTGCACAGCGCCGGCTTCGCCGTCACCGGCGCCGACATGGCGACCCGGGCGTCCGTCCCGTTCCCGATGATCGCCCTCGACGTCAGTGACCCCGACGCCCTGAAGACCGCACTGGCCGCCACGGAGGCGGTCGTGTCGTGCCTGCCCTTCCGCTTCAACCGGGTGGTGGCCGACGCCGCGGTGGACGCCGGCGTGCACTACTTCGACCTGTCCGAGGACGTCACCAGCGCCCACCGGGTGGCCGAGCTGGCGGCCGGCGCACCGAGGGCTTTCGTCCCCGGATGCGGCCTCGCCCCCGGTCTCATCGCCATCGTGGGCGCTGCCCTCGGGAGGGGCTTCGAGGAGCTCCACTCCCTCGAGCTCAAGGTGGGGGCGCTGCCCCGCAACCCGAGCGGGCTGCTCGGCTACGCCTTCAACTGGTCGCCCGAGGGCGTGGTGAACGAGTACCTCAACGACTGCGAGGTCGTCCGCGACGGACGCATCCGGCTGGTGCCGGCCATGAGTGACCTCGAGACGGTATGGATCGGCGGCACCCAGCTGGAGGCGTTCGCCACCTCGGGCGGCCTCGGCACCATGTGCGAGACGTTCGCCGGCCGCCTCGACCGCCTCGACTACAAGACCCTGCGCTACCCGGGCCACTGTCAGCTCATGCGCTTCTTCTTCGACGAGTTGCACCTGCGCCAGGACCGGGCCCTGGCCGGGCGCATCCTGGTGCAGGCCAAGCCGCCGGTGGACGACGACGTGGTGTACCTCTACGCGGCGGCCGAAGGGGTGCGGTCGGGGCTGGCGGTGCGCGAGGAGGTGGTGCGGTCCTACGTGCCGCTCCGCTTCGACGGGCGCTGGTGGCGGGCCATCTCGTGGACCACGGCGGCGTCGGCCTGCGCGGTGGTGGAACTCGTGGCCGGTGGTGTATTGCCCCGTCGGGGCCTCATCCGTCAGGAGGACGTGAGCTACGAGGCCCTGGCCGCCACCACCGCCGGCCGCCTGTTCGCCGACAGTCCGCTGCTGGCCGCGTGAGCCGGAGTGGCGCGACCTGTGAACCACCACCACCGGCGGGCGGACGGATCCGCCCTCCACGCCCTGGTGGCGCCGCTCCTGGGCGAGGAGCGGGCGGGGGAGCTGCTGGCCGGGCTGGAGCTCCACCCCGACGTGCTGGCGCCGGCAGCCGCCTCCGTTCCCCGGGCCGTGCTGGCGCAGGCCCTGGGTGTCCTGCTGCTCGACGACCTGTTGGCGCGGGTGCCGTCCGGCGCCGCCTACGTGGCCGACTGCTGGGCCGGCGGAGGCACCCTCTTCCTCGACCACGGCGCCGTGCGGACGGTGGAGGGGGTCGACTGCGGCGCCCTGCCGTGGGGGCAGGAGGGCGTGACCCGCGTGCTGGCCGCCCTCGGCTACGCCCACAGGCACACCTACGGGCTAACCCGCCTGCGCATGACCGGCCGCTCGTGGTGCCACCTGGACCTGCCCGCCGACGTCCCCCAGTACTTCGTGAGCGAGCTCCACGCCGAGCGCTTCTCACCCGCCTTTCGGGAGGCCGCCGCCCGGGTGCTGTCCACGTCGACCGACCCCTTGGGCGAGGAGGCGCGGGGCGACCTGGCCCGGCTGGAGGCGGACGGCGCCCTCCCGGCCGATCGGGCCGCCGCCGTGCTCCCGGTCCTGGTCGCCTGCTTCGGCCGACAGCACGCCGACCCGTCGCTGGACGACTACGAGGCGCTGCTGGCCGAGTCGGCCGAGATGGCGTGGATCGCCACCGAGGGCACGGTTTTCAACCACGCCACCGACCGGGTGGCCGACGTGGTGGCCGTGGCCGAGGCCGAGCGGGCGGCGGGGCGACCGATCAAGGATGACGTCGAGGTGTCGGGCACGGGCCGCATCCTCCAGACGGCGCACCGGGCGGCAGTGGTGGACCGCAGGTTCCGGGCGGCGGACGGGTCCACCGTCACCCGTCAGGTGCCCGGCTCGTTCTACGAGTTCATCACCCGCAGGACGTTGCCCGACGGGTCGGGGCCCGACCTGGCGTTCGACGCCGCCAACGCCCAGCAGATCTTCGCCATGACGCGGCGCGAGGCCGCGCCGTAGCGCCCGCGCATGTATCACGGCGCCGGCGGCGCGCTCTGTCTCACCGGCGGGGGGGCGGCAGGCGCAGCGGCCGTCCCGGGAGGGGGGTTCCCGGGACGGCCGCTCACGCCAGGTCGCTGCGGCCTGGGCGGGAACGGAGGACGACCGGCACCGACGTGCCTGCGGTCGCCGGCGACCCGGCGCCGACGCCGATCGACCCGCCGGTGCCGGTGCCGGTTGTGGCGTCGGCGAAGGCCACCGCCAGCGCCTCCTGGGCAGGCGCGGCGCTGGCCCGGGCCAGGCGCCGGACGTCGTCCATCGAGGCCTCGTAGCCGGGGCCGGGGTAGAGACGGAGGCGGCTGTAGTGCTTGTGGTAGTTGCTGGCGGCGGCGGCCAGGGCGATGTTGAAGCGGGGGTCGCGCCGGCCCGTCTCCCGCAGGAAGCGCCGGGCCCGGCGGGACCGGGCGTAGTACCACTTGTACGCCTTGCGCAGCCCGTCCTCCAGCTGCTGGGCCGACATCTGGGCCGGCTCGAACACGGCGTTGTAGAGGTTGTAGCGCCGCCAGTCGAAGGAAGTGATCCGGTCGTCGGCCAGCATGCGGGAGTAGGTGTGCGTGCCCGGGTAGGGCGTGAGGATCGAGAAGTGGGCCACGTCGACGCCGATGTTGTCCACGAACTCCACCGTGTCCTGGAAGACGTCGGGGCGGTCGGTGTCGAAGCCGAAGATGAACCCGCCCTCGACGCCGATGCCGCGGGTGTGCAGGCGGTCGACCAGCTCGCCGTACTGGCCCGGCCGGTTCTTCTTGTTGCACTCGATGAGAGCCTCACGCGACACGCTCTCGAAGCCGGTGAACAGCACCCGGCAGCCGCTGCGCCGCGCCAGGTCGAGCAGCTCGGTGTCGCGGGCCAGCCCGATGGACGCCTGGGCGCCCCAGGTGACGTGCACCTTGGAGCGCACCAGCGTCTCGCACAGCTCGCGGGTGTAGTCGAGGTCGGCGGCCAGGTCGTCGTCGAGGAAGAAGACGTAGGCGAAGCGGCCCAGGTGCTGGCCCGCCCTCTTCACCACCCGCAGCTCCTCCACCACCTGCTCGGGGTCGCGGTGGCGCGAGCCCCTGCCGTTGATGCGGATGACCGAGCAGAAGTCGCAGTTGAAGCGGCAGCCCCGGGTGGTCTGCAACGTGTTGAGGGGGGCGTAGCGGGTGAGCGGCATGCGCTTGATGTCGGCCGCCCACTCGTCGGCCGTGGGGACGGTGTCCATGCCCTGCCACTCGCCCTGGTAGAGCGGCTTGAGGCTGCCGGCCAGGGCGTCGGCCAGCACAGTGGCCAAGATGCCCTCGGCCTCGCCGGACACGACCGCATCGGCGTGGCGCAGCGCCTCGGTCGGCAGGAGTGACGGGTGGACGCCGCCCACGACGACCGGCACACCACGGGCCCGGTAGGCGTCGGCCAGCTGGTAGGCGCGATTGGCCACGGGCGTCCAGACGGTGAAGGCAACCAGGTCGGGCCGCTCGTCGGGGATTCGGTCGAAGTTCTCGTCGATGACCTCGGCGTCCCAGCCCGCCCGTCGGGCCAGGGCGGCAAGGACGAGCAGCGCCATGGGCGGCATGCGATGCCCGAAGGTGAGCTGGAGACCGGTGCCCTGCCACTTGGGGAATATCAGGTGCAGCAGCGGCCGCTCGCCTCGCGATGCCTTCCTCACTCCGCCGAGTCTGCCACGACCAGGGTCCCGGGCAGGATGCGGCTGCCGGCGGGTACCGGACGACGTGGGAGGATGCGGATGTGTGGGGGCGACGTGATGCCTGAGGCGGTCACCACGGTGGACCAGGTGGCGGAGGCCTATGTGGCCGCCGCCGCCGCCCTCGACCCCGCGGGCGCCACCCGCCAGGGCATCGCCGGCCACGAGTCGGAGCTGACGGACTTCAGTCCCGACGGGGTGGCCGCAAGAGCAGAGCTGGCCCGCCGGTCCCGGCGCCAGGTGCAGACCATCCGGCCGGGCGACGACCGGGAGCAGATCGCCGCCGATGTGATGGTCGAGCGCCTCAGCGCCGATCTCGACGCCCACGACGCAGGCGAGTGGTGCCGCGACCTGAACGTGCTGTCCAGCCCTCTCCAGCAGATCCGCGAGTGCTTCGACCTCATGCCCACCGCCAACGTGGAGGATTGGGAGGCCCTGGCCGCCCGCATGGTGGCCGTGCCCGCATCACTGGCCGGCCTGCGGGCCACGTTGGGCGAAGGACTGGCGGCGCGCACGCCGGTCGCCCGTCGCCAGGCGCTGGCCTGCGCCGGGCAGGCCCGCTCGTGGGGGGGCGCAACCAACGGGTCGCTCCCGTACTTCACCCGACTGGTCGAGCCCTACCTGGTCGGGGCGGGGGGGCGTCCGGCCCTGGCGGCCCGGCTCGGGTCCGCCGCCCGTGCCGCCAATGCGGCGATGGCCGATCTCGGTCGCTGGCTGGCCGAGGAGTACGCCCCGCGGGCGACCGAGCGCGACGGGGTGGGCGCCGACCGCTACCGCCTGCTGGCCCGCGGCTGGAACGGGACCGACCTCGACCTCGACGAGACGTACAGCTGGGGATGGGAGGAGCTGCGCCGAATCGAGGACGAGATGGCGCGGGTCGCACAGCAGATCCTGCCTGGTGCCGGCGTCGCCGAGGTGCGAGAGCTCCTCGAAACCGACCCTGCACGTGCGATCGAGGGTGAGGACAACTTGCGCCGCTGGCTCCAGGACCTCATGGACGAGGCCCTCGGCGACCTCGACGGCACCCACTTCGACATTCCGGCGCCGCTGCTTCGCCTGGAGGCCATGATCGCCCCTCCCGGCGGCGCCGCGGCCCAGTACTACACAGGGCCGTCCGAGGACTTCTCCCGCCCCGGCCGTACCTGGTACCCCACCCAGGGGCGCACCCGGTTCCCTCTGTGGGGCGAGGTGTCCACTGCCTACCACGAGGGCGTTCCGGGCCATCACCTCCAAGTGGCCATGACCCAGTACCTCACCGACCGCCTCAACCGGTTCCAACGCACCATGGCCTTCACCGCCGGCCACGGGGAGGGGTGGGCCCTGTACGCCGAGCGTCTGATGGGCGAGCTCGGCTACCTTGCCAATCCCGACTACGAGCTCGGTATGCTCTCGGCCCAGGCCATGCGGGCGGCACGGGTTGTGATCGACATCGGCCTGCACCTGGAGCTGCGTATCCCCACCGCCGAGACGCTGGCACCTGGCGAGCGGTGGACGCCCACCAGCGCCGTCGACCTTCTCAGGGAGCGTGTGTCCCAGCCCCACTCGTTCGTGACCAGCGAGGTCGACCGCTACCTGGGCATGCCCGGGCAGGCGATCAGTTACAAGGTGGGGGAGCGGGTGTGGTTGGCCGGTCGGGAGGCGGCCCGCAAACGCCGGGGTTCCGCCTTCGACCTGCGCACCTTCCATGCCCGGGCCCTCGAGCTCGGGCCCATGGGCCTGGCCGCCCTGGCCCGCCACCTCGAGCACTGCTGAGCGGGTCCCGGTGCGACCCATGCAGCGGCTCCTTTGTGGGCATTCCGGGCGTCCGACCTGCTAGGTCGTGACGGAGACCCCTTCATGGACGTCGACCCGTACCAGGCGCTGGGCGTGCCGGCCACGGCGTCCAAGGCCGAGCTCACGGCCGCCTACCGCACGATGGCGCAGCTGTTCCATCCGGACCGCTACGTGGAGGCGCCCGAGCACGTGCGCAAGGAGGCGGAGCGGCGGATGAAGGAGCTGAACGACGCCTACGCCTTCGCCCGCAAGGCCACGCCGGTGCAGACCAGGCACTACACGAGGGTCAAGCAGGACGAGAAGCGGGAGCGCGTCCGCAGGAACACGCCGACGCCGGCGCCCAACTTCGGAGTGCCGTGGGATGTGGCCCAGCAGGAACGGGCCAAGCAGTCGGCCACGGCCCACGCCGCCCGGATGGCCCGGGAGCAGGCGGTGCACAACGGCAAGGCTGTTGTCCGCGCCAAGCCGGCCAAGCAGTTCCCGTCCACGCTCGCCGGCCTGGGTGAGGCGCTGCACACCAACAAGGTGGTTTGCCGCACGTGCCGCAGCCTGGAGTGGCTGCCGGCCGGCTGGGCCGACCGGCTCGACGAGCTCGACTTCTTCTGTTCGGTCTGCGACCGGCTGCTGATCTCCCGCCGTTTCGGCGGGCGCTGACCCTGTAGGGGCGGGCCCGGACGCGACGAAGGGGCAGCCCGCAGGCTGCCCCTTCGTGCGCAGACTCTCGTACCTGCTAGCGACGGGCTCCGGCCGGGGCCTTGCGCTCGCGGCGACCGGCAAGGACGACGGCAGAGGCGCCCAGGGCGAGCACCAAGCCGATGCCCACCAGCGCGATGGCCAGGGCGGGCGAGCCACCGGAGTCACCACCGGACATGCTCACCATCACGGACCGCCGAGCAGGCGCAGCCGGTGCCGACTCGGGAGCCGGCGTGACCGCGGGTGCCGGTGTGGCCACCGGTGCAGGAGTCGCCTCAGGTGCGGCGGCGGTCACAGGTGCCGGCGCAGCCGCAGGGGCAGGCGCGGCAGCAGGGGCCGGTGCGGCGGCGGGACGGGCCGGTGCTGCAGGCGCAACCCGGACACGAGGCGCGGTGGCCGCACGGGTCGGAGCAGGCGCCGGGGCGGGAGCAGCCGTGGCCACCGGTGCGGCGGCGGGAGCGGGCTCAGTGACACCCTGATCGGGGTCAGCCTGGAGGTTGGAAGCGGTGGCCGCCGGAGCGGAACCGTCCACCTTCACGATGGTGTTCACCGGGCTTCCTGCGATCGGCTGCCCGTTGGCATCGTTCTGCGTGGCCGACACGATGTGGGTGCCGCCGCTCGCGCTCGGGAGGTCGAACGTGGCGCTGAACGTCCGGTCGGTCTTCACCACGGCGGTGCCGAGGGCCAGCTTGCCGACGCCGTCAAACCAGAGCTTCACCGGCTGGCCGGTGGCATCGAAGGTGGACCCGGTCAGGGTGATCTTCGTGCCGGCCGCCCCACTGGTGGGCGTGGCCTTGAGCGTCGCCTGTGGCGTGCAGGCCCAGGCCGTGCCGCCGACGAGAGCCAGTACGGCGAATATGCCGATGACCCCCGCCAAGCCTCGCCGAGACGTAGTCCTCCGTCCGTCCATCGCTGTCCCCTTCCGCTCGTTGTCAGGCGCACCCTGGTCGGCAGACGACGCGGCCCGGTGAGCCGACGCTTCCACCAACGACGGAAGTATGACCGCTCGCACTTCGGGAAACAAGGCTTTCGACCGGTCGGCAGTGAGACTCTCGCTGACTAGATGGGAAACGCACTTAGCATGCCGCGGTCGGTCCACCACGTTGGGCGCGAGGAATGCCCGCGACGGGATCCATTGATCGCGCAGCCCGTCGGACGGTGGCGATGCCAACCCTTGACAGGCTGGCGGCCGGCTGCTTATGTCTCGGCCTTGCTGCCAGCCGGTGGCCCGGTCACCGCCGTGGGCACGACGAGCTAGGCGGGATGCGGAGACACAACGGTCGCGCTCAGGAGCGGGAGAGATCGATGGTTTCCAGGAGTGTCACCCCGTCCAGCAACCGAGGGCGCCGGGCCGCGGTCATCGCCGGCGTCGTGGCGTTCGTCGCCGCCGGTCTCGTCGTGACGGCCGCGCCCGCCCAGGCCGCCGCGACCTGCACCTTCGCGCCGGCTACGGGCACGGTCACCATCGCTTTCGACGTGGCCAACCAGGAGGTCCGCCTCCTGCGGTCGGGCACCGAGGTAGCGGTGGCACAGCGGGTGACGCCCGCCACCGCCTTCGCCGCCGTGGTCTGCGCCGGCGGGGTGCCCACCGTCACCACCACCGACCAGATCGTGGTCAACGGCACTGCCGCCAACAACCAGGACCTCCGCGTCGACCTGTCCGGCGGGCCGTTCGAGCCGGGTACAACCGCCGAGGCGGCCGGCCTCTCGGAGATCGAGTTCGTCATCGACCTGGGGGAGGCGACCGCGGGTGCCGCCGCGGACGCCGGTGACGGGCTGATCCTGGTCGGCGGCGCGGCGGTGGAGTCCATGACCGTCGGGGCCGGCGGCGCCAACCTCAACAACGACGACGACGCCGACGTGAACCTCACCGGCGTGGACGAGGCGGCGGGCGACCGCCAGCTGCTCGGGGGCGCCGGCAACGACGTGCTCAGCGCGGCCGGCGGGGCGGGGACGGGGGGATCGGCCCTGGCCACCACGCTCAACGGCCAGGGTGACGACGACACCCTCACGGCCGGCGACGGCAACGACGCCCTCACCGGCGGCGACGGCAACGACACCATGAGCGGGGCCGGCGGCGGTGACACGCTCAACGGCGACGGCGGCACGGACACCCTGAACGGTGGCGCCGGCGACGACACCGTCAACGGCGGCGCGGGCAACGACACCCTGAACGGGGACGCCGGCAACGACACCGTGAACGGGGACGCCGGCAACGACATCCTCAACGGCGGCGATGGGAACGACATCGTCGACGGCGGCTTCGGCAACGACGCCGAGAGTGGCGGAGCCGGCAACGACACGTTCGACCAGGGCACTCTCGGCGTCCCGAACGGCGCCGACGCCATCAACGGCGGGGCCGGCACTGACACCGCCACCTACGCCAGCCGCGACGCGGCGGTGAACGTGACGCTGGACGGGGCGGCCAACGACGGCGCCTCGGGCGCGGCCACCGACGGCCCGACCGAGGGCGACAACGTGGGTGCTGACGGGTTGGTGGAGAACCTCACCGCCACCCTCGGCGACGACACGCTGGCCGGGAACGGCTTGAACAACACTCTGACGGGCGGCGCCGGCAACGACAACCTGTCGGGCCTGGGTGGCGACGACACGCTGGTCGGGGGCCCCGATGCCGACGTGGAGGACGGTGGCGACGGCGACGACACCTTGAACCAGGAGCCGGCGAGCAACGGGGCCGACGTCCTGCGCGGCGCGGCCGGGACCGACAAGGTCGACTATTCCAAGCGCTCGAACCTGGTGCGGGTCTCGCGGGACGGCGTGGCCAACGACGGGGAGGCGGGCGAGCGCGACAACGTCGCCGCCGACGTCGAGACGATCCTCCTGCCCACCGCCGCCGACGGCTACTGGCTGGTGGCCTCCGACGGCGGCGTCTTCGCCTTCGGCAACGCCGGCTTCTTCGGCTCCACCGGCGCAATCCGCCTCGCTCAGCCGGTGGTGGCCATGGCCGCCACGCCGAGCAACGCCGGCTACGTCCTGGCCGCTTCGGACGGTGGGGTGTTCGCCTTCGGCGACGCGCGCTTCTTCGGGTCGATGGGCGGAAAGCCGCTCAACCGCCAGGTGGTTGGGATGGCCTCGACGCCCAGTGGCCTCGGCTACTGGCTGGTGGCCTCCGACGGCGGCGTGTTCGCCTTCGGTGACGCCGCCTTCTTCGGCTCCACCGGCGCTCTCAGCCTCAACAGGCCGATCGTGGCGATGGCGCCCACGCCCACGGGCAGGGGCTACTGGCTGGTGGCCTCCGACGGCGGCGTGTTCGCCTTCGGTGACGCCGCCTTCTTCGGCTCCACCGGCGCTCTCAGCCTCAACAGGCCGATCGTGGCGATGGCGCCCACGCCCACGGGCAGGGGCTACTGGCTGGTGGCCTCCGACGGCGGCGTGTTCGCCTTCGGTGACGCCGACTTCAAGGGCTCCACCGGCGCGCTGCGCCTGGCCCGACCCGTGGTCGGGATGGCGTCCGGCGCCGGTGGGCCCGGGTACTGGCTGGTCGGCGCGGACGGAGGGATCTTCGCCTTCGGGACGCGGTTCTTCGGGTCCACGGGCGCCATCAAGCTTGCGCTCCCCGTGGTCGGCATGGCCGGTCTTCGGTGAGCGGGACCTTCGACCCGGCCCGGCGGACGGCCCACGCGGAGGTGCTAGTGGCGGAAGTAGAGTCGGCCCGAGACGGTGAGCAACGACCTGGGGGTTGCGCGATGCATGTGGGTTCTGCGCGACGGCGGCACGGGGGGCGGATAGGAACCGGGCTACGCCTCGTCGTCCCTCTCGCCCTGGTGGCAGGCCTCCTCAGCGCGCCGGTCCGGCCGGGGGAGGCCCAGACCACGGGCTCACCCATCCCGGCGGGCGGCGTGGCCCAGGGCCTCAAGGTGGTGGGCTACACCAACCTTGGCGGCCAGGGGCTCAACGGCGACGTCGCCGTGGTGGGCGCCACAGCCGTGGTCGCCGCCGGCTACCTTCCCATGGGCACCTCGCTGCCGGCCAACGCGAAGATGGTGAGCCTCAACACCTTTCCTCCGTGCGCCAGCCCGCCCGTGAACGTGGTGGATATCTCCGAACCGGCCCGGCCGAGGGTGGCCAGCAAGATCCCAGTGCCCGACGGCCAGCTAGTGCGGGAGGTCGACGCGCTCCACGTGAGCACCCCGTCATTCACCGGCGACCTGGCCGCCCTCGCGTTCGCCACCTGCAAGCCCAACGAGGCCGCCGCCGCCATCGGCACGTCGGCCAACGGCAGCTTCGCCCACCGTGGGGTTGGCCTCTACGACGTCTCGGATCCCGACCGGCCACGCCTGGTAGGCCGCTATGTGGCCGATTCGGAGAACTTCGACCCAGAGGCGCCCCCGTGCGGGCCGCCGCCGGGGGGATTCGAGACCAACTGCGCCAAGGACGTCTACTCGGTCGACCTCAAGCGGATCCGCGACGGACGCATCATGATGGTGGCCAGCAGGGTGGACGGCGCCGACAACGTCACGCCGTCCAGTGACGTGCGCCTGGTCGACGTCACCGATCCCTCCAAGCCCGTGCGGCTCGGGGTGTGGCCGCCGCTCACCGACGTCCCGGCCAGATTGTCGCCGAACGGCTGTTACCCGCGGGCGGGCAGCCGCTCGGTGGAGTTCAGCGCCGACGGCACCGAGGTGTTCGTCCCCTATGCGGACGGCGGCCTGTTCGTCCTCGACGCCCGTGACCTGCTCAACCCCACGATCAAGGGCCAGTGGAAGTACCCGGCCGACTGGGACGTGGAGGGCAACGGCGCCTACGCCACCGAGGCCGCGGTCGGCGGCCGCCGCCTGGCACTGCTGGCCGACGAGGACTGGTGGGGGACCACATCGGCGTTCCGGGTCGACTCGCCGCCCCAACTGGCCGGCGTCAAGCTCGGCTGCTCCGACCTGTTCACCACCGTCGACCCGGAGTTCGACGCTCAGATCTCCAGCCGGCCCGGGCGCCAAATCGCGGGCGAGCTGGCCTACGTCGGCCGCGGCTGTCCCCCGCGCCGCAACGCCGACGGCACCCTCAACCCTGCCGATCCCTACCTCTCCGACCCGGCCGGAAAGATCGCCTTCACCGACAACGCCCCCAACCCGGTGACCCAACCCACCCTCAGCCCCACCTCGGCCGGCTGCAGCTTCGCCAGCCGGGTCAAGTGGTCCCAGACCAACGGGGCCATCGCCAACATGCTGCGTACCGCCGGCGGGACCGGCGGCCATACGGAGGCCATCGCAGGCTTTCCGGGTCCCGGCTGGCCGGTGAAGACCACGGAGTTCTCCGGCGCCGAGATCGCCCCGCTCAACATTCCCGGGTTCCAGGTCAAGGGGCCGGCGGGGGACGCCATCAGGGCCACCATGTGCCCGGCCATCGGCGCCGACGGGAAGTGCACCGGAGGCCAGCCCGTCACCGGCGCCCTGGTGGACATGCCCGGCGAGTGGGGGGGCCTGCGGGTGCTCGACGTGTCCAATCCGGCCGCCTCCTCGGAGGTCTCTGTCTACCGCAGCCCGGGGGCGAGGGTGTTCCCCCCGCCCGACCACCGCGGCATCTACTCGGTCCACCACACCGTGGTGGACGGCACACGGGTGTATGGGGCGTGGAACTCCGACGGGCTGCGGGTGCTCGACCTCAAGGGCGGCGTGCCCGTCGAGGTCGGCTCCTTCGTGCCCCCCGACACGGCCGACCCCACCGGCACCGTGCCGGCCAAGGCCTACGTGGTGGGGGTGGACTACACCCCTCGCCACATCGTGATCTCCGACATGAACTCGGGGCTGTGGGTGCTGGAGAAGCCGGCGCCGGCCGCCGGGCGGGGCTACTGGGTGGCCTCGGCCGACGGCGGGGTGTTCGCCCTGGGCGACGCCCCCTTCCTCGGCTCGGCCGGGGCGCTGCGCCTCACCGCCCCGTTGGTGGGCCTGGCCGCCAGCCCGAGCGGGGCCGGCTACTGGCTGGTCGCCCGCGACGGCGGGGTGTTCTCCTTCGGCGACGCCACCTACCGGGGCTCGATGGGCGGCGGCCGCCTCAACGCCCCCATCGTGGGCATGGCCCCCACACCCACCGGCAACGGCTACTGGCTGGCGGCGTCCGACGGTGGCGTGTTCGCCTTCGGTGACGCCCGCTTCCTCGGATCCCTCGGCGCCACTCGCCTCAACCGCCCTATCGTGGGCATCTCCGCCACCCCCGGCGGCCGGGGCTACCGCCTGGTGGCCTCCGACGGCGGCGTGTTCGCCTTCGGCGACGCCCGCTTCTACGGCTCCACCGGCTCGCTGTCGCTCAAGGCCCCCGTCGTGGGCATGCGCGCCACCGCCTCGGGCCGGGGCTACCACCTGGTGGGTGCCGACGGGGGCATCTTCGCCTTCGGCGACGCCGTGTTCTCGGGCTCCACCGCCGCCACCCGCCTGGCCGCGCCGATCGTGGGCATCGAGGCCGCCCCCGGCACCACCGGCTACTGGACAGTGGGCTCCGACGGCTCGGTCTACGCCCTCGGCGCCCCCTTCCTGGGCTCCCTCGGCGGCAGCCGCCTCAACGCCGCCGTGGTGGGCCTGGCCACGGTGCCCAGGTGAGCGTCGGCGGAAGTTGGCGGCCGCCGGGCGGCCGAGGGCCGGCAAAGTGCTGCGGGTCGCGTCACGGGCACGGGAAGGGCGAGGGTAGGGCCGCCAGGAAGGAGCACGCCTTCGACCTGGAGTCCGGAGCCGCCCTCGAGCTCACCCCGATGGACGTCGGCGACTGTGCCGCGAGGAGCTGGTCGGGGCGATGTCGCCCGGAATCGACGACGACCTGTAGGTCCGGAGCCGGCGTGTCAAAGGGTCGCCCGGCACGTGGCCGCTCCCGGCGGCGACACCTCGTTTCCCGCGTGGCCCCCTCCGCGCATGGCGGCCTCGACGAGGCCGCTCAGCCGAGAGCGGCGGCCACGGCGGCCTGGCCGATGCTGATGCCGCCGTCGTTGGGCGGCACCCGACGGTGCACCAGCACCTCCAGGCCGGCCTCTTCGACCGCGTCCGCCACGACGGCGGTGAGGCGGGCGTTCTGGAACACGCCGCCGCTGAGGGCGACAGTGCCGAGCGCCGCCTCGGAGGCAAGCCGGCAGGCCAGGTCGGCGGCAGCCCGGCCCAGCGCATGGTGGAACCCGGCGGCCACCAGCGCGACCGGTGTGCCTCGGTCGCGCTCGGCCAGCACCCGGGCGACAAGCGGCGCCGGATCGAGGACCACCGGCCCCGTTCCCCTGGCGGGCGGGTCCAGCCGGTAGTCGGGAGCGTCGGCGAACGGCACCGAGGCGGCTAGGGCCTCCAGCTCGATGGCGGCCTGGCCCTCGTAGGTGACCCGCTGGCGCACCCCGAGCAGGGAGGCGACGGCGTCGAAGAGGCGGCCGGCGCTGGTGGTGCGGGGTGTGCGGTCGAGGCCGGCGACGGCCAGCACCGGCTCCCAGCGGTCGTCGACCGACGCACCGAACCGCTCGGCTGCATCCCGTCCCAACGCCTCGCCGGCCCACACCATGCCCATGCGCCACGGCTCGCGGATGGCCATGGCCCCGCCGGGCAGCGCCACGGCGGCCAGGTGGCCGACCCGCTCGAAGCCCCGGAGGCCGGCCACCAGGAACTCGCCACCCCAGAGCGACCGGTCGCAGCCGAAGCCGGTGCCGTCGAAGGCCACGCCGAGCACCTGCTCGTCGCGGCCGTGGTCGACCAGGCACGAGGCGATGTGGGCGTGATGGTGCTGCACGCCCACGGCCGGCAGGTCGAGGTCGAGGGCGAACTTGGTCGACAGGTACTCCGGGTGCAGGTCGTGGACCACCACCTCGGGCTCCACGCCCGCCAGGTGGCACAGGTGCTCGACGGCCTGCAGGAACGACTGGTAGGCGGGCAGGTGCTCGAGGTCGCCGATGTGGTGGCTGGCCACCACATCGGCGCCCTTGGCCACCGCCACCGTGTTCTTCAGCTCGGCGCCCACGGCCAGCAGGTGGCGCCGGGCCGGAACCGGCAGCACCAGCGGCTCGGGCGCGAAGCCCCTCGACCGGCGCAGCAGCTGGACTCCGCCCGGGCCGCCGGCGCGTCGCTCTGGTCCGGACGTCGACCAAACCGTCGGCGCCGGCCCCCGGAACCCGGGGTCTGACGCCGACAGAGTGGACGGTGGTACCGGGTCTCGGCCCGGCCCGAGGTCGCGCAGTACCGAGTCGTCGCAGCGGATGTGGATGGGGCGGTCGTGGCCGAGGAGGGCGTCGACCAGGGGGCCGAGGCGGGCGACGGCGTCGGCGTCTTCGTGGGCGATGGGCTCGTCGCTGCGATTGCCGCTGGTCATCACTAGGGGGCGGCCCGTGCGGTCGAGGAGCAGGTCGTGCAACGGCGTGTAGGGGAGCATGAGGCCGAGCTCCGGAAGCCCGGGGGCGACGCCCGGCGCCAAAGGGGCGGCGGGTAGGCGGGGCGCCAGGACGATCGGCCGGCGGGGGGACGACAGCGCCTCCACCGCCGCCGGCGACAGGCGGCACAGGGTGTGGGCGGCGGCCAGGTCGGGCACCATCACGGCGAACGGCTTGTCGTCGCGGGCCTTGCGCCGGCGGAGCTCGGCGACGGCCGCTTCGTTGCCGGCGTCCACCGCCAGGTGCCAGCCGCCGAGGCCCTTGACCCCGAGGATTCGCCCCGCCACCAGGCTGGTGGCGGCCGCATCAAGGGCATCGCCCGCCTCGGCCAGCAGCCCGCCGGCGGTGTCGAGATAGCGCAGGCGGGGGCCGCAGACCGGGCAGGCGTTGGGCTCGGCATGGAAGCGCCGGTCGGCCGGGTCCTCGTACTCGGCCCGGCAGGCGGCGCACAGCACGAACCCGGCCATGGTGGTGGCGGCCCGGTCGTAGGGGATCGAGCGGATGATCGTGTATCGGGGCCCGCAGTTGGTGCAGTTGACGAACGGGTACCCGAAGCGGCGGTCGCCCGGGTCGTGCAGTTCGACCAGGCAGTCTGCGCAGGTGGCAGCGTCGACGCTCACGGCCACGGCCGGGGCGGCGCCTGCCCTGCTGTCGACGATGACGAACGAAGGGACGCCGCCGGCCGGGGGTTGGAGCGTGAGGCCGACCGAGGTCCCGGCGAACGGTGGTGCCTCCTCGGCTACCGCCGGCAGGGGCGTAGCCTCCACCGACGTCACCAGCGCCAGGGGCGGGGCCTCCTCGGCGATGCGACGGGCCAGCTCGTCGAGCACGTCCGCCGGCGCCTCGGCCTCGACCACCACGCCCTCGCTGTCGTTCCATACCGAGCCGACCACCCCTAGGGCGACCGCCGTTCGGTAGACGAAGGGCCGGAAGCCCACGCCCTGCACGGTGCCCCGCACCCGGAGGCGGCGGCGCTCGGTCATCGGTAGTTGCAGATGGCTAACAGATGCGGGGGAGGGGATCACCGACCAGCATGTCGACGATGCGGGTGCCGCCGAACACGGTGTTGATGATGACGATGCCGGGCGGCTCCTCGTGGATCTCGCCGATGACGGCCGCCTTCTCGCCGAGGGGGTGGGCCCGCAGGGCGGCGAGGGCGGCGGCGGTCTCGTCGGCGGGGACGATGGCCACGAACTTGCCCTCGTTGGCCACGTACAGCGCATCGATGCCGAGGATCTCGCACGCCCCGTTGACCGCGTTCTGTACGGGGAGGGCGGCCTCGTCGAGGGACACGTGCAGCTCGCTCGCCTTGGCAAGCTCGTTGCACACGGTGGCCACACCGCCTCGGGTGGGATCGCGCAGCCACCGGGTGTTGGGCGCGGCGGCGAGGAGGATCTGGACCAGCTCACCCAGCGGCGCCGTGTCGGACTCGACGTCGGCCGTGATACCCAGCTCGCCCCGGGCCAGCATGACGGCGATGCCGTGGTCGCCGATGCGGCCGGAGACGATGACCTTGTCGCCCGGCTTCACCTTGTCGGCCCCCAGCTCCACGCCGGCCGGCACCACACCGACGCCGGCGGTGCTGATGTAGACACCGTCGGCGGCGCCCTTGTTCACGACCTTGGTGTCCCCGGTCACGATCTGCACCCCGGCCGCCGCCGCCGCTTCGGCCATGTCGGCCACGATCTCGCGCAGCTCGGCGATGGGAAAGCCCTCTTCGAGCACGAAGGCGGCGGAAATCCACTGGGGGATGCCACCCATCATGGCCACGTCGTTCACCGTGCCGTGCACGGCCAGGTGGCCGATGGACCCGCCCGGGAAGCGCAGGGGTTTCACCACGAACGAGTCGGTGCTGAACGCCAGCCGCTCGCCCGACGGCAGCGGCAGCAGGGCGCCGTCGGCCATAGGGGCCAGCGTGTCGTTGCGGAACGCCTCCAGGAACACGGCGTCGATGAGGGCGGCCGACGCCTTGCCGCCGGCCCCGTGGGCCGAGTTGACGGCCTCCTCCAACAGGCGCGGCCGCCGGCGCCGGAACGCCTCGATCCGGTCGAGGACGATGTCCTCCCGGGACGGCCCGTCGCCGTCGCTCACGGTCGGCCCACTTTCGAGTAAATAGGGTGTCGTTTTGACACCCTATTTACTCGGGAACTCGGTCGTGCGGCTCATGCGGAGCGGACGGGGATCCTGGTCGCCTTGGTGAAGCGCCCGTAGTTGTAATAGGCGGCGCAGGCGCCCTCGGACGACACCATGCACGTGCCGATGGGCGTCTCCGGGGTGCAGGCGGTGCCGAAGACCTTGCAGTCCCAGGGCTTGATGACGCCCTTGAGCACCTCGCCGCACTGGCACGCCTTGGGGTCGGCGACCCGCACGCCGGGCACCGAGAAGCGCAGCTCGGCGTCCCAGGGGGCGAACGCCTCGGTGAGCTTGAGGGCGCTCTGGGAGATGAAGCCCAGGCCCCGCCACTCGAAGTGGGGCCGCACCTCGAACACCTCGCGCAGGATCGACAGGGCCTTGAGGTTCCCCTCGTCGCGCACGGCCCGGGCGTACTGGTTCTCGACCTCGCAGCGGCCCTCGCGGATCTGGCGCAGGAGCATCACGATGGCCTGGAGGATGTCGAGCGGCTCGAAGCCGGCGGTGACCAGCGGCAGGCCGTACTCGGCGGGCACGAAGCGGTAGGGGCGGTTGCCGATCACCGTGCTCACGTGGCCGGGGCCGATGAAGCCGTTGAGGCGCAGGTCGGGGGAGTCGAGGATGGCCCTCAGGGGCGGGACGATCAGCACGTGGTTGCCGAACACGCTGAAGTTCATGATCCCGGCTTCACGGGCCTTCATGAGGGTGACGGCGGTGGACGGGGCGGTGGTCTCGAAGCCGATGGCGAAGAACACGACCTCGCGGTCGGGGTTGTCGCGGGCGATGCGGAGGGCGTCGAGCGGCGAGTACACCATGCGCACGTCGGCGCCCCGGGCCTTGGCTTCGAGCAGGTTGCCGTTGCTTCCCGGCACCCGCATCATGTCGCCGAACGAGGTGAAGATGACGCCGGGCGTCTCGGCGATGGCGATGCCGTCGTCGACCCGGCCCATCGGGATCACGCACACCGGGCAACCGGGCCCGTGCACGAGTTCGATGCTCTCGGGGAGCACATTCTCGATGCCGTGCTTGTAGATCGTGTGGGTGTGGCCGCCGCAGACCTCCATGAACTTCAGGTGGTCGTCACCGCCCAGCGCGGTGATCTCGGCGATGGCCGCCCGTGCGGCTGCGGGGTCGCGATATTCGTCGACGAATTTCATGCTGCGCCCTCCTGTCGGAGCTCGGTCTGCAGAGCGTCCCACAGGGCGTGGGCGACTGCGGCTTGTGCTTCTTGAATGCGGTGGACGCTGTCGGAGCGCACCGTGAGACAGTGGGCCACGTCGTCGCTGGCGCCCATGCGCCCGCCGTCGTAGCCGGCCAGACCGATCGTCAGCATGCCCCGCTTGCGGGCCTCGGCGAACGCCGCCATGAGGTTGTCGGAGTTGCCGCTGGTGGAGAAGCCCAAGGCGATGTCGCCCGGACGGGCGTAGGCGATGAGCTGGCGGGAGAACACGATCTCGAAGCCCACGTCGTTGGAGATGGCGGTGAGCACGGCCTGGTCGACGGCCAGCGAACGGGCCGGCACCGGGGTGCCCCAAGGCGGCCGGGTGAGCACGCGGGCGAACTCGAGGGCGTCGGTGGAGCTGCCCCCGTTGCCGAAGGAGAACAGCTGGCCGCCGGCCCCGAACCGCTCGGCCATGGCTGCGGCGGTGGCGCGGATCTCGGGGCCCAGAGCGGCGAGGGTGTCGAGGCGCAGCTTTGTGCTCTGGGCCCACTTGCCCGACGCCGACGTGGCCAGGTCGGTCAGCAACGACTCGGCGCCGGTCTCCTCACGCTCGATGAACGGGTACAGGAAGTCGCTCGCCTCGGGGCTCATGATCGACCGCTCATGCGGCGTCCAGGTTGGTGATGGCCGAGCCGGCGTGGACGAGGAGCAGGTCGCCGGGGCGGGGCGTTTCGATGATGGAGGTGTCGATGCGCTCGCGGCCTTCGGCCGTGCGCACCAGCGCCTCGTCGCCGTCCACGGCCAATACCTCTGCGGGTCGGCCCTCGTCGGAGCAGGTGATGCAGACGTCGGACAGGCAGTCGTCGGACTTCAGCAGGCCCTGGTGCTCGAAGCACACGTGGGTGAGCTCCCACAGCAGGTGGTACATGCGCACGAACTGCTCGGACGCCTGCAGCGGGTCCTCGGTGGGAAGCCACAGCACGTGCTTGGCGGCGCCTGCCGGCGGACCGGGGCCGGCCCCGATCCATACCGTCTCCACGCCCCACGCGTCGCCCCGGCGCATGGCCGCCGCCACCGCCGCGTCGTCGGCCGGCGCCACCGCCACCACGATGTCGCCGGTGCGGGCGGTGGTGCGCAGCATGGCCACCAGGTCCTCGTCGGCCGGCACCGCCACCGCCGGCAGCGCCCGCTTGCCCATGATCACGGGGTGCACGAACTCCACCGCCACATGGTGCGAGTGGAACGGCCACTCCGGTGACGCGCACCACATCGTCCCTCCGGCGAAGAACCGCCTGGCCAGAGCGAGAGACGCACGCGCCAGGTCGGACATGAGCCCGTCGACGAGCGCGTCGCCGGCCGAGTCGGAGAGTGAAGGAGAGATGGTCATGTGGTTTTCACCCGTGCAGCCTCCGGTTGCGAGGCGAAGGAGCGATCAGAGCGGCGAGGACTCTTTGAACTGGTCGATCTCGTCGTCGTAGACGGACCCCAGTTCCTTGAGCCAGGCCAGATTGCGGGCTGCCTCCTCCTCGTCGATCTTCGACATGGCGAAGCCGACGTGGATCAGCACCCAGTCGCCCACGTTTAGGCCGCCCACGTCGCCCATGACTAGGCCGACGTTGATCTCACGGCGAACGCCGTCGACCTCGGCGATGGCCTTGTGCTGGGCGGGGTCGATGATCTCGACCACCTGGCCGGGAATTCCTAGACACATGGCGCGCCTCCTGAGGCTCGAAGAGATGCGGCGAAGGCTGCCTCGCCGGAAGGTCGGGCGCCTCTACCGAGAAGCGCCGGGACCTTCAATCGTACAGGTGTGGGAGTGATCTGCCGGCCTCCCACCTCGTGCCGGACAGGCCAATCAACGACTGCCATCGCGTCCGTTGCCTTCCTGCTCCGACACCCGCTCGTAGAGGCGGATCTCCGCCAGCGCGGTGGCGGTGTCGGTCGCCACCCGGGCCGTATGACCGCTCTGGGCCTCGAGGTCGGCCAGCACCTTGGTCTGGGCCTGGACCTGCTCCAACGCCACCATCAGCTCGGATGCGTTGTGGGCCGTGCGCATAACTGCCTTCGAGACCACGACCAGCAGGCCGAGGACCAGCAGGGCGAACAGGCCCCCGAGGAGGGACGCGATGAACCACCCGCTCATCGGGGAGCCTTGTGTCGCGACGAGGTACTTGTTGCCGATCGAATAAGTGAATGTTACACCTACCGGACGCGGTCTGGTGTCCGCTTCGTCGACTTCTCACAGCGAATTGGCGACGGAGGAGCTCCAGGCCGAGATGGGCGACGGCCGGCGCAGGCGCCTGGTGAAGCTGGGCTTCCCGCCCGGGCAGGCGGCCGCGTTGTCCGCCCCTGTATACCCGCAACTTCATGTAGCGCCGACCGGCTCGGCGTTCTACCGACGAGAACGGGCCGGGATCAGCCTTGGGCGTCGACGAGGCGGTCGGCCAGGCCGGCGATGGCGGCGACGACCGGGCCGTCGGGCTCGAAGTCGAGGAGGGGGGTGCCCTCCTTGTCGGCGTCGAGCACCGAGTCGCCCCACGGCACGTAGGCGGCCACATGCAGGTTGTGGTTGCCGAAGAACTCGTCGATGGCCTCGATGTCGCCGGGGGAGCGCAGCTTGTTGGCCACCACCCACACCCTGTCGAGCTCGAGCTCGGCGGCCAGTACGCCCATGCGCCGGGCCGTCTCCAGCGAGCGGTAGTACGGCTCCACCACGAACAGCAGGGCGTCGACGTGGCGGGTGGTGCCGCGGCTGAAGTTCTCGGGGGACGCCTCGAGGTCGAGCAGGGTGACCGACTCGCGGGTGCGGCCCGTATCGGCCAGGATGGCGCTCACCGTGGCGTGCGAGGAGCACAGGCAGCCCTCGTCGGCGTGCGCCGGCATGGCCATGTGCACGACGGAGACACCGTCGGGGGCGGTGGCCCCGAAGCGCTCGACGATGCTGGTGACGGGGTCCTTCAGCGCCGGCCCGTCGAGGCGGCGGGACACGAGGCCGAGCGGCAGTGGCGGGATGGCGGCGGCGTCGGCCTGGGACACGCCCAGGGCGACGGCCACGTTGGGGTTGCTGTCGCCGTCGATGACGAGCACGGGGTGGCCCCGCCTGGCCAGCAGCCGTGAGAGTGTCGCCGAGATGGTGGTCTTGCCGGCACCGCCCTTGCCGGCCAGCGCGATGCGTAGCCCGCTCTCGGGGGGGGCTGTGGCGGACGCGCCCGCCTCGATGTCCAACGTCGTCACCGGCGTGGCATCCCTTCGTGATGGCACGCCGGTGAGTTGCCCATGGACCGACCTCCCGTGCCGGTCACGGGAGGATGGTCACCTCGTCGAGGGTGGCGCTGACCGTGGTGGCGATGTCGTCGTAGCGGCCCAGATAGGCGGACAGGTAGCGGTGGCTCTCGCGCAGGGCACCGGCCCAGGCGTGCAGCCAGTCGACACCGTCGGCCGTGAGGCGGTAGGTGCGGCGGGCGGGGCCGGCGCTGGAGTGCTGCCAGGACGAGGCGACGAGGCCGTCGTCCTCCATTACCCGCAGCGTGCGGTACAGCCCGCCCGGGTCGACGGAACGCAGCCCGAGCTGGGCGATCTGGTCGAGGAGGTCGTAGCCGTGGGCCGGCGCCTCGCCGATGAGGAGCAGCAGGCTGGCCCGCAGGTAGTTGCGGGGGAGGCCGCCCTGGGGCTCCTCGAGGGACTTGCGGGACTTGCCTTCGGTGGCCATGGTGACGTCCGTCCTCCTAATGGTCGTGGTCCGCGTGGGCGGCGGCCCGTTCCTGCTGGCACGCCGCTGCCTCGTCGGGCGAGTTGTGGCACCAGCAGTCGGCGCTGCATTCGCCGTGGGTGGGCCTGGTGAGGTCGCTCCAGCTGGCCGCGAACTCGAGAGCGCCTTCCCGGACCCCCTCTTCCGAGAGGCGGTAGCGGTCGTCGTCGCGCTCCAGGTCGCCGCGGTCGACCAGCAGGTCGAGGTACAGGACCCCGATCTCCGCGTCGACCCCGAGGAAGCGCTCCAGCATCTTGGCGTCGGCCTGGTCGCGGAACTCGCCAAGGCCGAATTGCTCGCCCCGGAGCCAATAGATGACCTGGAGGATCTCGCTCCGCCAGAACATCTCCCGCAGTGCCTGCGACTTGGGCGGGTGCAGCAGTTCGTCCACGTCTATCCTTCCTGGAGGGCAAGGTCTCGGCGTCGATAGGGACGCCGTCGTCCTTCTTCCACTGAAGCATCATCAGGGCACCTGGGGGAACAGTGCCGGAAAAAATTCTCCCCATCTGCCCGCTGACGTCGCCGCCAGATAGGTGTAGTGTACACATACCACGACCCAAACGAGGGGGTTTCGAATCCATGGCAACCGAAGGTCGCAGTCGCCGGAGGCGCGAAGCAGGGCCTGATACGGGCAGCGCCGTCTCCACGACGACCGCTGGGCCCACGTCCCGTGGCTCGGAGATGGACAGCTTCAAGCGGGGCCGGCGTGACATCGGCCTCATCGACGGGTACGACCCCCTCGATCCCATGGCGCCCATCGGCGTGCGCAGCCGGGCTCTCGAAGAGCCGCCCGACGTGCTGGCCCTCGGCCCCCTCAAGAAGATCTACCTGATCTGGATGGTGGGCGGTTCCTGCGACGGCTGCACCGTAGCCGTGGCGGGTGGCACCCATCCCCGGGTGGAGCACCTGCTGGCCGGCATCATCCCGGGCCTGCCCCGGGTGGAGCTGATCCACACCGTGGTGTCCACCGAGGTGGGCCCCGAGTGGACGCACAACCTCTTCATGGCCGAGCGCGGCGAACTCGACGCCCCCTACGTCATCACGTGGGAGGGGTCGATCATGGACGAGTCCATCGCCGCCCAGACCGGCGGCTACTGGATGGGCCTCGGCGAGGACCCGGCCACCGGCCGCCAGATCACCAGCCTCGAGTGGCTCGACCGCCTGGCGCCCGGCGCCGCCGCCATCATCGCAATCGGTACCTGCGCCAGTTGGGGCGGCATCCCGGCGGCCAAGGGCAACGTCACCAACTCCATGGGGATGATGGACTACCTGGGCCGCGACTACCGCTCCGCCTTCGGCGTGCCCATCGTCAACATCCCGGGCTGCTCGCCCATCGGCGACAACTACCTGGAGACGGCGGCCGCCGCCCTGCTGTTCCTCAACGGCCTGGCCCCGCTGCCCGAGTTCGACGAGCTGGGCCGCCCGGCCTGGTTGTTCGGCGAGACGGTGCACCGCCACTGCCCCCGTGCCGGCTACTACGAAGAGGGCGTGTTCGCCGAGGAGTACGGCGACAAGGAGTGTCTCGTCGAGCTCGGTTGCTGGGGCCCTGTGGTCCAGTGCAACATCGCCGAGCGCGGCATCGTCGACGGCCATGGCGGGTGCATGCAGATGGGCGGCATCTGCATCGGGTGCACCATGCCCGGCTTCCCGGACAAGTTCTCGCCCATCTTCGAGAAGTCGCCCGGCTCGATGCTGTCCAGCACCACCAGCAAGATCACCGGCGGGTTCATCCGCCGTATGCGCAACATGACGCGGGTCGACAAGAACATGACGCCCAGGTGGACCGCCGACGGCGCCATCTCCAGCGGTTGGGCAAGGTCCAAGACCCCGCCCAAGGGTGCGCTCAAGGCCTTCCACAAGGCGTACTCGTCGGTGCAGCACTCACACGAGGGCGGCCGCTAGCAGTAGTTGAACACGGGGAGGGCGGCCATCCGGTCGCTCTCCCCGCCACGTAGTGCCAGGCAACCAGGGTCCAGAGAACACCAGAAGTCCTCCCGATCCGGAGGGCGCAACGAAGGGGAGCAGCGCTCTATGTGCTTCAAGAATCTGCCCATCGAGTTCGACCAGAGCGGCAAGGCCACCCTGCGCGAGGGTGTCAACGACCCCTATGCGGTGTCGGTGGCCAAGCCCAAGGGTTACGTACGGCGCCAGGAAGGCCCCGGCGCCCAGCTGGCCGCGCCGCCCCGCCTGCGCGACTGGAACATCGACCCGATGACCCGCGTGGCCGGCGCCCTCGCCGTCCACTGCGTGCTCGATCTCGAGAACCGCGTGGCCGTCGAGGCCCACTCCCGGGCCATGCTCTTCCGTGGCTACGAGATCATCCTCCAGGGCCGTGACCCCCGTGACGCCATCGACATCAGCTCGCGGGCATGCGGCGTGTGCGGCGGCGTCCATGCCACCGTCTCGTCGCAGTGCCTCGACATGGCGTTCGGCGTCACCCCGCCCCCCCTCGGCATCGAGGTGCGCAACCTCGGCGAGGTGGGCGAGATGTTCTACGACCGCCCGCTGCACCTCGGCCTGCTGGCCGGGCCCGACTACTCCACCGCCCTGGTGTCGGTGACCAACCCCGAGCTGGTCACCCGGGCCGAGAAGACGCTGTCGCCCCACGGCGACATCCACGGCTACCGCACCATCAAGGACATCATGGATGCCCTCAACCCGCTCACGGGCCAGATCTACCTGGAAGCCCTGGAGTGGACCCGGGTCGGCCGCATCATGTGCATGCTCATGTACGGCAAGTACCCGCACCCGTCGACGCTGGCCCCCGGCGGCGTCACCACCACCATCTCCACCTCGTCGTTCAACGAGTACTACACCCAGCTCGGCAAGATCTTCGACTTCGCCAAGGTCATCTGCCGCATCTGGGACGACCTGATGGACTTCTTCCTCGAAGCCAACCCGGCCTACGAGCAGGTGGGCGCCCGCGAGATGAACCTCGCCCAGACCGGCATCTGGGACAACTCCGAGTACTACGACGGCACCTACGCCAACATCGACGCCTGGGGCAACGCCCGCTGGTCGAAGCCGGCGGTCATCCTCGACGGCAAGTTGGTCACCACCAACATCACCGACATCAACATCGGCTTCGAGGAGTTCATCGACCACTCCTTCTACGAGGACTGGACCACCGCCGGCCCGCCCCGGTTCCGTACGGACCCCCTGGGCAACCCCATCTCGCCGTACCACCCGTGGAACAAGACCACGATCCCCAAGCCGCAGGCCACCGACTTCCGTGGCAAGTACACCTGGGACACCGCCCCCCGCTGGGACCGGCGCACCATCGAGACCGGCGCCTACGGCCAGCTGTGGGCCACCGCCCTGGCCAACAACACCGTCGACAACCCCTTCTTCGAGTCCACCGGCGACGGCCTGCGCATGGTCATGCCCCGCCACGGCCTCCCCGAGGAGGAGCTGTTCTGGAAGGTCCCCCGGACCATCAACGCCCTCGAGCGCAACCGGGCCAGGGCCTACTCCATGGCCTTCACCGCCGCCATCGGCATGAACTGCATGCTCAAGGCCCTCGAGTACTGGCGCCGGGGCGAGACCAAGGTCCACACCCCCTACAAGGTGCCCAAGGACGAGCGGATCGCCATGGGCTTCTGGGAGGCCGGGCGCGGCTGGCTGGCGCACCACCTCCACATGGACAAGGGCAAGCTGCTCAACTACCAGATCACCACGCCGTCCACGCTCAACGCGTCGCCCCGCGACCCGTTCGGTGGCCTCGGCCCCTACGAGCAGGCCATCATCGACACGCCGCTGCTCGAGAGCGTGCCCGACGAGCAGGTCAAGGGCCTCGACGTCTTGCGGGCCATCCGCAGCTTCGACCCCTGTATGCCCTGCACCACCCACATGGACACCGGCAGGGGCATCATCACCCGAGAGGTGAACTCCTGCGGCTGCACGCTGGAGTAGTGCCTCCGTCTTCCGACGGTACCGACGCCGCCCGCCAGATACTGGTGGGCGGCGTTGGTCTGCCGTGGCTTCGTGACCTCGACTTCGGTACCCAGTGGATCAAGCGCGTCGAAGGGCTCGACTGGCCCGAGGGCGTGGTGATCGAGGACCTGTCCTACTCGGCGCACCGGGTGCTGCACCTGCTGCAGGACCTGCGGCCGGCCAAGGTCGTGTTCGTCGGCGCCATGCCGCGCGACATCGACCCGCCCGGCACCATCCGCCGGTACAAGCTCGACCTCACCCCGCCGCCCGACCAGGAGGTCATCGACCGACTTGGTGAGGCGGTCGGCGGTATCATCGACTTGGACCACACCCTCGCCATCATCCGGTACTGGAAGGCATTGCCCGAGGACACAGTTGTGATCGAGGTGGAACCAGGCGACAGGTCGTTCGGGCTCGGGTTCTCCAATGAGGTGGAGGCGACGGTGGAGCAGGTACTGGCCATGGTCCGTGAGGAGATCGGCGCCATCGCCGAGGAGGTGACGAACGCATGAGTATCGGGCCCGACGAGGACCAGCTTTCGTACAGGGGGGCGTGGGAGCACATCGCCGACCTGGCAGACGGCCTGGCCAACCATCCCGACTCGAAGGTCTCGGAGCGGGTGTTGGAGCTGCTCGACTGGGTCGACGCGGTCCACCGCGACGGTCTCGGGCGCATGATCGACATGACCCGGGCGTGGCGAGGGGAGATCTTCCTGGAGTCCCTCGCCCGGGACGAGATCGTGGGCACGATGCTGAACGCCTACGGCCTGGGGGAGGGCCTCGACACCGAGGCCGAAGAGGAGATGCGCAAGGCGGTCGACGCGGCCATGGCCGAGATCAGCCCGCTGGTCGAGTCGCACGGCGGGTCCATCGAGATCGTGTCGGTCGTGGACGGCGTGGTGAGCGTGAAGATGCACGGCACGTGCGACGGGTGCGCCAGCTCCTCTGCCACCCTCACCTACGGGCTGGAGGCGGCCCTCAAGACTCACTGGCCGAGCTTCCGCCGGCTGGAGGAGGTCGAGCCGGCAGCCGAGGTCAACCCGGAGACGGTCGACCTGGAGTGCGTCACCGCCCCGGCCGGCGCCAGCGCCATCCCTGAGCCCCAGGCGCCGCTGCTGCAGATTCGCGGGCACGAGGGCCGGTAGAGATGCTCCGACTGCCGGGCCAGGCTCGATGACGGGTCCCGACGCGGACGATTTGGCACGCCAGGCGCGCACCTTGGCCCAGGCCCATCCCCTGAGTCCGCTGGCCGGGGTGTTCGTCAACCGGTCCGTGGCCGAGCAGACCGCGAGTCAGCCTTCTCCCGAGATCGGCACGTGGGCCGGCGCCTGCCTCACCAACGGCTACTGCCTGCGGCGCGTCGAGGAGAACGAGGCGGGCCTGGTGTTGCAGGTGCAGCCCGAATCGGGCGTCGACATCGACGCGCTGGGCACCGAGGCGGCGCGCATCGCAGCCGACCTGCGGCTGCCGGAGTCGGACGCCCATTTCCTCATCGACGAGGACAGCGTGGTCGGCGCCCTCGACCGCATCATCTCCTCGGAGGTGAGCCGGCGCCTCGACAACCTGCGCAGCTCCATCGACAAGGAAGCCGCCATCGAGATCGAGGAGTTCCTCACGTGGTGGACGGTGCAGGGGTATGCGCTGCGGGCGGCAGAACAGTCCTCTGGGGTCCTCGCTTGACCCCTGGCCACTCCGGTCTGGCGCCACTGGGCCGACCTCGTCGCGGAACGGACTGTTCGCCCGTCCGGACGCTTTGTGGAGTTGGGCAGGGGTTATGCGGATACTGATCGCGGGCGTGGGGAACGTGCTGAAGGCGGATGATGCGTTCGGGGTGGAGGTCGCGCACCGGCTGGAGGCGATGGAGCTGCCAGACGGGGTGCGGGTCGTGGAGACCGGCATCGGGGGCATTGCCCTGGTGCAGGAACTGCAGGACGGTTGGGACGCCCTGATCGTGGCCGACGCCGTCGACCGGGGCCGGCCGCCTGGCACGGTCATGCTCATCGAGCCTGACGTGATCGACGTGAAGGCGCTGTCGTGGGGTGAGCGTAGCGACCTGCTGTCCGACGCCCACCTGGCCACCCCGGAGCGGGTGTTCATGCTGGCCCGGGCCCTCGGCGTGCTGCCCGAGCGGCTGCTCATGGTGGGGTGCCAGCCGTTGGACGTGGAGGCCATCGGTGTCGAGATGTCCGAGCCGGTGACGGCGGCGGTCGAGATCGCCATCGCCGAGATTCTCCGCCACGTCGAAGAGCTGAACGCCCTCGACCCCTCAGCCGCCTGATGTCGTCGAGCGAAGCGGTCAGCCCGACCCAGGCGAACGACCCCACGAGCGCCATCGAGGGCCTCGAGGCGCAGCTCAAGGCGACCCCGCGCGCCATGCGCCCGTACGAGCACGCCACGGTGGCGTACCGCCTGGGGCTGGCGTACGCCGAGTGCCCGGTCGGCAACCGGGGCGAGCTCCTGCGCAAGGGGCTGGCCTGCTTCGACGTGGCGGCCGCTATCTTCGACCCACGCTTCGACCCGGTCGAGCACGCCCGGGTCCTCAACGCGGCCGGAGCGTGCCACCGGGCCCTGGGCGACCGGCGCAAGGCGGCGGACCTGTTCCAGAAGGCAGCCGACCTTTTCGACGGCCACGAGCGCCACGACGAGCGGGCCGCCTCCCTGAACAACGTGGGCCTGGCGCGCAGCGAGCTGGGTGAGATCGACGAGGCGGTGACGGCCTTCGACGAGGCGGCGGCTCTGTTCGACACCGCCACGGCCGACGGCCGGCGCGGCTTCGTCGCCACCGTGGTCAACCGGGGACAGGCGCATGCGTCGGCCGGGACCGAAGAGGCGCTGGAGCTGGCCCTGGCCGACTTCGAGGAGGCCCTGGGAGACCTCGATGCCGACGAGGCGCCGTACCACTACGCGCTCGTCCACCACAGCCTCGGGTCCGCCTGCAGTGCGCTGGCCGCCCGTCGTCCCGACGAGCGGCCCCAGCTGCTGGACGAGGCGGCCGCCGCGTTCCGGGAGTCGCTCACGGTGTTCACCCGCAGCGGCTTCCCGTACCAGCACGCGCTGGCGAAGCACAACCTCGGGTTGGCGTACGCCGCCCAGGCCGACGTGGCCGCCGAGCAGGACGGCGGGGGCGGAAAGGCACGGCTGCAGAACCTGCGGCGGGCCCTGGCCAACTTCGAGGACGCCATCGCCCTGCTGGACACCCGGCTGCACGCCGACGCCTGGAAGCAGGCCTTCGCCAGCCTCAGCCGCGTCGAGGGGCTGCTGGCGGCGGATTCCCCCGGTACGTCGCGCACCGAGCAGTTCGCCATCCTGGCCGCCTCCACGTCCGAGGAGGAGCGGATGGCGCTGGTCCGGGAACGGGTCATCCGGCTGCTGGCCATGCCAGATGCCCGTCGGCGCTCGCTCCTCAAGGAGCTGGCGCTGGCTTCCCTGATGGTCGGCGCCCGCGCCCAGCTGCTAATGGAGGCGGAACTGAAGGTACTCATGGAGCTTCCGCCCGAGACCCTCGACGTGGCCCTGCGCTCCCGCTTCGAGGCCCACCGCTCGGTCGGCCCAGAGGGGCAGGAGGCGGCCGACCGCCTGCTCGACGCGGCCATCGGCGGCGCACTCCAGGGGCCGCAGCGGATCATGACACGCGACTTCCTCTACTCGATCGGCTGGGAGCGACCGTGACGGATCGGGAGCCCGGCGACAGCGTCGTGCCGCGTGCGCCCGAGGCGGGGCCGGGAACAGCGGAGGCCACGGCGGCAGCGAGGGCCTTCGTCGAGGCTGTGGCCTGGGGCGAGCATCGCACCGTCTGGGCGCTGCTGGGCCCGGAGGGCCGAAAGACCGTGTTGCGCATCGGCGTGAAGAACGGCATGGACGAGGCCCTGGCCGCCAGGCTGCGCGATGGCACCGCCGGCGCGGGCGAGAGCGAGGAGTTCCTCAGTGAGCTGGTCGACGGACTCCGGGCCGACCTCGCCGGCAACAACCTCGACGACCTGGAATACGCGGCCGACGCCGAGCACGCACCCGGACAGGTCCGGGTCGTGCTGACGGCGCCGATCCCGCCGTTGCTCGGGCCGGTGGGACTCCCGGTCGGCTCGGTGGAGCTGGCCGCCATCGACGGCGCCTGGCTGGTGGAGCGACTCGTCCCCCGGCCCCCTGGGGTCACACCATGAGCGGCGGACAGGGCGGGTCCGACTTCACCCCGCCTCCCGACGAGACGCCCGAGCAGTCGGGCCCGAGCGGGTCCGACTTCACCCCGCCTCCCGACGAGACGCCCGAGCAGTCGGGCCCGAGCGGCGCCGGGACCGATGTCGCCGAGGAGGAGCCGGACGACGACCGAGCCGGGCGTGAGGCGGCCATGGCCGAGCTCGTGGGGGAGGCCGGCCCAGATCCCGACCAGCCCGTCGGCGCCGACGCAGGTGACGCCAGGCGCGTGCGGAGCCCGACCGGCCCGGCTCCCCAGTCCTCTCCTACCGGCGGTCTCGGTCCGGGCGAGGCGACAGAGCGCTTCGGTCACCTCGTCCGGCACTACCGCATGGGCGTGTCCGGCGCGGCCCTGGCGCTGGCGTGGGCGCGCCAGGAACATGCCCCCGATGGGGCCACGGTCGTGGTCGAACGCGAGGTGAGCCCGCTCGGTCGTCTCGGCCGGTTGTGGACCACGCCGCCCGAGTCCACCCTGTCGTGCGCCATCGTGCTGCGGCCGCCGCTGTCGGTGGAGGAGGCCGACGCCATCTGGCTGCTCGCCGGCGTGGCTGCGGCCGAGGGAGCGGCGGCGGCGTCGGATCGCGAGTTGGCCACGTGGTGGCCCGACCTGGTCGTCCACGCCGACAGCGGCGACGAGGTTGCGGCGGTCAAGGTCGAGATCCAGCTCGGTCCGGGCAAGGTGCGCAGCGCCGTCGCCACCATCCGCGTCAACCTCGACACCCTCGGGCTCGGCTCCGACGGACGCGAGGCGGTGCTCGAAGGGATTCTCGGTGCCCTCGACCGCAACAGCGCCGACCTGGCCGAGGGCTCGGCCGGCGTCGCCGCCGCCTACGACGGGCGCTGCGGCATGCTGGGCCGCCGCGTCAAGCTCCGCCTCCTTCCCAAGGGCGAGACCCGAGGCGTCGCCAGAGGCGTCGACCGCAGCGCCCGCCTCGAGCTCGAGTCCAGCACGGGGATGGTCCAGAAGGTGGCCATCGACTCCCTCCGAGCCATAGAAGCGGTGTAGGAAGCAAGGCAGGCAGGCGCCTGCCCGGACCCTGCTCGTGGTCGGAGTCGGCGATGGCCATGGATTCGCGCTCATCCGTCGCCTCGTCCTGCCGGTACCCGCAACCAGGGGTTATCCCTGGTGGCCCGGATGACTAGGTGCATAATGTCTCTAGCGTTCATCCAGTCGATGGCGTCGGCGGGTCGCCAGAGCCGTGCTCGGGGGGCAAGCGGGAAGGAGTCCGGGTGACGAGACCGAAGAACAGCGAGGGCGGAGGCACCGACGACCTCCGGTCCCGGAGCCTGTTGCGCCCTGCCATCCTCCTCCTGCTGAAGGAGCGGGAGAGCCACGGCTACGAGCTTGTGAGCCGCCTGGCCGAGCTCGGCTTCGACGTGCCCGATTTCGGGGGCCTCTACCGGGCGCTGCGCTCCATGGAGGACGAGGGCCTCGTCACCTCGCACTGGGGAACGCCGGCGCGTGGTCCGGCCCGGCGTGTCTACGGCATCACCCCCGAGGGCGAGACGCAGCTCAAGGAGACGGCGCCGGCGCTGGTCAACCAGCGCCGGGCCATCGGCGGCCTCCTCGACCGCTACCGCGGCCTGGTGCACCAGGAGCGCAAGTCCACCAAGCGGCAGCGCAACCGGGTCCTGGTCGTCGAGGACGACGACGACATGCGCCACACGTTGTGGGTTCTTCTCGAGCAGCGGGGCTGGCTGGTGGAGGAGGCGCCCGACGGTGAGACCGCGCTCGACCGCTGGTCCAACGTGTCGGACGGCATCGTGCTGCTCGACCAGCGCATGCCCGGCATGTCCGGCATCGAAGTAGCCACCAGCATGCGCAAGTCCGGCTACGACGGGCCCATTCTCCTCTACTCCGCCTACATCCAGCCCGACCTCGAAGCCAGGGCGGCCGCCCTCGAGGTCCAGACCCTGAGCAAGGCCAACTTCACCGAGCTGTTCGACGCCCTGGCCCAGTACGAGGCGACCTGGAAGAAGAAGGGTCCCACGCGGGCCTGAACCCGGCCAGTGTATGTGCTACACATATACTGCACATCGGGCGCGAATTGCGTAGAGTTCAGGCATCCTTCCGGAGCGGCGGAGCGACGGCCATGCCGGCGACTGTCGACCGTTCCCGACGAGAAAGGGACCCGCATGGGGCTGTTCAAGGGCCATTCGCGACCGACGCCTGAAGGCTGGCGCGCGGTGCAGCACTCCGGGAAAGACGTGCCGTACGAGATCGTCTGGCCGGACGACGTGTGTCACCGCTGCAAGGTGCAGGGCCAGATGTACTTCGGCAGCGGCAAGGCGCAGTGCGCCGACTGCGAAGAGCGCACCGTCGTCCAGGTGGCCCCGGCCGTGGGTCTCCACGAGCGGCGCCAGGTGCTCGAACTGGAGTCGTAGGACACGGGCGCCGCGAGCGCGCGGCCCTTGTGCCGCCGCTCGCGGCCGTCCGATCGCCCCCGTCGCTTTATTCGGGCGGTGCCCGGCGGGGCAGCACCACCGTGAACCTGCTCCCTTTGCCCAGCGCGCTGGCGGCGAGGAGGCGGCCGTGCTGCGCCTCCAGGAGGGCCCGGCTCACGTAGAGCCCCAGGCCGGTGCCGGGGATGTCCTCGGCGCCGGCGCCCCGATGGAACTTGCGGAACACCGTGGCGAGGTCGGCCGGGCTCATGCCCTGGCCCTGGTCGGTCACCTCCAGTTCGACGCTGTCGGCCGTGGCGTGGGCCCGAACCTTGATCGGTGACCCGGCGGGCGAGAACTTCAGCGCGTTGGAAACCAGATTGGCCAACACCTGGTCGAGGCGGTCGGGGTCGACGTAGGCAGGCGGGAGGTCGTTCGGCATGTCGAAGATCACCGGCCGGCGGCCGGCGATGTCGGCTTCCAGTTGGGTGAGGGCGAAGCGGATGTCGGTCATGGCCGGGCGGACCACCACCGGCCGCCCGGCGCCCAGGCGGGAGTAGTCGAGGAACTGCTGCACCAGGCGGCGCAGCTGGAGCCCGCGCCGGCCCATGCGCTCGTAGAGGTGCCCGCGCTCGCGGGGGCCTAGGTCGTCGCCCGCCTCCAGCGCCCGGATCGACCCGAGGAGCACGGCCAGGGGCGTCTGCATGTCGTGCGACACCGCCGCAAGCAGCTCCTCGCGGAAGTGCGACGCCTCCTCGTCCGCCTCGAAGCGCGAGACGGCGGCGCGCAGCTCGCTGTTTGCGAGAGCCAGGGCGACCCGGTCTGCGGCCTGCTCGATCAGGGCCCGCTGGCGGACCCCGCCGGGCTCGGGGCTGTGGACGAGGAGGGCCCCGAGCGTCATGTTGCGGGCGACTAGGGGCACGACGGCGGCTGATCCGATGCCCTCGGGCACGGGCCCGTGGTCGAGTAGCGGGAGATCGGCGGACAGCGTGGGGGCGTGCACCGTCTGCTGGCCCTGCACGGCGGTGTAGAGGGCAGAGCCCGGCTCCAGCGGCCGCGGCGCCAGCTCCTCCAGCCGGGCCGCCACGGGCGAGTCGGGCGGCCAGGCGACGACGCGCCCCACCGTGAGCTTGGACGCGAGAATCACGGCCACACCGGCGCCCGTGCTGCGGCTCAGCCACCTGCACGTCTCCAACAGCGACTCGCGGGGATCGAGCTGGCGACCGAGGAGGTCGCCTAGCTGGGCGATGAGACGCCACCGGGCCTCGGCCTGCTCGAGGCGGGTCACCAGCTGCCGGGTCTCGCTCAGGTCCCGGGCGGCGTAGACGGCGCCCACCACCCGCTCGGTGGTGTCGCGCAGCAGGGTGCACGTGACGCACACCGGCACCGTCGAGCCCGTGACGCCGGCCACCGTCTCGAAGCTGAGGCGGCCACCGGGCGCCCTCTCGAACACCTGCAGGGGCGTGGCGGGGGTTCGGTCGCCGAACAGCTCCTTCGCCGACTGTCCCGCCAGCTCGCCGGCGGCGACGCCCGCCAGTCGGCCGGCAGTCTCATTGGCGCGGGTGATGCGGCCCCGGTCGTCTACCACCACCACAGCGTCGGGCATGGCGGCCAGGACGAGGCCGAGGAGCGACTCCGTCTCAAGGTGCGCCCGGCGCAGAGCGTCGATCTCGGCGACCACTGTGTCGGCCTCGTCCGGGGGTCGGGCCGCCTCGGCGGGGACGTCCACGCTCAGTCCGATCTGCGGCGGGAGCCGCCGTCAGGCATCATATTGGGACCGATAGCAGGAATGCCTTGTCATAGGGGCTTTCGCTCTATAGGTTGGCAACATACAATGAACGGCGTCGGCGGTGCCGACCTGATGACTCGAACGGGGGTTTGCCGTGGCTCTGTGGTGGCTCGGGAACTTGGTCCTGCTCTTCGTAGTGGTGCCGGTGGTGCTGCTGCTGCTCAACCGGCTGCTGCGCCAGATCATGGAGATCAACGCCTACGCCAACGACATCCTCGAACACGGCGTGGGCATCACCGCCGCGCTCGACTCGGTGCCTAAGCTCGTCCGCACGCGTGAGCTGGCGGGTACGGCCCACGGCGCAGCCGGCCGCTACGTCGGTGCGCTGCAGCGGATTCTGTGATGGCATCCTCCACCGGTCGCACGTCAATCCACGGGGAAAGGTAAGGATATGGGTCTTGCAACGGTTGTCACCCTCATCGGGGTGTTCCTCGGGGTCGGGGCTGTGGCCCTGTACCTCATCATCATCGCCTACACCCTCAACAAGGTGAGCTTCACTGTCGGCACCGTCCTCATCGGTGTGCGGTCCATCGCCTCCCAGTGCGAACCGATCGGCGCCGTGGTGGGCGACATCCACCGGCAGACGCAGGCCATCGAGGGCGCCCTGTCGGGCCTCCTCGGAGACGGCCCCTCGCGCCGGGCACTGCGCGCCCCCGGTCGCGCCCGCGCCCTCGGCGCCTAGTTCGCCCGTACCAGCAGCGGTCCGCCAGACTGGTAGGAGCGCTTACACCAAGAAGGAGGAACGTTGCCGGAGTTCAGGTGAAGGGATGCCGACCATGCCTGCCGTTGGCAAGGCAAAGCCGGTACTGATGAAGAGTTGATGCGCAAGGTCGCCGATCACGTGCGCAAGGTCCACAAGGTACAGACACCCACCGACACGATCACGAGCTTCATCAAGACCAAGATCCGCCGGTGACTGCGGCCCCTCGAGGGGGCTGCTCCGAGAGCAACGGTTCGTTCCGCCATGGCGCCCCCAAAGGGGGCGCCATGGACCGCGTCCGGGCCCAGGGACGGAAGCGCCCCCTATCGGCCGATCGGGTATCCGGCGAGAGAAGAATCTGAGAAACTGCGAATAATTCTCCGACGCCGCGCATCTGTCTCAGCACACAGGGGCAGTCCACGTCATCAGGTGGCAGTGGCATCGGAGCACATGTTCCGGTTCCATGGAGTGCGCGGTGCGTCCGGAGCCTTGCCGGATCGCTGCGCACCTCAGCCGCACCACGTGATCGTCCCCGTGCTTGCCCGGCTCATCCAGAAGGGGAGATCACATGACAAACCGGTGGTGGCGTACCCGGAGCGAACGGGGCCAAGCCTCGTTCTCCGTGGTATTGGCCCTCATCACGGTCGTACTGGCCGGCGTCCTCGTGAACCGC
>JAHFUS010000077.1 GCA_023264975.1 Actinomycetes bacterium | reverse complement strand
CCTGGCCGACGAACTCACCGCCGCCGAGGCGCACATGCTCGGTGATCCGAGGCCGATCATCTACCGGATCGCGCCCTGATGACTTCAACAGTCACTCACGACCGACTTCCGGAGGTCTGAGTCTTCCTGTGACACGAACCCGACGGACTCGGCTGCGGGCAGATCGCCGATTCGGTGTCGCGCGCGCTCGGTCTGCGGTCTGGTTCGCACCACGACGGTGTCGAGTAGGTGCGATCGGAGCGCCAATGAGAAATGGGGCCGATTCATGCCGCCCATGACGCCGGCCGAGACGGGCTCCTACGTCACCCACCACCTCGGCCTGGCCGGACGCACCGACACCTTGTTCTCCGACGACGCCGTCGCCCTCATCCACCAGGTCTCCCGGGGATTGCCCCGGGCGGTCAACAACCTCGCCCTCCAAGCCCTCGTCGCCGCCTACGCCGCCAAGAAGGCCATCGTCGACGAGTCCTCGGCTCGGGCCGCCGTCACCGAGATCACCGCCGAATGAGCTGTCACGGCTTTTCGGACGACCTCGTTCACCGCCTCACCATCACCGCCGAGATCTCCGCCGGCCCGGGGATCGAGATCGTGGCGGCCGAACTCCTTCTCGATCTGGTCCAGCGCTTCGGCTACCAGGCGGTCATCCCCAACGGGCTCCACCTCGACATCACCACCTACACGCAACCGTCGTCAGCCCGCTGACGTCACCACGTTCGTGACTTCGTCTCTCAGCCGCGTCCCACTGCGGTCTCCAAGATCGGTGTCGCAGCCGTCTTCATCCAGCGTGGCGGGCAACAGTCCGAAAGCACGGCCACGAAGTCGAGGTCGCTGTCCGGCTGCAGGTCGGCGAGAGCGAAGGACCCAACGAGGTAGAGGCCGACCATGCGGTCCCCGAGGGCGTCGGACAACCGACCGGCGAACCGCGCCGCCTTGGCCTCGGCCTCTGCGTAGTTCTGCCCGGCCATCCGGGGACGACCCTACCGGCGGGACGCGACTCGGTCAGTCGAGCACGAACTTCGCCTTGCTTGCGCCTCCGGCCAGAACGGCTCGGGTCGCGCGGCGATCGGTTCGGAGTGTCACAGAATGCGCGAGCGTGTCGACGCGGTAGATCACCCCGCGGTGCTGGTCCGGGACGCCCTGAAGCGACCCCAGGGAGCGCACGACTACGGCATGTCACTTATACGGTGCGCCCTGTAACTGGGCTCAGAGAGCCCGCGCTTCCTAGGCTGCGGGTTCGTGGCTGGAGCAGGCTCGGAGGAGGAAGTGGCCGGCCAGTTCGGACTCGACCCCGTAGCCATCACCTTACGGGCCCGGGAGGCGTACGGCCCAGGCGGCAGCCTCGCCCTGCCCCTAACGGCCGGATGGCCCATCTTCCCGTTCGAGACCGATGGCCTGCGGATGACGCACCTGCGGGACCCGGTCCTGCCGGAGCCCCCCCGGAACGGCGAATCGGCCGAGGACTGCTCGACCTGCCGGTTGCCGGACGACGATTTCGCGTGGACCGACGAGCGGTGGCTGGTGAGCATGCCGGCCGAGCCGATGTCGCTGCCCGGCGTCGTGCTTCACAGCCGGGCTCACCTCGACTTCGGCGACCTCGACGACGAGCAGGCCGCCGAGATGGGGGTGCGCCTCATCCGGATACAGCGGGCGCTGGCAGCCATCGAGGGGGTGGGGCGGGTCCACGTCTACAAGTGGGGCGACGGCGGCGCCCACCTCCACATCTTCGTGGTGGCCCGGCCGGTCGGGATGATCCAGTTGAAGGGTATGTTCCTGACCACGTGGATGCACGCTCTGCCCCCGCTCGACCCGCTGACGTGGGCGGCGATCCGGCGCCACGTCGGAACCGCCCTCGGCGCCTAGACCGGAGGCTGGACGTCGGCTGCTCGACCCCTGGCGCGCCCCTCGTCTGGGCCACCGGCCCTCCCAGGTCAACGACCAGCGAAGGACGGGAAGCGCACATAACGTTCCGGGCAGTCGGGGCGCCGGGTGGTTCGGTGCTCCTGTCGAGGCGCCCTACTTCGGCACTTCGCGCCCGATAACGACAGGCCACTGACAGGCGTGCGAAGTTCAGTGTCACCTGCACCCGATCGTCTGCTTGCCTCCTCGGCGCGATCAAGCGCGAGCCGCTCCGGCCAGGGCATCGCCCCTTGCCCTAGCGGTGACCGGAGGACAGCCAGTGCGGCCACGGCCCAGGGTCCACGTTGGCGGTCGCCCACTTGTCCACTGCGTCGGCGAGTCTGGCGCTTAGCGAGGCGGAAGGCCACCAGGACTTTCGGACGAAGAGCACGGGGCAGGCCGTGACGGCGGCGAAGTCACTTGCGTTCTCTGTGACGATCACCCGGCCGTCCGCCGCCGCGAGCTGGACCAGCACGTCGTCGGGAAGGTTGTGAGCCCCCAACTCGAACGGGGTGGTCGCGTCGTGCCCGGCTTCGTTCAGCAGCTCGGCCACCCGTGGAGGAAGCATGGCGTCGATCAGGAACCTCAAGCAAGCAGGCGATCACGCTCGGCCGCCAGCTGTTCGGCCCTCTCCAAGGCCCGATCATTGGCGGCGATGCGGGTCTCGATCTCGTCACGATGGTCGGCGGCATAGTTGAGGGCCATGACGATCTGTCGGCCATGGAGGCCGAACTGCTCGGCCAGACCAGCGACTCGAGCGGCTTCGGAACCGGAGACGCCCCGAAGTGTTGCCGCGACCTCCCAGACATCGGGACCACCGGCGAGAGCAGCCCGGCGCCCCGACGGGCCGGGCTTGAACACGATCCCGGGATGCGCCGCGCATGCCAAGCCCTCACGCACGAAGCGCTCGATCAACTCGGTGACGGTTGTGCCCTCGGCGGCGGCCGCACTGGCGAGGTCCTCGCGCAGATCGTCGGCGAAACGAACGCTGGTTGTTGATCGTCCCATGCTGAGCCTCCTGCTGTAGCACACCGCAATGCGCCATAGTACACGGTCCGTGACGGGAGCAAGCGCTCGCTGCTCCTGACGCCGGACCCTCCGTTCCGGGATAGAGACGTGGCGCGTACGTGCCTATCTCGTTTACGAGAATCCGCTATCCTGCCAGCGTGTCCATCACGACGAGACGCAAGACGTCGTTCGAGGTCGACTTCGCCAAGGTCGAGTCCGCCAAGGCGATCCTGGGGACCACGACGCTGACCGACACGGTCGACGCCGCCCTCGATGAGGTCATACGCCTGAAGCAGCGCCAGCGCCTGGTCGAGCTGCTCTTCACACCTGGTCGTCTGGATCTCGAGGACCCCGAGGTGATGGCGCGGGCCTGGCGCTGAGCGAGGCTGCGTGGCGACCTTTCTTGCCGACAAGAGCGCACTGACGCGAAGCGACACCCGTCCGGAGGTGCGCGGGGTGATCGAGCCGTTGCTGCTCGCTGGCCGGATCGCCACGTGCGGGACCGTCGACCTCGAACTGCTGTTCAGCGCCCCGAGCCCGGCCACCTACGCGGAACTGGCCGTCGCCCTGCGGGCGATGCCGCGCGTGCCGGTGACCGAGGCTGTGGTCGACCGCGCCCTCGCCGTCCAGGCGCTCCTGGCCTCGACGTCCGAGCACCGGTCGGTGCCGCTCCCGGACCTGCTCGTCGCCGCGTGCGCCGAGGGGGCGGGACTCACGGTCCTGCATTACGACGCCGACTTCGACCGCATCGCCCGACTCACCGGCCAACCGGTGCAGTGGGTGGTGGCGCAGGGCAGCGTCTCATAAACCGCAGCCCGACCGGCGGCGATCGGCAGCGTTCGTCCTGCACCACATCTGCACCACAAGAGAAGGCGAAATAGGGTCACCAGCCGTCACGAGCGGAGATCCAAAACAGGCCTCTGAACAGCAGTTTTCCACAAATCGCCTGGTAGGCGAATGTGCCTCTCCAACCTTCGCAACGTAGAAGTCGTGGGTTCAAGTCCCATCACCTCCACCACAAGCGGGATGAAAAGTTCTGTGCGGCGGCTCGGCACCTGGGCGACACTGGGCCGGTCCTCGTTGCTCAAGTGCCGCCAGCACCTGTTGAACGAGGCCGGGGCGCTCTCGTGCGAGCCGCCCGAGTCCATCCGCTCGGCGCTGCCGGACACGAGCGAGGTGCGCCCCCGCCTGGTCGCCCTGGCCGACCGGGACCGCTCGATGTCCTGGATGCGATAGTGAGGGACTCCTGCCGGCGGACATCGCCCGTCACCTCCGCCGTTGGCGAAGTCTTCGGCGGCTTCGCTGGACGTTGGCGGTCATGGGCACGACGCTGACCGAGCCGTCGGTCTCCAGCACTGCGAGCTCGACCTGGGAGAGGTCACCGATCTCGCCGTGCTCACGGACAGCCGCCACGACCTCCTCCTCGGTGATGCCTTCATGCTGCAGGTTCGCGGCGACGATCTCGCCGTGCTGAACGAGGACGACGGGGACACCCTCTACGAGGTGGCGGACTCGCACGCTTCGGAGGCGGAGCCGGGCTACACCCGCGTTGACCACGAGGAGTGTGGCCGCCGCGACGAGGCCTCCCTGGAGCGTGGTGTCGGCGCCGACCATCGCGTTCTGCACGGCGTTGGCGACGAGAAGGATCACCACCAGGTCGAACGGGGTCAGCTGCCCCAGTTCGCGACGGCCGCCGAGCCGGAGCCCGATCAGGACGGCTGCGTAGACGACGAGCGTTCGCCCGACGATCTCGATCACGGGGCGGTAGCGGCGGGCGCGCAGATCTTCTGGTGGAGCTCGGTGGTGAGCGCGTGGATCGCCTTCACGATCTCATCCGCCTCGACGTTGGTCTCGTAGTCGTGCAACGCCAGCTCGGAGGAGATCTGGTCCTGGCGCTTCGCGGCGATGAGCAGGATGGCGCCTTGCATGGCGGCGAGGCACGACAGGATCAGGTTCAGGAGGATGAACGGGTAGGGGTCGAAGCCGACGTTGCGGTTCCCGATCATCCATCCGGTGAGGAACAAGAGCGCACCGAACACGAACGCCCACGATCCCATCCGGTTGCGCATCGAGTCGGCCGCCCGCTCGCCGAGGGTCAGTTGCTCGCCGGAGCGAACCCCGGGATGGCGATGCCAGTGGGAGGAGATGGTCATGGGCGAACGCTACGGAAACGCCGGCGCCTCTGCTGGGCAGCATCGACCTGCTCCCTACATCCCCGGTCTGGACGGCGGATGGCGAGCGCGCAGATCGCGGCCCAGAGGGCCCCGAGGGCGAAGCTGGCGAGCACGTCTGTCGGCCAGTGCACGCCGAGGTAGATGCGTGAGAAGCCGACGAGGAGGCACACGAGCGCTGCGGCTGACCAGATCGTTACCTTCCGCGTCCAGGAGCCGGTCGAAGCAGCTCCGAGGGCGGCGAGGGTCACGGCGACAGCGGCGGTCTGGGTGGCGTGCCCGGAGGGGAAGGCGTAGCCGGTGCCGGTGGTGACGAGTTGACCGACGTGGGGTCGGGGGCGGCCAACGAGCGGCTTGATCAGATCGTAAAGGGCGATGGCTCCCCCGAGGCCGAGCGCTAGCTGCGCCATGGTCGCCCAGCTCCGGGTACGGCGGCGGGAGGCGAGGCCGACGATCAACACGAACGGGACGAGCACCACGGTGCTTCCGAGCCAGGTGAGGTCCCGCATGGTGGTGGTGAGCCAGGCCGTGCGGTGGTCCGCGAGGTAGCGCACCACGGGAAGATCGACCCGGGTGGCGTCGTCGCCGCCGAGGACGTCCTGGAGCAGCGATCCGAACGCCCATCCGGCGGCGGCGAGGACGGCGAGCTGGGCGGTGAGGGCGAGGCCGAGGGCGTTCCCGGGCCGGAACCTGTCGCCGAGGAAGGCGAGTTGCGATCGGTAGCGGCCGGTGAGGGACGCCACCCGAGGCCGTGCGAGTTGTCGGGTCGCCAGCCCGCGAACCTGGTCGGGGTGGCGGGCGATCCAACGGGTGGTGAACACGACGGAGGCCACGGCGACGACCGCACCGAGGAGGACGAGTCCGGCCGGGCCGGCGTAGCGCTCGACCCGACGGTAGGACGATCCCGCGAGGTAGCCGGCGAGGACCGTACCGGGGGCCCAGATGATGGCGCCGAGGGCGTTCCAGGCCAGGAAACGCCGGTATGGCATCTGGGTGGCGCCGGCGACGGCGGGGACGAGGGCGCGCAGCACGCCGACGAACCGTCCGGCGAAGATCGCACGTCCTCCCTTGGCTTCGAGGTAGGCCTCGGCTCGTTCCCAACGTTCGGCTCCGACCTTGCGGCCCAGCCTGCTGGCCTGGAGGGCGGGCCCGAACCGCCGGCCGATCTCGTAGCCGAGGGAGTCGCCGGCGATCGCCCCGGCGACGGCGACGCCCATCATCAGGCCCAGGCTGGCGTTGCCCTGATGGGCGATGTAGCCGCCGGTGAGCAGGGCGAGCTCGCCGGGGATGAACAGCCCGACGAACGCGGAGGCTTCCAGGGCCGCCAGCACGGCGACGACGAGGTAGGCGACAGGTCCGGCCAGCGAGCTGAGTGAATCAAGCACGCTCGAACTCGTCGCCACTGCGGGCGACGAACGGCCCGAGCGGCGAGCGCACGAGGCGATCCGCCAACGCGGTGACCCGGCGGACGGTGAGACGGTTGACCGCCACGGCGACGGCGGCACCGAGCACCAGGCCGGCGAGCACGTCGCCGGGGTAGTGGGCGCCGACGTAGACACGAGCGAAGGCCATCACGATCGCAAGCCCGATGACGGCCCGCCCGAGCCGGCGGCCGGCGAACCACAATCCGCCCGCGACAGCGCCCGCCACGGTGGCGTGGTCGCTCGGGAACGAGAAGTCGGTGGTGCGGGCCACCAGCACGCGCACACCGTCGATGGCGTCATAGGGGCGGGATCGATCGACGAGGTGGCCCAGGACCTGGGCGGCACCCAACGCCACGAACACGGCCACGACCGTGCACGCCACCGCGGCGGCGATCGCCGTGTTCGAGCGTTGCCGGCCGATCCACCAGCCCGCCAGCAGGGCCACACCGAACAGGACGATCCCGTACTTGGCGTACGCGACCGCGGGCGGGTGGAGCCAACCGGTCCGCTCGGCGAACCGGTTGACGACCTTGAAGAGCGACTCGTCCATCAGTCGGCCGCCGTTCTTTGGCCGAGGAGGCGTTCCATCATCGACCGCTGTCCCGGCCACGCCTCGAACAGCACATCGGGCGGCACTTGGCGGGCCGCGTAGCGCAGGGCGAGAGCCACGACCACGACGTCGTCGAGGGGACCGATCACCGGAAGGAACTCCGGGATCAGGTCGATCGGCGACAGCACCCACAACCCGGCGAAGCCGACCGCCAGCTTGGCCCGCCGGGGCACCCTCGGGTCGCGGCGCAGGCGGCGGACGGTGGTGGCGCAGTCAGGGAGAAAGTTGGCCAGTTCCTTGAGCGTCCCCTCCGGCAGTCGCGCCGCCAGCACCACCATCAGCGCCCACGAGGCGAGAAGCACCCCGACGCCGATGAGCATCAAACGAACCACAAGCTGATCGTAACTGTTGTTACACCCGAGATGTACTCTGGCTCGGATGAGCGCTGGGTGGGTGGTGGTTGTGGTCAAGGTCCCGTCCGAGCCGTCCCGGCACCGGGTGGCCGTGTGGCGCGAGCTGCGCCGCGGCGGGGCGATCCCCCTGGCCGCGGGAACCTGGGCCCTTCCCGCCAACCCGCTCACTACCGAGACTCTCGACAAGGTCCGGGACCTGATCGACCGCGCCCCCGACGGCGAGCTGCTCCGTCTCGACGCCCGCGGACAGGACGACCTGTCCGAGTCGAGGCTCCGCGAGCAGTACACCGCCGCCCGGGAAGCGGAGTGGGCCGAGTTCCTCGCCGATTGCGCCAAGTTCCACGCCGAGATCGACCGGGAGATCGCCAAGGGCAAGTTCACCCTCGCCGAGCTAGAAGAGGAGGAGCAGAGCCTGGACCGGCTGCGCCGCTGGCACCGCGAGCTCTCCCTGCGCGACAGCTTCGGCGCGCCGTCCGCCGCCCGGGCCGCCGTCGACCTGAAGGAGAGCACCGAGCGGCTCGAGGGCTACGCCGAGCGCGTCTACCGAGCCCTCGGACAGTGAGCGGGTAGGTCCCGCCCCGCCGTCACGGCTGGCGGTCCTCGTGCTGTTCGGCGCGCTCGTTGGTGTCGCCAGTTCGATCTGCGGGTCGCCAACGCCACCACCCGCCTCGAAGTCACCGGCGAGCACAAGGGTCACGCTGGCGCACACCAACCCCGCGCCGCCGGCACCGTGGTGTTGACCATCGTCATCCTCACCGTAGGGCGACGGCCGGGACCCGGAGCCTCTGCGTCGTAGCTTCAGAGTGCCACTGCCGTTGCGTGCCATCCTTACCCCGATGGTTCACATTGGGGTCGTCGTCCCAGGGGTCAGCGACCCAGGGGTCAGCGACGTCGACCGCGCCGCCCAGTCCTGGCGCGAGATGGAATGGGCCCGGTGGAGGTTCAGGTAGGGCCGCCGGTCGTGACCATCCATGCTGACGACGAAGTGGTGGTGTGCGAACCCGACGCGCGGATGTCGAGCACCAAGGACCAGGGCTACCTCGCCTCCGACACCCGCCTGGTGTCGGGCTACCGCCTCAAGCTCGGGCGGGTCCCGCCGGTGCTGCTGACCAGCTCCGCGGTCGAGCCCTTCTCGTCCCGCTTCGAGTTCACCAACCCGGCCTTGCTGGCGGCCACCGGCGGCCCCATCCCGGCCCGGAGCCTTCATCTCCGCCTCGATCGCAGTGTGGGCCACGGGGTGCACGAGGACTACGACGTGGTCAACTACGGCCCCGAGCCGGTCGAGGTCGACCTCGAGGTCAGCGTGGAGTGCGACTTCGCCGACCTGTTCGACATCAAGAGCGGTGCGCTGGTGCGCCGGGGATCACTTCAGAGCCACTGGGACCCCGCACGGGGCTGGCTCACCACCCAGTACGAGAACGCCGACTTCCGGCGGTCCCTGCGTCTCCAGGTGGAGAAGTCCGGCTCCGAGCCCCAGTTCGCGAACGGGGGCGTCATTTTCCGTCTCTGCCTCGCACCGGGAGCGTCGTGGCATACGTGCCTGCTGTGGATCCGTTTCGACGCCAGGGGCGATGCCCGCAAGCCCAGCATCACCTGCAATGACCTGCTGGGGGAGGACCACAAACGCACCAAGGCCAGTCGCCGGTGGATCCGCGAGTCCACCAGGATCGCGACGAGCGACCCGTCGGTGACCGCTTCCGTCGCGCAGGCGATCGACGACCTGGCCAGCCTGCGGATGTTCGTCCACGACGACGCGGCCGCCGATCCCCACCGCCATGACGACATCGATGCCTGGGTGCCGGCGGCCGGTGTGCCGTGGTTCCTCTCGGTGTTCGGTCGTGACAGCCTCATCGTTTCGCTGCAGACCCTCGCCCTGTCGCCGCGCTTCGCCCTGGCCGCCCTCCGGGCGCTCGGAGCCGTCCAGGGCGACGGCTACGACGACGAGCGGGACATGCAGCCGGGCAAGATCGAGCACGAGTTCCGCCACGGCGAGCTCGCCTTCTTCCACTTGGTGCCCCACACGCCCTACTACGGAACCCATGAGGCCACCACCCTCTACGTGTGGGCCGCGGCCCAGGCCTGGCGCTGGCATGGCGACCGCGCCGCGCTCGACAGCGTCCGCCCCCACGTGGAGCGGGCACTCGTGTGGATCGACACCGACGGCGACATTGACGGCGACGGCCTTCAGGAATACCGCACCCGTGCCAGCCAGGGCGGCTACTACAACCAGGGGTGGAAGGACTCAGGCGATGCGATCGTCGGCGCCGACGGCGCCATCTCGTCGCTGCCCATCGCACTGTGCGAACACCAGGGGTACGTGGTGGCAGCCAAGCGGGCCTGGGCCGACGTACTCGACGAGGCCTACGCCGACAACGCGTCGGCGCAGCGCCTCAGGGACGAGGCCGCCCGCCTGGCCGAGCTGATCGAGGACCGGTTCTGGTGGGAGGAAGAGGGCACCTACTACCTCGGTCTGGACGGCAACAAGGCCCCCATCGCCTCGGTGGCCTCCAACCCCGGGCACCTCCTGTGGGCCGAGGCCGTGGCGCCCGAGCGGGCCCGGCGGGTCGCCTCGCGGCTGCTGGCGCCGGACATGTGGAGCGGCTGGGGCATCCGAACGCTCTCGCAGCGGCATCGGGCCTACAACCCGTTCTCCTACCAGCTCGGGTCGGTGTGGCCCCACGACAACGCCATCTGTGCGGCCGGCTTCCGCCGCTACGGACTGGATGCCGAAGTGGCCCAGGTCGCGCGTGGGCTCTTCGACGCCGCCGACCGCTTTCAGGCCCGTCGGCTGCCGGAGCTCTTCGCCGGTCTGGACCGCGATCGCGGCGGGTTTCCCGTGCAATACCTCGGCGCCAACGTTCCCCAGGCGTGGGCCGCGGGAGCGCTCGTGCACCTCATCACCGTCCTCGTCGGCGCCCAGGCCGACGCCGCCTCGTCGTCACTGGAACTCGATCCCGCCCTGCCGGAATGGCTTCCCGAGATCACGTTGACGAACCTCCGGGTTGGTGGCTCAGCCGTCGACCTGCACGTGCGCCGTGACTCCGACGGGAGTCACTCACTCCGGCTCGATCACCGTCGTGGCACGCTCGACGTGACACTCACGCGGGCGTAGGAGACCTGAGTCGACCCGCAGCTACGCGACCGACCTGCGCCTGTTCGCCGACTGGTGTGGCGAGGCCAATGCCGGGCGCATCGGTTTCAGACGCTCTGGCCGAGCCTGTCGGCGATGAGACGGGCGAAGAGATGGAACACGGCCAGCTCGGCTTCGCCCAGCTTGCAGCGCTTCGAGCTGGCGCCGCACAAGGTGCCGAAGATCCGCCCCTCAGGCGAGGGCACCGGGACCGAGACGTAGCTCTGCAGGCCCATCCGGCGGGCAGCTTCGCTTTCGGGGTACGCGCCCGGCACGTCGTCGGTGTTCGAGGGCCCGCCGAGGAGGGCCTGGCGGCACCGGGTGTCGGCCCAGTCGACAAGGAGCCCTTCGCCGATGTCGAGGGCGCCGGTGTTTCGGGCATAGAGGACCTCCTGCTCGAAGCGGTCCCAGTGGATCTCGGTCAGATAGGTCGACTCCAAGCCGGTGATCCGTGCCATCTCGGCCAGCAGCGACTGGATCGCCTCGTCGTCGCCCCGGCGGTTCGTGATCACCGACTCGATCACCATGGTCAGGCCATTGACGGCCGCCATGCCGAGGGGCGTCGGCTCGCCCATGACCTCCACCAGCGGAACGTCGCGTTCGAGCAGGGCGGCGATCGCCGAGGCTTCCACCGGCCTGCCCATCAAGAACCCCTGGGCCTCGGGACAGCCGTGACGACTGAGGAACTCCAGTTGTCCGGTGGTCTCGATCCCCTCCGCCACCACGGACAGGCCGAGGCCACGGGCCATGGCCAATGTGGCCACCACAAGCGGTGCCTCGGCGTCGGGGCCGTCGATCTCGACCACGAACGACCGGTCGATCTTGAGAGCAGCAACCGGCAGGGTGCGCAGCCGACTGAGCGAGGAATAGCCGGTGCCGAAGTCGTCGATCGACAGCCGCACGCCCAGGCGCTTGATCTCCCACAGGGTGGTCAGGGCCAGCTCGTCGTCGCCCGCCAGCGTGCTCTCGGTGATCTCCAGGACCAGGCGAGCCGGCTCGACGCCGGTCCGCTTCAACACGTCCACCAGGGTGTCGACCAGTCCGCTGCGCAGCAGCTGGCGTCCCGACACGTTGACGGCGACGGTGAGTGGGGCTCGGTCGGGGAACGCCTCGTCCCAGCGCCTGGCCTGCGCACAGGCCTCCTCCAGCACCCAGGCCCCGAGGGGCACGATCAACCCGCTGTCCTCGGCGACCGGGATGAACTCGTCGGGCTGGGCGGGGCCGCGGCCGGGAGGATCCCAGCGCAGCAGCGCCTCCACCCCCACCATGGCGCCGTCGCCCAGGCGGATGACCGGCTGGTAGGCCAGGGTGAACTGGTTGTCGGCCAGCGCCCGGCGAAGGTCACCCTCGAGGGCGAGACGCCCAAGGGCGACAAGGTGCATGTCCGGCTCGAACACGGCGTGGGCGCCCTTGCCCCGGCTCTTGGCCACGTACATGGCCAGGTCGGCAGCGCGGAGCATCTTCTCGGTGTCGTCCGCACCGCCTTCACTCACGGCGATGCCGATGCTGGCTCCGACGGTGAGTTCGCGGGCGTCCAGGCAGAAGGGGGCCCGCACCGAGGCCAGGATCCGGTCGGCCACGCTGATGGCCTGATCCTGCGATGCGTCCTCCAGCAACGCCACGAACTCGTCGCCCCCGAGGCGCACGGCGACGTCGGGGCCGCGCAGGCAGCCGCGGAGCCGGGTGGCGGTCTCGACCAGCAGCAGGTCGCCGGCGGCATGGCCGAGGCTGTCGTTGACCCTCTTGAAGTCGTCGAGGTCGATGACGAGCACGGCCAGGGTCGATCCCGTGAGAGCAGCCCGGCGCCGTGCGGCCTCCACGTGGGCGGTGAGGCTGGCCCGGTTGCCGAGGCCGGTGAGGCTGTCCTCGAAGGCCTGGCGCACCAGGGCCCGCTCCGCTTCCTTGCGCTCAGTCGTGTCGTGCATGGCCACCACGGCGCCGAGCTTGCGCCCGTCCGGCCCGTAGATCGCCCGCCCGTTGGCCGCGATCAGGCGGCGATTGCCGTTCCTCGGGGCGATGGTCATCTCCGCGTCACGGACCACCTCGCCGGCCAGCGCCCGGAACAGCGGGATGTCCTCGGTGGCCATCGGCGTCGTCTGGTCGGCGAGGAACAGGTCGTAGTGCTGCGGCCACTCGCAGGCCGGCACCGGCGCCACGGGCAGGCCATGGAAGCGCCTGGTGGCATCGTTGAACAAGGTGAGCGTGCCGTCGGCGTCGCACGCCACCACCCCGTCCTCCAGGCTCTCCAGGACCGCGGCGAAGAACTCGCGCTCGTGGGCCAGGCCTTCCTCCAGCGCCTTACGCATCCCGACTTCGCGCCAGTTCACCACGATACCTGCGACCTCGGGCACATCGACCAGGTTGGACCACACTGCCTCCACCCAGCGCCACGATCCGTCGCGATGGCGGGCCCGGATCTCGTCGACGACAGGTTCAGCAGCGTTCCAGTCGCCGGCGAGGCGGGACCGGGCGAGCGCCATGTCGTCGGGATGCACGATGTCCAGCACCGGCGTCCCCACCCTCCCTGCCGGGTCGTAGCCGAGGACCCGCTCGACGGCGCTGCTCTCGTAGGTGATCAAGCCGGCGGCGTCGACCACGGTGACGACGTCCGACGAGTAGTCCACCAGGGCGGCGAAGCGCCGGTCGCGCAGGTGCATCTCATCGGCGGCCGAGTCCGCCTTGCGGCCCATCCGCCTGAGGGCGAAGGCGAGGGCGACGAGTCCGAGGAGGGCTCCTCCCGACAGCAGGAAGAGCCGGCGCTGGACGGCATCCTCCTCCTGCCCGGCGCGGCTGTCGTCGCGCCGGGCGGCCCGGGAGAGATCGGCCGTGGCCTTTGCCTGCGAGACCTCCAGGCGGTGGAAGGCTTCCTCGAACGACGCAAAGCTTGGTCCATCGGACGGCAGGGGGCCGGAGAGGGCTCGATCCACGAGATCCTCCGCCTGGCGCGTGTAGGACTCCAGTGAGGGGACGAGGACAGCCACGCTCCTGGGCACGCCGGCCTCGGGAGCGAGGCGTTGGATGGACGACAGGTCGGCGCGGAGCCGATCCGCATGAGCCCCCACGCCCGCCCGGATCTCCTCGGCGGGATCGACCCCCGTCCCCCGCCCCGTGAGCACGGCGCTGAGCACATCGGAGTGAAGGGCGTCGCGCATCATGTCGGCGTCCTGCTGGTAGCGCTGGAGTCGTTCCGAACTCCGGACCGCCCGGTTGACAGCCTTGACCCGTGCTATGCCGCTGAGGGCTGACTGCACAACCGAAGCGGCCAGGATCGCGCCGACGATCCCCACGAGCAGCAGGTTGCGACCCAAGGTCCAACCGCGCCCGGATCCACGGACGAAGGGGGGCTGCGTCATGGTTGTGGTCCCGGTGTCGGGCTGCACGTCGTGAATGAGTGGATCCCTCTGGGATCGGCGCGCCGTCACCGCGGGTCGGGGTAACGCTGGTCATCGGGGGTGCGTGCCCAATGCGAGGCCACCCCAACGGATAATAATGGATATTTCGGTCCTTTGGTACCAGGGACGGCCTATCGAGCTGGGGCGCAACGTGCTCGCCAGTGGCGGGCGGCCAAACCTGAACTGCTCCTGTCGTGTTCCTGAACAGTTCACCCGACCTTCGACAGGCGATCTCCCGACCGCCTCCCCGACAGCCGTCAGCCAAAAGTGGGCGTCCCCTGCGACTACCCGTCCCAGGGCGGGCGGCCGCCGACGTACGGCGGCTCGAGGAGCCGGCGCTGGCGGTCGGTCATGGCGCGGAGAGCAGCGGGCGGTGCCGAGGCGGCCGGCGCCCAGGTCGACGATCCCGGCGAGTACTTGTAGAGCAGGACCCGCCGGTCACCGCTCCCGCGCCATGGCAGGGTGCAGTGGACAAGCGCCTCGGTGAACACGAGCAGCGACCCAGCCGGCTGGACCACTTCCTGCACGAGGGTGTCGGCGCCCTGGGGCAACGGCTCGTCCGCCCGGTGGCTCCCGGGGATGCACCCGAAGCCGCCGGCACCAGGGCGTCCGTCGCTCAAAGCCCAGGACAGGCTGACCAGGCCGGAGCGGATGGCGCCGGCCCGATGCAGGTAGTACTGGGCGGGATCGAACGGCCATGCCGGACCGTGCACACCGATACCGCTCGTGCCCGGCGCCATCACGATCCCGTATGCGTGGTCCAGCCGGGCGAAAGGCCCGATGAACGTCTCCAGCACGGCACAAACGAGCGGGTGGTCCATCAGGTCGCGGAACCCCTGGTGCCACGCGAACAGTTCGCCGTGCCAGCCGAAGCGCTGGGACTCGATGCTGTCCCCCGCGGGCGGGAGGTTCTGGCCGGCAATGGCGCTCTGCAAGCGGTCGATCGTCGTCGCCGGCAGGACGTCGTCGAACAGCAGGTACCCGCGTGTGTCGAAGGCGTAGCGGTCGAGCGGCGTCAGAAGCGGCATCGGTGCATTGTCGCAGCCGTGGCTCGCCGCAGGCCGGACGCGCAGAGGCGCCGGCCACCCGTGATCGGCGGCCGGCGTCGACTACGTGATTGCTAGCGCTCGCACCCCTGACTGCCCGCTAGGGGCAGCGCCACCGCGGTGGAGCAGTCGATGGAGTTGGCGTGACCGGAGATGGTCTTGCCACCTGCGTTGGTGTGGCCGCCGGCGCCGCCGCCACCCACCTGGGCCAGGACGTTGGCCAGGTCGTTCTTGATG
>JAHFUS010000122.1 GCA_023264975.1 Actinomycetes bacterium | reverse complement strand
CTAGCCGGCGTGAGCGCGGCAGATTTTGCCTGATGGGGCACCAGGGAGTCTGCGATGCTCGCGCCGATGGATGCGCCTTCTCCGCCGTTCGTGCACCCGACCGCCGAGGTCGGAGCAGGCACCGTCGGCGCCGGCACCAGGCTCTGGCACGCCGTGCAGCTGCTCGGAGACGCGTCGGTCGGTGCCGGGTGCACGGTCGGCAAGGGCGCGTTCCTCGGTGCCGGCACGCGGGTCGGCGACCGGGTGAAGATCGGCAACGGCGCGAACCTCTTCGGCGCTCGGGTCGAGGACGAGGCGTTCCTGGCGCCCCTGTCCTGTCTCCTCGAGGACCCGAGTCCGAGAGCGGTCCACCCCGACGGGACATCGAAGGACACCGACGGCTTCGAGCGCCGGCCTGTGGTCGTGCGCCGCGGCGCCACCATCGGCGCCGCCGCCGTCGTCCTTCCCGGCGTCGTGGTCGGGCAGTGGGCGATGGTGGCTGCCGGGTCGGTGGTGCACCGCGACGTGGGGCCGTACACCCTCGTCGCCGGCAACCCAGCGCGTGCGGTCGGCCTCGTGTGCCGGTGCGGCCGACGGCTCGGGGACGACCGTCGCTGCCCCTGCGGCCTCGCCTACCAGGACGGCGACGACGGGCTCGTCCCGGCGCCGTGACGACGGCCACCCCCTCGGCCATTCCCATGGCCCGGTCCTGGCACGACGACGACGACCTACGGGCCGTCGAGGCTGTGCTCGTGTCAGGGGTCCTCACCGGCGGTCCGGTGGTGGAGGCATTCGAGGCCGGCGTGGCCCGGTTCCTCGGCGCCGAGCAGGCCGTGGCCGTCAACAGCGGGACCGCCGCCCTCGAACTGGCGCTCCGAGCCAGCGGCGTCGGGCCGGGTGACGAGGTGATCGTACCGACGTTCACCTACATCGCGTCCGCCGCCGCCGTCGCCGCCGTCGGGGCGACACCGGTTCTGGTGGACATCAGACCCGACCAGCCCACCGTCGATCCGGCGGCCGTTGACGCCGCCGTCGGTCCCCGGACCGTGGCCGTGATCGCCGTCCATCTGTACGGTCACCCGGCCGAGACCGGGTCCATCGCGGCGGTGGCCACCCGCCGCGGGATTCTCGTCATCGACGACGCCGCCCAGGCGTTCGGAGCGGTCGACGCAGGACGGATGGTGGGTTCCACCGGCACCGCCTGCCTCAGCTTCCACGCCAGCAAGCACCTCTCGACCGGCGAGGGGGGCATGGTCGTGACCGATGACGCCGCCTTCGCCGACCGGCTCCGGCGTGGACGTGACCACGGCACCGTCGGTGCCTATCTGCATGCCAGCCTGGGCTCCAACCACCGCCTGAGCGCGACGTCGGCCGCCATCGGGACCGTACAGGTCGGTCGACAACAGGCCTGGCTGGCCCGCCGCCGGGCCGTCGCCGCGCAGCTCGGCGCCGGTCTTCCCCAGGTCGCCATCCCGCCGCGCGCCGGCGCAGAGCCGAGCTGGATGTCGTTCCCCCTCCGGATCGGGCCCCGGCGCGACATGGTGCTCGACGCCTTGCGCCACGGCGGCATCGACGCCCGGTCCTACTACCCGCGGACGCTCCATGAGCAGCCCGGCCTCGAGGGCGTGGCCCGGCGGATGCCGGCGCCAGTGGCGGCCCGTGCGGCCCGCGAGCTGCTGTGCCTGCCCTGCCACCCGCACCTCAGCGACGAGGACGTGGAGCGCGTGATCGGGGTCGTGGCATCGGCCGTCGCCAGCGGGTGACCGGCGGCGCCGGTTGAGCGGCTGCGTGCTCCCGGGGCCGACGGTCATCGTCGGTCTCGGCGGCCGCGGTCGGGCGCATCTCCGTACCCTGCTAGCGCTCGGCGTCCATCCGGTGACGGCGGTCGACCACCGCCCGGACAACCGGGCCGAGGCGTGCCGGATAGGGGCGACGGCGACCGGCGCCGATCTGGCCGAGGCGGCCCGACAGCGACCGCCGGCGCTGGTGGTCGTGGCCACCCCCGCCGCCGACCACCTGGCCAGCACCCTCGCCGCCCTCGACCTGGGGGCGGCAGTGGTGGTCGAGAAACCGATGGTCGACGACGCCCGCTCGGTACCCCTCCTGGCCGGGGTCAGCCCAGACGCCTTCGTCTGCGTCGCCCACGCCGAGCGGTGGAACCCGGCGGTCATCGCCGTCGCCACCGCACTCAGCGGGGCCGGGCCAGTCACCTCCGCCCGTTTCGAGCGGTGCGGCCCGGCCTCGCCGGCGGCGGCCGCACTCGGATGCGACCTCGATCTGGTGGTGCATGATGTCGACTTGGCCCATCACCTGCTCGGCCCGGTCCTCATCGCCCGCCGCCGAACCGGCGAGGGACCCGGCCCCCCGGCCCGGATCGTCCTCGACGGCAGCGCCGGGTCGGCCGTGCTCAGGATCGCCGGAAGATGGTCGGACCGGCGGTACCGCCGCCTGGCGCTGCGCTGCTCATCGGGGATCGGGCTCCGCGCCGACCTGACGGCGGGGCGGTCGTGGTCGGTGGACCGGGCCGGCGCCGAGGTCGAACTTGAGGTCGGTCGCACGCCGTCGCTCACCGCCTTCTGGTCCGAGGTCCTCGCCGCGCTCGCCGGCGGCCACGGCCCACCCGTCCCCCTCGCCGCCGGACTCCGGGCCGTGACCCTGGCCCGCCCCTCAGGCTCGTCCTCCTAAATTGACGCCGGTGCACTCCCCTGAGGTGACCGCCGACCACGTGGTGGTCGGCAGCGGGGTCGTGGCCGCCGCCGTCGCCCTCGAGCTGGCCGGGAGGCTCGGCACCGTTGCCCTCGTCGGCGACCTCGGCGACCGCACCGGCCAGGCTTCCGCCGCCGCCGGCGCCATGCTCGGGGTCTTCAGCGAGGCTGGCGCCGACGAGGTCCCGGCGGAGCGCGACGCCGAGGTGGCGGAACGGCTGGCGGCGAGGCGGCGCTATGACGGCTGGCTGGCCTCCCTCCACGCCGGGGACAGACCGCCGCTCCGGGTGGACCCGGGCGTGGCGGTGATCGCCAACGCCCTGGGCGACGATGACCGGGCCGGGTTGGCGGCCATCCGGGCCGCCGCAGCGAACGCCGGCGCCACCGCCGAAGACCTCGATCCGACGGGGATGCCCGGCTACCGGCCGGCGCCCGAAGCCCGTGCCCTCGACGCCGTCCACCTGCCCGACGAGGGCTCGGTCGACACCGCCACGCTGCTTGAGGCGTTGGCCCTCACCCTGCGCGCCCACGCCGGCGTCACCGTCGTCGACGACCGCGTTACATCGCTGGCGGGCACCACCGTCACCACCCGTGATGGGCGCCGGGTGCAGGGCGCGACGGTGGTCCTCGCTCCCGGCGCCGGCGGCACCCTGCTCGACGACCCGGAGCTGGACCTTCCATTCGTATTCGCCGGCCGCGGCGTGAGCGCCCTCGTCCGCGGGCCAGTACCCGGACCGGCAATGGCGATCCGCACGCCGAACCGGGCCTTCGCCTGCGGGCTGCATCTCGTCCCGCGCCGGGGCGGGCTCACCTATCTCGGAGCCACCAACCGGCTTTCTACCGAGGCCGACCTCGATCACGAGCCGACCATCGAGGAGATAGCGACCGTCCTCGACGGCACCTCGCGGGAACTCGACCGGCGCCTCGGCCGGGCTGGCGTCTTGGCGGTCCGGGTCGGCCACCGCCCGGTCACCGCCGACCGCCTCCCATTGGTCGGTCGCACCGCACAGGAGCATGTGCTCGTCGCCACCGGCACCTACCGCAACGGGATCCTGCTGGCGCCCCACCTGGCCGACCTCATTGCCGGCGAGGTCGACCACCCCGGCGCTCTTGCCGCCCACCGGTGGCGACCCGACCGGCCCTTTGTCGCTCCCGACCTCGACGCGCTGCTA